>JBLFXH010000051.1:0-15809 GCA_047611125.1 Rhodothermales bacterium
GACGTGATGGTCGGCTTTAGCATGAACATCCCCTTCGGCACCTATCGTTACACCCGCCGACTCGAGGAAGAGGACATCTTCAATGACAACGACGGCACCGGCGGCACAGCGGACTTTGCTTACTTGGACTTCTCGGAAGGATTCGAAAGCCGTATGGTCGGTCTCAATTTCCGAGGCGGTGTCTCGGCGCAGGTGTCTGAGAACATCCGTGTGGGTCTCTCGATCGAGACGCCGACATGGTACTCAGTCAGCGAAGACTACGATACGGCCCTCTACACCGAGTTCGACAACGGCGATGCCTTCGAATACGGTGACGACTTCGAGGAAGACGCGGGGCGCGGTTCGTTCGATTACAACGTCCAGTCGCCCTGGCGCATGGAAGCTGGCATCGCTTTCCAGACCGGCGGCTTCACGCTATCCGGAGACCTGGAGTTTGTAGACTGGTCCCAGTTGGAACTGGACTCGGACACGTACGCCTTCTCAGACGAGAACCTCGCCATTCGACAAGCCTTCGAGTCCACGACGAACGTGAGGATCGGTGCAGGCTATCGCTTCGACAACCTGGAGCTGCGCGGCGGCCTGGCCGTCAATCCTGATCCTAGACAGAACGCCGAGATCAACCGCGACCGGGGCACGGTCGGATTGGGCCTCAGCTACTTCGTCAACGACCAGTTTGCCTTTGACTTTGGAGTGATGGCCGAAGTCTTCGAGGACAGCTACCAGCCCTATCGCGAAGTGGCCAACGCGCCAGTGGTCAGCGAGGAAGTCGCCCGGAGTTTCTTCTCGATCGGAGTCCGCGTCGGCCTCTAGGCCTACGTATCAATCGTCTTCTTTTTCAGGAAGAAGACGCCCTCGCGCCCGGACGTCACCACTATCACCCCACTCTTGAAGTAGGGGTACGACGACCACGCCCCCAGCACCGGCGAACTGTCATTCGGCCCGTAGGGCACGGTGTCAAAGAATCCGACCTCAACCGGCGCCTCGCGGTCGGTGATGTCGAGGATACGCAGGCCCGCCTGGTAGTTCGTCTGGTACATCAGGTTGTCCTTGATGTACAGATTGTGATCGATGGAACTGGTCTCGGCGAGAAACTCGCTGCTTAGAACAGGATCGTCGAGGTCCGTGAGGTCGAAGATCAGCGTGCGAGTCTTGTCAACGAGCCCTGAGACCTCGTCGCCCTCATCGTTGAGGTAGAAATATCTGTGCTCCTCGTCCAGCCAGCCCTGGTGGGTGTAGGCCACGTTCGGATAATCGGCAATAGAAATAGCCGTCGGATTGGCCTTGTCGGTCACGTCGGCAATCGAAAGTGCCGTCCCGTTCGATGAGAGGCAGATCTCTCGGCCAGCGTAATCCGTATCAGGACCCCGATAGTTGACGCACTGAGCATCGTGGGTGGTGCCGGACCCAGAGCGCCCTGTTCGACGGTCCGCAAAGCACCCAGCGAACTGAGGGTTGGCGGGATCATTGAGATCAATCATGTGCAGCGCGCCGCCGCAGGATTCGCCACCGGAGTCACTGCCTACGGCGTAGGCAAACCCGGATTCCTCGTTGATCACGATGTTGTGGCTGCTGAAGACACCCTTGTAGATGGCCGTCTCTTCGAACACCACGGGCACATCCGTCAGGTCACGCAGCTGTCGAAGGTCCAAAATCTGTATGTGGTGGGCACCGGCCCCATCGGCCACGACATAGGCGTGGTCCTTGTACACCTTGACGTCCCGCCACAGGCTCTGGTTCGCGGTGGCAGTCTTGGGCAGGTTGCCGAGGTATAGCGGATTGTACGGATCCGAGAGATCGACAATGGACAGCCCATCGGTCCGTCCAATCAGCGCATACTCGCGACCGGTCTCCGGATCCTCCCAGCCCCAGACGTCGCTCATTTGAATGCCACGCTTCGCGCCAACGTCATCACGGGTGAGGAAGCTCATCATGTCCACCTCCGAGCACTGGAAGCCGCCGGCGTCCTCATCCTCGCACTCGGTGGCGCTGCCGGTCACAGACTCGAACTTGCCGGAATCGAAGTAGACCAACTGCGGCTCGCCCCATTCGGCGCCTTCAACCGGGTAGATGAAGGCTGAGCCCTCGAAGTTGTCTTGGCCGGTGGCGCCAACCACTACGACGTTATCGCTGGCGGCCATCGAAGCACCGAATCCGGATCGGTAGTGAAGGGCCGATGGTCGAGACACGGTCACCGAGGCCATCCGTCCGGTGGAGGGGTCCGGCGTAAACTGAAACAGACCGCCTTCGCGCGAGATCATCCCTGGCGCACCGACCAGGACCTGACCGCCTCCGTAGGCCACAGACGTTCCGAAGGCTTCTCCCGAAACCGCGTCGAACGGGGCGTACTTGCTGGAGAGCGACCACTCAGTGTCATCAGGGCCGCGCTTGAATGCCACCATCGCGCCGGATCTGGCATCGCGGCCAGGTGCACCGACGCCGACAAACTCGAAGACCGCCAATACTGCAGACCCGAAGGCATCGCCTTCGCGGGGGTCCGGATGACGAAGCTCTCCGATCGATTCCCACTTGCCATCCGCAAACGCCATGGTAAAGACTGCACCCTGCCGCTCGCTCAAACCGGGGGCACCGATGGCCGCGCGATCATTCCACAAGGCCATAGAGGTGCCAAACCCGTCGCCCTCGGCTGCCTCGGGAGCGGTGAACTCGCCAGCGGGCTGCCACTCAAAACCGTCCGAAGAATGGTAGGCATAGGCGACACCGGCCTCGCCTCGACCTCCGGGGGCTCCAACAAGGATGTGCCCGGGGCCTATTGCCACGGTCGTACCAAACCCTTCAACATCAGACGTCAACGCGGCCGTCTGGGACCACGTGGCGGCGGCCGTTTTGTCAAAGACATAGACAGTCGAGGCAGACGGAGCACCAATAACTACTGTACTTCCGTATCCAGCCAAGGCGCGACCGAACCCGTCGGCGGCACCATCGCCAGAGGCTGAAAGGCGAGCGGTCAGCTTGTACTCGCCCGAGGCGTCGGGCGAGTAGACAAAGGCAGTCCCGGCCTGAAGCAAGTTTCGGCCCTCGCCGACAATCACGTCATCGCCAGCCGCGGCAACAGCCGATCCAAACTGAAGAGCGTATTGGGCCAAAGCAGCCGGTACGAAAAGGAATCCGAGGAGCAGGAAGGAGAGTGCGCGCTTCATCACATGCGGGGTATTTGGAATCCCCACAGTACGCGCCACTCGCACTCAGGTCAAGATTGCCCTAGCCCCCACTCTCGGCCGCGGCTGCAGCAGCCCGCTTCTGCCGCATCACCCGGTAATACGCCTGCGCATTCCGTCGATGCTCACGCAGCGTCCGACTGAAAATGTGCCCGCCATCGCCCTTGGCCACAAAGAAGTAAAACCCATGGCCTTCAGATGACAACACGCCTCTGATCGAATGACGATCAGGGTTGGTGACCGGTCCCGGAGGCAGCCCGCGAGACAGGTACGTGTTGTATGGGTGCCGGATCTTATAGTCGCGATTGAACAGGCGTCGCTTGCTACCCTCGGTCTGAATCAGCGCATACTGAACGGTGGGATCCGCCTGCAGCGGCCATCCATCTCGGAGTCGGTTCAGGTAAACGCCCGCGATCCGGGGCTTTTCTGAGTCGAGCAGGGCTTCCCACTGGACGATGGCCGCCATGTTGGTGACATCCTCCTTGCTCAGGCGCAGTCCCGGACTGGTCCCATTCGGCGCGGCAGCCTCGGCTGCTGCACGGGCCTCCTCATAGAACTTGTCGAACGTCTCCTTGACCTTCGTGATCACGACCTCGGGAGACGACTCCCAGAAAAAGAAATACGTGTCGGGCAGGAGGAAGCTGAAAACGTGGGAGGTGTCCGTTCCGATGGAGGCGGTGAACTCGGGATCTTCGAGAGCTGCCAGAAACTCATCCTCGGAAAAGGCCATGATGCCGGCGACGGCGCGCGCCACAAAGTCTTTCCGCGTCCCGCGCCTGATCGTCAGCCGGACGGGAGCCTCCTCGCCGCGACGCAGCTTCCCGAGGATGTCGATGTTGGACTGCCCCGCGGTAAAGGCATAATGCCCCGACTTGATTTGGTCACCCCAGCCGGTGCCCCTTGCGACTATGTCGAAAGTCCAGCGGTCGGCGAGAATGCCCGCGGCCACCAGCGAGTCCTGGATGACCTCCAGCGAAGATCCGCTGGGCAACTTGACGGTACGCTCCTCCTCAAACGCCGGAGTATTGTTCGAGAACCCCATCCAGCTGGCCACCCCGGCAAGCGCGGCTCCCAGCACAAAAACAGCAACTACAATTCTCAGAACAAACTTGGGCATGCGACGCGGTGGGTTTTCGCGGCACAAACGCCCCTACTCGCCGGGTTGTTCATCCTGAACAAAGCGTCGCTCGAGGGACCGGATTTCGTCGATGATACGTTCGAAGAGATGCCGGACTGCGGCGTCCGGGAGGGGGCCCTGGTTGGAGTCGCGCACGTTTCGCAGCACATCTTCCTCCCGGCTTGGAACGTAGACTGGCATATCCTGGAGCTTCTTGAGGCGGCCGATTCGGTTGGCGCAGACGGCGCGCTCATTCAGTAGCGTCAGGATGAGTCGGTCGAGAAGGTCGATTCGGTCCCGCCAGTGGTCCATAGAATCTGCCTCGGCGCCCTCGGGGAGGCTGGGGATCAGCTCCCGGAGTTGGGCTGCGAGTTGGGCTGCCGCGCCGCCGCTAGCCGCTCCAGAGTCCGTCCGTGGAGCCCCGCTCAAAGCTTCAGCCCCGGCTCAGCGGTCAACGCCAACGAACTCACTCGTCCGGCCTCCAGCTTCCGATACCCAGCAGCGGCAATCATAGCCGCGTTGTCCATGCAGTACTCCATCTCCGGCACAAACACCCGAAGCCGTTCCTTCTCAGCAAATCGGGAAAGAGCCAATCGCAGCCCGCTATTTGCAGAAACACCCCCAACGAGTCCAATCTCCTTGATGCCAGTCTGCCGAATCGCCCTAGCCAATCCCCGGACCAACATCTCGACAACCGCGGCCTGAAAAGAGGCGCAGAGGTCATCCGTGTGCTCCGCCAAATGAGCCGACCGCTCATCTTCCGAAAAGTCGTTCAAGTAATACAGAACCGAAGTCTTGATCCCACTGAAGGAAAAATCGACACCCTTCAAATGCGTCCGCGGAAACTGAACAAACGTGGGATCTCCAAACGCCGCCCGCCGATCCACCTCAGGCCCGCCCGGATAGGGCAATCCTAGAAGCTTGCCGACCTTGTCGAACGCCTCGCCGGCCGCGTCGTCACGGGTGCGCCCCAAGGTAGCGTAGCTGAAGTCCGAAGAAACCTGCACCACCTGGGTGTGCCCCCCCGAAACTATCAGGCACAAAAACGGCAGCGACGGCTCAGCACCTCCGAGAAACAGCGAAAACAGGTGCCCCTCAAGGTGATTCACCCCAACCAGCGGAATATCCAGACTCCAAGCAAGTCCCTTCGCGTAGCTAAGCCCAACCAATAGCGACCCAGCCAGCCCGGGCCCATGCGTCACGGACACAGCCGACAAGTCCTCATACGCCAACCCGGCCTCGGCCAGCGCCTGCCTCACGACCGGTACAATCGCCCGCTGATGATCCCGCGAGGCCAACTCCGGCACAACCCCGCCGTACGCGATGTGGACAGGCTGCGACGAAACCACACTGGACGCCAGTACACCATCCACAACAACCGCAGCTGCGGTGTCGTCACAGGAGGTCTCGATGCCAAGTACAGCGCCCATCCGGTGCGTTGAGAATTGCCCTCTAGAGAGGGCCGATTTCATGAACTAAAATCGCAAGTCATACGTTATTGACATGCGGTCCTAAGACCGTCTATAATACGGTCCGGCCTGTTCTGGCCGGCAAAACATCACGGAAGACTCCATGCGAAGCGCTTTTTTTGTTGCCTGCTTCCTGCTAGTGGTAGTTACAACCACTCCGGCCTCGGCCCAGTTGCGCGCAGAGGTTACCCAGATTGACTCGCCCGTACGTCTGTACGACGCTGGTGGGACTGGTTTTTCGCTGAACAAGTACTTCAGCCCGGAGCACTTCAAGATGAGTCACTCCGTCGAGATGTCGACCAGCTCCTTCGGCGGTAGCCTGGGGATGTACACGAACTCGATGGCCTGGCAGTTCTCCAGCAAACTCGCCGCTCGCGTGGACGTCGCTCTGGCCTACGCCCCGGATGGCAGCACCACGGGCAATCTCTCGCCCGGCGCACTGAACGGAAACGGTGGACGCATCTTCCTGCGCAACGCCGAAGTAGCCTACCGCCCGACTGAAAACACGCTATTCCAGTTCTCAGTCCGCCAAAGCCCGCAGGGGAATTACATGTCTCCCTACGGATATGACCGCGGGTACAACCGGTATGGATCGGGTTTTTCGGGACGATTCGGTTACAATGATTCGTCCCAGGGAAGCATGTTCTGGAACGACCGGCGCAACTGACAGTGCAAGGTGCCTACAGTCCTACTGAAAGCACCGAACTGATTTGGATTCTGAGCGGTTACGAAATGCGAGCCTGAATGCAGGGCTTGCACTGGCGGCGGTGGTCGCCGTTGCCCTCATCTACGCCCTGGTGGTTCGGTGGACGGGTCCTGATCCCGCACCTCTCGGTAGGGCTAGAGGAGATCTGGGCGACATCATCCAGGTTGACGTTCGCAACGGCTGCGGCATCACAGGTCTGGCCGCCAAAATGACGGACTACCTGCGCGATCGCGGGTTTGACGTGGTCGAACAAGGAAACCATACCAACTTTGAAGGCTCGCGAACAGTCGTGCTGGACCGAGTGGGCAACCCGAGAGCGGCTGAGGCACTAGCCCGTGCCGTCGGTCTTGGAACTGATCGGGTTCAGGAAGAAATCCGGACGGACTACTTCCTCGATGCTACAATCGTGATCGGAGCCGACTACGCTACTATCTATCCTTTTCTAGATTCGAATACAGACGGCACGCTGCCGCCTTGCCAATGAGTTTTATCCCCGAAGTACTGAAACGCAAGGAAGACGCACCTCCGCGTACCACGCAAAACCCGTTGCGGTTGATCGCCGCTCTTGCTGTTGAGGCTGCGCTGGACAAGAAGGCGCTCGACATCGTTGTCATGGACCTTGAAGGCGTCTCGGGCTTCGCCGACATGTTCATTGTCTGCACGGGCGAATCCGAGTTGCAGGTCAAGGCTATCGCCGATGCGGTTGTCGACACGATCCGCGAGGAAGCGCAGGAGCGTCCCTGGCACAAGGAGGGTTACGAGCACAAGCAGTGGATCCTGCTCGACTATGCCGATCTCGTGGTCCACGTCCTGAATCCGGAACGTCGGGCCTTCTACGGTCTCGAACGACTCTGGGGCGATGCCCCGCGTGAAGAGGTGAATCCTGACGGCACCGCTGCTGATGTGAAATTGCTTCAGGCTAAGTCTAAATGAGGGCGTTCTCGGTCGCACTCATTCTGGTGGTCTTTGCCGGATGCACGACGGTCCGTCGCGATGCACCCGAGCCGGAGAATCAGTTTGGTCAGCGCGATGAGGTGTCCGAAGACGGCCGTGTCACCACGGTCATTGGGCCTGCCGATGGCACTCAGGTCTATCGGTATCGCGACGCCATGGTGCAGGAGGTGTTTGTTCGGACCGCGCCGCCAGCGGACCAGCCTGTTGCGGTCGAGGTGCTGGTAAAGGGAGCGTTCCCTGACTCCTGCACCGAGCTCCACGAGGCCACCCAAGAGCGAAGCGCCAATCAGATTTCGGTAAAGCTCACAACACGGCGCCCGCAGGGTGCGCTTTGCGCAGCGGTCATCCGGCCCTTCCGTTTCTACCTAGAGTTGGAAGGCTCGTACGACGAAGGCCACTACACGCTAAACCTCAATGGCGGCGCCCATCCGTTCCAGATTCGGGCACCAGAGGCTAAAGGATCATGACGCGAATTGTTATCGGTGCATTTCTATTTGTTGGATTTCTGGCGATGCCGTTTGAGGCGCGCACCAACTCCTCTGGCGCTCCGGCTGGCCGAACGGGCTCGCCGGCCGAAAATGGCATGACCTGCAACTCTTCGGGCTGCCATTTCGGCAACGCGACCAATTCGGGCACGGGATCAATAGCAGTTTCAGCTCCGATGTCCTACGGCGTCAGCCAGACGGTCGCTTTGTCCATCACGGTAGAGCAGGAGGGTGCGCAACGCATCGGCTTCCAGGTCAGCGTCGTCGATGCCAATAACTCCCACGTCGGCACGCTGAAGATTGTGGACTCGGCCAATACCAAGTTCGCGAGCAACAACTCGGCCTACATCACCCACGCGAACGCGCCGACGGGTATGTCGACGCGGACATTCGACATCGAGTGGGACGCCCCGAGCACGCCTGCGGGCACAGTCTTCTTCTACATCACAGGGAATGCCGCCAACGGTAACGGCGGAGCAACGGGCGACAACATCTACTCAACGCAGTTTCCGATGGCCGAATCTGGTACCGCCATAGAAGCGGAGGCCGTCCCGTCTCACTTCGCGGTCACAGGAGCCTACCCAAACCCAGTTGCCGATCAGGCACTGGTGGGTGTGAGTCTACCACAGCCCACCGACCTTCGAGTTGTGCTGATGGATGTACTCGGACGCGAGGTCTCGGTGAACCGATACAACTCACTTGGCGCCGGCGTCCACGATCTTCCGGTCAGCGTATCAGGACTAGCGCCCGGTGCGTACGTCGTGGTTGTGTCGTCCACGAGCGGACGCGTAGCCAGCCATTCGCTGCTGGTTCAGTAGGACCGGGCCGAGGCGCGAGTCTCGTGGAGCAAAGCCGGCCTCCTACTCCCCAGAAACAGAGTCCGGATCCCCGCCAAACGCCTCGCGGTACATCGCCTCAAACTGCGCGGCAGTCTGCCCATAAGTGGTATCGCCGATCACTTCCCCGATTCTCTGGGAGAAGTCAGCCGCAGCCTGAAACTCCCCAGCATCCAGATACGACAGCCGGATCAGCTCGATAAACCGAGCCGCCAACTGAACGTCCCGATCGCCTGAAGCCCGATTCAATCGGTGTAGCACAATCGGCTCGGCCTCCATCATCAGCGCCACCGAAGTCTCCACCTCGCCCACGGCGCGATAAGCCTCGGACATAAACAGATACGACCGTTCGTCGCCCGGAATCGTCTCGAACGGCACCGCCTTCATGAAGTCGTCCAGCAGCTCGCGGGCCTCGTCAACCTGACCGTTGCGAGCCATGCTTGCCGCCGTGTGCGAGAACACATTGCGGTAGTTGTCCACCATCCGCCGGATGTTCTCGTCGAAGTACACATCGGGGTCATCCAGCCCCCGGAAGCGGAAGCCCTTCAGCCGCTCCGCCGTCAACCCGGGTACGACACGGCCCAGCTGCTCATTGTGCTCAATCGGTACCACCCGGTAGGCCTGACCCTCGAGCTGGAAGTAGTTCTGCAGATCCAGCTGCCCGTCCGGGCTAACCGTCACGGCAAAGTAGATCGGCCGCTTCCAATCCTGCTGGGCGTTGGTCATCAGAAGGTTAAGCACCACCTGATCGACGCCATATAACAGGTTGATCTCGGGGTCGGGCGCATAGGGCCGGCCCTCCAGATTCCATCGCATGGGCGACTGCACCAGCGATGAATCGTCTGCCAGCAATCCGGCTGAGTCGCCTCCAAATAGGCGCTGCGTGTTGACGGGCAGCGTCACCTCGTCTGGCCGCCAAGGAATGATCGTCAGGTCGTCGATCGCGTCATCTCGCAGCGAGATCGGCAGCGGGTCGGAGGTCCGCGACGACTGATTCTTGAGCTGCTTTACGTACCACGGCGTGTTCATCAGAGAGAGGTTGGCCACACGGACATCTTGCCGAATACCCTCGACTTCCTGGGCATACCAGAGCGGAAAGGTGTCATTATCCCCGTTCGTCATGAGGATGGCATTCTCCTCGACGCTCTGGAGCATGTTGTAGGCGTAGTCGCCGGCTACGTAGCGACCCGAGCGATCATGATCATCGTAGTTGACCACCATCATTAGCAGCGGAACGGCAGCAAACAGTGCTCCGCCCACTCCGAGCGCGAGCGCTCTAGGCCCTTTCTCGCCACGGAACCGCCCTTCAAGGGCCTCGCCGATAAGCTGGATTAACCCGGACGCACCTATCCCTATCCAGAGACTGAATGCAAAGAAACTGGCCACGTAGGCATAGTCCCGCTCCCGCGGTTGCATCGGAGTCTGGTTCAGATAGAATATGATCCCGAGTCCTGTCACCAGGAACAGCACGCCCACGGCCATGGCACGCCTCCAATCCCGTAGGAAATGGAACGAAGCTCCTATCAATCCGAGCAGGAGAGGTAATCCGTAATACGCGTTTCGGGACGCCTCCTCGCTGGGCGTTTGATAGAGGTACCGCTCGGTTTCAACATCCGAGAAACCCGTAATCGCAGGCGCATCCTGCTCGTCACTAGCACGACCCACGAAATTCCACAGGAAGTACCTCAGGTACATGTGGCCCACTTGGTACTGCGCAAAGAACTGGCCGTCCGAATCGTACTGTGCGTAGACCCGCATGTGATTGGGATCGGGCGAGTACCGCCGCGGAAACCACTTGGTCTTGCGCGAATCCACCTGCTGAATGCGATTGTCGTACGTGGACCCCTTCAGGATGGGCGTCTCGCCATACTGCTCGCGCTTCATGTAGGAGACGATGGCCTCCACCGTCTCTGGGTCGTTCTCGTCGATGGGCGGATTGGCGGCGGAGCGAATGAAAATCAGCGAGTAACTCGAGTACCCGATGAAGACCATCGCGAGACAGAGTGCGATGAGGTTGGCCGCCTGCATGCGTCGCCGGTGGGTGTAGGCCACGGCCGCAACCACGCCTCCCAGGAACAGAAGCGTCGCGAAGACGGGACTCCCCGAATCGCCAACGGCACCTGGCAGCCACTGCACAATGCCGGGGTAGACCACCAGGAACGCGGCCGATGAGACGGCACCCGTCGCGATCAGGCCCATGAGGCGCTCTTTGGTGCCCCAGGACTCGCGCTCGAACTCGCTGAAGAAGAAAATCAGTGCGATAAAGAATATCGCCAGCAAGTTCAGAAGGTGGACACCGATGGCCAGACCAAAGAAGTAGGCAATGAGCACCAGGTATCGATTGGCGGCCAGCCCGAACGGATGGATGCCTCCCTTTAGGGCGGCCTCTTCGATCTTCGCCTGCTCGCGCCACTTCAGGATAAGCCACACGACGCCGGCCGTGAAGAGCATCGACATCGCGTAGACCTCGGCCTCGACGGCATTGAACCAGAACGAGTCGGTCGCGGCGAACGTGGTCGCGCCGATAACGCCGCCGGCGAGAGCGGTGATGCGGTCCGTGGTCGTCCAAGCATCAGCCGCACCCTGCCATTCCCGCACCAAGCGAACAATGATCAGGTGCGTCAAGAGGATGGTGCCCGCGCTGGCTACCACCGATACCATGTTGACGGCCAGCGCTATGTAGGCCATCGGGACAAACATGCTGAACAGGCGCCCAATCAGCATGTAAAACGGTGCTCCGGGCGGATGCGACACCTGAAGGCGGTTAGCGATGGCGATGAACTCGCCGCTGTCCCAGAATGACGTGGCGGGTGCCACCGTCAAGATGTATAGGACCAGGGCGTAAAGAAATACCGCGGCGGCCGTGTAGCGTTCGACCAGTCTCCAGTTCATTTCGCTAGGGCTCGATTTCAGGAATCCTGAGGGGTGACGCAGGGGAGGCACACGCCTCGACGGGTGCGACTGTTGTGCGGAAGTGGGGACGACCCCAAACAGGCCGGGTGAACGCGAGGTTTCCAGGATGGATTCCGGGATGGACTCCGAAGAGCTACTTCCCGGCCCCGCCGACAATCACAACGATCTCGCCCTTCACTTTCGTACGGGCCGCCAGATCGTCATGAATCTCCTGCAGCGTTCCCCGGATGTACTCCTCAAACGTCTTGCTGAGCTCCCGGGCCACACACGCTGGCCGCTCTCCACCAAAGCTCTGGGCCAGGTCTCGCATCGTGCGGATTATCCGATGAGGCGATTCGTACAGCACCACGGTCCGGGTATCGCCGCAAAGCGCATCCAATCGTGTCCGGCGCCCCTTCTTCACCGGCAGAAAGCCCTCGAACACAAACCGGTCGCACGGTAGTCCGCTGGCGGCCAACGCAGGAACGAAGGCTGTCGCCCCAGGCAAGCACTCCACAGGAACGCCCGCCTCAACGGCCGCTCGGACCAGCAGATAGCCCGGATCCGAGATCCCCGGCGTGCCCGCGTCCGTGACTAGCGCGAGTTGCATCCCATCCAGCATCTGCTCGGCCAGACGCGACGCCTTCCCGTGCTCATTGTGGATGTGAAAGCTTGTCTTCCGAGTCGTAATCCCGTAGTGGTTCAACAGCACACCGCTGGTCCGGGTATCCTCACAGGCGATCAGATCGACTTCCTGTAAGATCCGCACGGCGCGGTACGTCATGTCGCCTAGGTTACCGACGGGTGTCGGAATCAGGTAGAGTATGCCACCGGTTCTGTCCCTCATCAGGCCGCTCCAGCGGGTCGTCGGTTGAGGAATGGAATGCTGAATTTGGCGCCGCCCCGATCAAGGCTTACACGGATCATGAACCACAGGCCGAAGGCGCCCGTGACTATGTTGGCGGCCCACATTCCTACCCAGGGCTCGATGAATCCGCGGTCCGCAAATTTCTCGCCGTTGACCAGTGCCACCCAGTAGAACATGAAAATGGCCAAGGCGAGGAGGGCGGCTGTGGCCAGTCCGCCGCGCCGTATCCGGAGGCCAAGGGGAATGCCCACGAGCATAAAGATCAGACAGGCGAGTGCGATCGAATACTTCTTGTGGATCTCCACCCGATACCGATCAGCTCGGTCTGAAGTGGCCGCGATCACACGGCGATTTCGCTCCAGGCGGGTGTGTGTGCTTCTCGCATCTTGAAGCGCGAACTGAGCGACTTGGGTGATGGTCGCCTGGTCAAGTCCCCGGAGTGATCGCCAGGGCGAGTCGGCAGCTGGCGCAAATTCGGGAATTTGGAGTGATACCGGCCCCCGCGCTTGGTCATTAGGGTCGGGTCCTCGGGTGCCCAGTCTCTTGAGCATGAGCGCGGTGGCGGCCTCGGCCTCTGCAATCTCCACTTCCATCGAGTCGACCAGGTTTACCATGTCCTCGGTGCGCATGGTCCGGTCGGTTCGGCGTCCCTGAGATGGGTTGCTGCGCTCGAAACTCAGGTCGTCAAGCGAAAGCAGCATGCGGTGCTGCTGAAAAATCAGTCGCTCGTATCGGTCATCATTCCCGCTTCCGGGCGGCTTGAGGCGATGAATCTCGCCCTCGTTCAGCATGATTTCTAGCAGGGATCCCCCGGCTACGGTCTCGAGCCGGCCGCGCTTGGCCTTGATATCCACCCGGTACCGCGGCCCCTCGGTGTAGTCGTAGATGATTACGTCTTCAAGTTCGTTCGGCGAATTCGCCGGGATGTTGCGCACCAGGATGCGGTAGTCGTCCAGCCCATCGTAGAACACGCCGGGTTTCAGTTGGAATCCGGGCCGGGCCATCCGGATGTCCTGCCACAGATTCCGGGCGCGGAAGTTGGCCTCAGGCAGAACCACATTGTTGAAGTAGCCCATCGCCACAGTCATCAAGAGGCCCACAACCAAGACCGGCCAAACCAACTGCGAGAACGATACGCCTGCGCCCTTGATGACGGACCAGGTCCCGGACTCTGCAAGCCGGCCAAAACTCATGAGGGACGCAATCAGCACCGACATCGGCACGGCAAGCACCAGCATGTAGGCCAGGTTGTACGCCACAAGCTCAGCCACTGCGAGCACCGGGATACCTTTGCCGACGAGATCGGGGAGGTACTTGATCAGGAACTGCATCACCAGCATGAACATGAGCATGCCGAGCCAGGCCAGAATTGGCCCGGGCAACATGCGGAGTACCATGCGGTGGAATTGGTTCATTCAGGATCCAGTGCGCGGGTCGGTTCGCAGAGAGGTAGGGTGGACGGTGGCGAGTGCCTCCCTGGCCGATGCGGCCGATGTACGACCGAACAGGGATCACGGTTCGCGGGAGCCTCGCGCCCAGCCCCGGGTTCTACCGTCAAGCCATCAGCGAACCGCATGACCATCCAGTCCTTCACGTTCAACCCCTTCGGGACCAATTGCTACATCTGTCACGATGAAGGGCAGGCCGTAATCGTGGATCCGTCCTGTGCCACGGAGCACGAACAACAGACGGTGCTCGACTACATCGATCGGGAAGGGCTCACGGTCACGGAGTTGCTCCTGACCCACGCCCATCTGGATCACATTTTCGGGTGCAAGGTGATGGCCGATGCGCTGAACGTCGGGATGCGCGTCCATCGTGACGAGAAGCAACTCCTGGATGCCGCACAGCTGCAGGCGCAGATGTTTGGCGTCCCCCTCGAGCAGCCGCCGGAGCCAACAGGATGGCTAGTCCCAGGTGAGCAGGTCCAGGTTGGAGGCGCAACGTGGGAGATTCTCTTTACTCCGGGCCATTCGCCGGGCAGCGTGTCCTTCTACGACGCGGCCGGTGGCTATGTCATTGCAGGCGATGTCCTCTTCGCTGGATCAATCGGTCGGACAGACCTGATGGGCGCGAGCCTACCGGTTCTGATGGCTTCCATCTACCAGCAGCTCCTGCCTCTGGGCGATGAAGTGCGTGTTCTGCCGGGACATGGTCCCGAGACCACTATTCGTCGGGAGCGCTTGTCGAACCCATTCCTGGAGGAAGCCCCTGCCTAGTTCGGGGTGACGACGCGGTTGATCGAGTTCCAGACCAGATCGCCCATCGTCACACACTCGGCGAACTCGGGCTGGTGATAGTGCTCGGCGAGCGAAGCCGCGAGGCGCTCCACGTGGTCGTCGGGTGAGATCAGGTCTTCGCGCATGACCTCCATCAGCGCGTCGTATCGGCCGTGGGATACGCGCACTCGAGAGGCAATCAGCGCCTGCTCTTCTGTCTGGTACTGAATGACGTTCTCGGGAACGAGATTCTGCATCGTCAGCTTGACGAAGGGTGCGTTCTGCGGGTACTGCTGTGGGAGATAGACTTCCTTGCGCCAGTGATGGGACTGCTGGTCGAAGTCGATTGGGTGCATCCGGAAGTGCCACTTCTCGAAATCACGCGTGAGTTCGACGACGAAGTTGCCGGAGTGCATGTCTCCGAGGAGGCAGATGAAGCACCGCTCGTTGAACTTGACGAACTCCTTCGCCAGCCGAACACGGTCGAAATCCGTCAAGGGCATTCCCTCGCGGACGAACGCATCAGCAGGAACACCAATCACGTGCTCCTCGATAATGGTATCCCCGTACAGGAAAAAATTCAGCCGGTTGGGGGAGAGGATGTGCTCCAACTCCAGGCCATACACCCGACTTGCATCCACGCGCTTGACGTAGAAATAGTCAAAGTTCTCGTTGATGCGATTGATGACGCGCACCCGGAACGGCAGGGTGTTGCCGTACACGCACATGTCGATCCTGTCGATGGACAGATGCCGAGTGATCGACATGTCGCCCTGCGCCTTGAGAATTGCGTAGGCAATCAGGAGCAGTTCGTGGATTTCTTGGGTCTCCGCATGGGCGTACAGTACGGTGGACCAGAGCGTGTCGGCCCCGTAATCGTCATAGACGGGGATCGCGTTCGTGTACCGAAGCAGGTCCGAATACTTAATGCCCGACGGGCTCATTCGGCCATACCGTTTCAGGTACGATCCGAAGTAGTCGCTAACCGGAAAGACCGGCTTCTTCTGACTGATCAGGTGATTTGGCAAGGATCAGACGGGGACCTGTGACTTGGCAATGACCTTACGATAATACTCCTCGTAGTGAG
>JBLFXH010000052.1:0-15787 GCA_047611125.1 Rhodothermales bacterium
TTGCCAAGAGGCAGAGCCGCCTGCGTTGCCAGTCCTCTCGATCCGGGCCCCAGCCTACAGCGGATCTGACTCCGCCGAGACCGACCTCAGGTGGCTAGCAGACCTAGCCCAAGCCATGTGCCCGCTGGGCCTGGATCATAACGCTCTCGCACACATCCTGTCCGCCCCCGATCCTGGATCGGCGTTCGAGGGCTACCGGGCTCAGTATCCCGGCAGGCGACTCATGCGGTGCCATCGAGTGAGCGGTGTCCCGGAGAGACTGCGAGTTGCTGTCTCAGTGGCCCTGGCCTGTAGGTGCGCGGGGACGCCTGAAGACGCCAACGATCACAGGGTGGAAGGGTAGACTGGCCTCGCCTACCCACGCCCAATCAGTCTGTAAACCCGTAGCTCTTTAAGAACGTGTCCTTATTCCGCCAGTCGTCGCGCACTTTAACGAACAGCCGCAGATAGACCGGCCGCTGCAAGAACTCCTCGATGTCAACGCGCGCCGCCACGCCTACAGCCTTCAGTGCCAACCCGCCCTTGCCAATCAGGATGCCCTTCTGACTATCCCTCTCGACTACGATCTCGGCTTCAATAACATCTTTTTCGCCTTCCCGCTCATCGTAGGACACGATGTTGACCTGGGTCGCGTAGGGTACCTCCTGACGGTACTTCTCGAAGATCTTCTCACGGATTATCTCCGATACGAAGAAGCGCTCCGGATGCTCGCTGATCATCTCCTCGGGATAGAGGGAAGGGCCTTCGGGGAGGTGCTGAATGATCACCTTCAGGAGCGCATCAACATTTCGACCCTTCAAGGCTGAAACAGGCACGACGTCCACGAACTCGCGAAGCTTCTGGTACTCCTCCACGAGCGGGAGTGCGTTCTCCTTGGCGATCTTGTCCATCTTGTTTAGGACAAGGATGACGGGCTTGCCGCCGGCGTACTCCAGCGATAGCGTATCGGGCGTGTCGAAGGTGGCATCGGCCAGAAACAGAACCACATCCGCATCCCGGACCGCAGAGGTCACGGTACGCATCATGGTGCGCTGGAGGCCGTAGTTCGGATTGATGACGCCCGGCGTATCCAGAAGGATCAACTGATACCCGGGGTCCGACAGAATGCCGAGTACCCGGTTTCGGGTAGTCTGCGGCTTCCGCGTGACAATTGAGACCTTCTGCCCGATGAGTTGATTGACGAGGGTGCTCTTGCCCACGTTGGGCCTGCCCAAGAGGGCGGCGTAGCCACAGCGATTAAGCTTGGGTTCTGTCATATCTATGCCTTAACAAGGAAAGCCATGTCGCGAACGGCCTGCTCCAGGCCCACGAACACGGCGCGCGCCACAATGGCGAAGCCGATAGAAACCTCATCCAGATGGGGCATCCCGTCCTGGAAGGTATCGTAATTGTCGTAGTCCAGACCGTGCCCGGCGTGTAGCGCCATGCCCAACTCCCGTGCGAGGGTGCCCGCTTCCGCCAGTCTGGCGAGGTACGCCTGCCGATCCGCCCCTCGACTGTTGGCGAAGTCGCCCGTGTGAAGTTCTACCGCGTTCGCTCCAACCTCGGCTGCAGCACGAATTTGGGCCTCATCCGGATCCACAAAGAGCGCCACTTCCGCGATGCCGGAATCGTAAAGTCGGGGGATGACTACATCCAATCGGCCACGGGAAGCCAGCACGTCCAGCCCGCCTTCGGTCGTGATTTCCTCGCGTCGCTCGGGCACGAGCGTGGCGAGTTCGGGTACCACGTCGCAGCAGATCGCGACGACATCTTCGACCGTCGAGAGCTCGAAGTCCAGCTTCGAGCGCACGGTCTGACGAAGGAGGCGCACATCGCGATCGTTGATGTGCCGCCTGTCTTCCCGCAGATGAAACACAATTCCATCGGCACCTCCCAGTTCGCAAAGCGTGGCCGCGTTCACGGGGTCTGGGAAGGTCTCCTTGCGCGCATTGCGAAGGGTCGCTACGTGATCAATATTTATAAGAAGGCGCGTTCGCGTCATAGTTCTCCCGGCAACAATGGCGAGTCTGAGTTGTCCTAAATATGGACGGTCGAAGGGCGCCTTCTACCATAAAGGCTCTGTGGAGTTTTGAAGCCCTTTTCAGTTTGGGCCTCTTGGCGTTGGATTTCGCAGGATGCCCGTATACTTTCAGTAGTTGGCATTCGTCTTAGGGACCGCCAGACACTTCGTGCCTCGGAAGCCCACCACCTCACCCCACGACGCATAATGGCCGCAAGCAGCCAAGCCGTAAACAAGACCATCCAGTTCATTCTCGCGATTGTAATCGTTGGACTTGGATACTTCCTCTACGTGTCTATCACCGAGCCTTACGAGGCTGTGGAACGTCAGCGCGAAATGACTCGCGTGACCAGAGATCGGATGCAGCAGGTGCGTACCGCACTCTCCACGTACCGGCAGCAGAACGAGCGCTTCCCCGGCTCGCTGGATTCGCTGCACCACTACGTACTGACTGATTCCCTCTTGGTCGCCAAGACTGATTCCGTCTTTGGAGCGGCCTTCAGGGCTGATTCGCTCATCTACTCGCCACGCAGCGGCAAGAGGTTTGAGTACGCGCTGAACGACACGTCCAACGTGAATATCTACCTGCTCTCCGACCCAGATTCGAACGATCGAATCGGCTCTCTCACCCCAGATGTGACGCTTCTCAACGCGGCCAGCTGGGAGTAATGAGTCCGGGGTCGCCCCGACTCGGAAAACAATAGATGGCCGCCCAAGCCAGTGCAGGCATTGCGTTCTCGGACCGCGCGCTGCGGTATGCAGAGGTCCAGGAGTCAGAACGCGGGTTCCGACTCCTGCGGCTCGGTCAGTGCGATTTCGACTTCGATCTCAATCGTAGTCTGACAGATCCTGGTGCAGACCAGGAGCGAAGCATTATTGCAGAGGCGTTGGTCGAGGCCCTAGGGCCGTCTGACTCCAGACGCATTCGTGCCGCGCTCCATCCTCCGCTGTGCCGCTCGTTCTTTTCGGCGCATACCGACGAAGATCCTGTACCGGCCGTCAGTTTCGAGGCCGGCCTTCTAGGGTTTTCGAACGAGGACGGTCGCGGGATCGGGGCTGACGCCGCCGCGCAGGCCAACGGAAGCGAGCTGCTCCACGTGACGAGCATTCGGCCCGTCGTGCTGGAAAACCTCGGTGCTATTGTCGCTGACCTGAAGGCAGAGGATGCTCAGGCCGTTTCGGCCCTGCGAGCCAGCGCCGAAGTCGTTCGCCTTGGCGGTGTCAATCTGGTCGATGGACTCTGCGTTCTGGCCATCGGATACTTTGATAACCTCTTCGAACTGGCGCTTCTGGATCGAACGGGCTGGCGATTCGCCACCCACGCCCGCGGTTTACCTACGCCGGAAGACTCGGTCTACCACATTCGCGAGACGCTTTCGCTGTTGAACTGGTCGCCTGAAGAAGTGTCGCGAGTCCTCTGTTTTGGCTCCATGCGGGTGCCGGAAGCTGTGGGAGCCCTATTTCCGGGACGCATGCAGGTCATGAACCCGCTCAGCCTCCTCGAATTGGATCCTGACAGCCTGGACCCGGAATACGCCGCCGCGGAGTTTGTCCCCTCTGTCGGCGCAGCCCTCCTCTAGCCATGCGCATTATTGCTGGCTCACTAAAGCGGCGCAACCTCACCATTCCGAAGGGGCTGGAGGTTCGCCCTACAACGGATCGGGTTCGGGAGGCAGTATTTAACTGGATCGTCAACCGCATCGACCTGGAAGACGCATGCGTGCTGGACCTTTTTGCCGGATCAGGCGCGCTCGCGTTTGAGGCCATCAGCCGAGGCGCCGACGACGCGCTTCTGGTCGAGAAGTCCCAGCGCGTGGCGGAGGTCATCCGGCAGAACTCAGAGCATTTGGGTATCGCCGATCAGGTGCGGGTCGCATCCGGAGACGTCAGGACATGGCTCGGCCGCTCGACTCATGCTCGATTCGATCTCATCTTTGCCGATCCGCCCTACGACTATCCCGACTTCGCACCTCTTCCCGATGCAGTGATGGGACACTTGACTCCCGATGGGGTCTTTGTGCTTGAGCATGGCAAGCCCGGCCAGTTCGAAGGCCATGAGTGCCTGGTCGATCAGCGGCGCTACGGGAAGTCCAATATTGCATTCTTCCGGCCCAAGGTGGACAATGGGGAATCCCCAGAGGACACATGACAAAGGACGACGACAGACTGGCCTTGTACCCGGGCTCTTTTGACCCCTTCACCTACGGGCATCTGGACATCGTGGCGCGGGCCAGCCGGATCTTCGACGAGGTGGAGGTCACTGTGGCCGTCAACTCCGCCAAGAAGCACCTGATGTCCGTCGAAGACCGATGTCGACTGATTGAAGAGTGCGTTGCCCACCTGCCGAACGTGAATGTGGCCTTCTTTGAGGGACTCTTGGTGGATCACGCCCGTGACCGCGGTGCGGTTGCCCTGGTGCGAGGCCTTCGCCAAGTGAGTGATTTCGACTTCGAATTCCGGATGGCCTTCGCGAACAGGCGGCTTCACGAAGAGTTGGAAACGGTCTTCCTGATGACCTCCGAGAAGCACGCACTGATCGCCGCCTCCATCGTCCGGGAGATCCACCACTGGGGCGGGGATATTTCGTCGTTCGTGCCTGCGCCCGTCCTTAGAGCGCTGACCAAATCCTAGCGGCCAACTCCCTGGCCGCCGACCAACAATCCAGACTTGATGGCTGAGCCAGAATTCAATGCCCGCGTGGCGGCCATGAAACCCAGTGCTACGCTGGCCATGACGGCCAAGGCGGCTGCGGCCAAGGCTGCAGGTCGCCCCGTCATCGGTCTGAGTGCCGGCGAGCCTGATTTCGACACCCCAGCTCCCATCCGGGAAGCCGCGCAGAGGGCAATCGTCGACGGGTTCACACGCTACACGAACAACAAGGGCACCCCGGAACTGCGCGCAGCCCTCCAGGACAAGCTGGCGCGGGAGAACGGCGTTCACGTCACGCCTGATGACATCATTTGCTCCAACGGGGCCAAGCAGTCCGTGGCAATGGCTATCACGGTCCTTTGCCGGGCCGGAGATGAGGTGCTGATTCCGGCACCGTTCTGGGTCAGCTACCCGGAAATGGTGCGTTTTGCCGGGGGGACTCCGGTGACCGTCAGCACGACGGTCGAGTCAGGCTATCGGCTCACGCCAGACCAGCTCGATGCGGCCATCACGCCGAAGACCCGCCTACTGATCCTCTGCTCGCCGTCGAACCCGACGGGAGGGACTTACACGCCCGAGCAGATGGAAGGGCTGGCTGCCGTCCTTCGCCGAAACCCTCACGTTTACGTGATCTCAGACGAGATTTACGAGCACATCCGCTACGGCGTGCCTCACGTATCGATGGGTTCGCTAGCCGGGATGGCGGACAACAGCGTCACGGTCAACGGCTTCTCGAAGGCGTTTGCCATGACCGGATGGCGGCTGGGGTATCTGGCTGCAGCTCCTGCTATTTCAAAGGCGATTGGGAAGCTTCAGAGCCAGCTGACCTCCGCGCCTAGCAGCATTTCCCAGAAGGCCGGCGAGGCCGCTCTGGCGATGCCGCACACCATCATCGGCGACATGGTGCGTGCTTTTCAGGAGCGTCGGGACTTTATGCTCGGCGAACTCGCCAAGATGGAAGGCCTGCAGTGCCCGCGACCCGACGGCGCCTTCTACCTCTTTCCAGCGGTCTCGGGGTACTTCGGGAAATCCACTGAAGCGGGAAGGCAGATCAACTCGGCCGAGGATCTCTGTTTCTACCTGCTTGAGGACTACGATCTCGCCCTCGTGCCCGGTGGTGCCTTCGGCGACCCCGCGGGACTCCGGATCTCCTACGCCGCCTCGATGGCCAATCTCGCTGAGGCAACAAAGCGTATGTCCGCTGCTCTGGCCGCACTCTCCTGAGCGACGATACACCATACGAAGCCCAGGAAGCCTGGCCGGTGCCAGCTCCTGACGTACCCCGCGAGAGGTACGTGCTCCACATTGGGCTTTTCGTCCTGACGCTGATCTCGACCATCTGGGCCGGCGGCAACATGGTCGGCCGGTTTGATCTCTATGCCGAGATGGACCGCTGGGTCTCCGTGTTTGGTCAGCCGATCAACGTGGATTTCGTCCTGGACGGGTTTCGGTTTGGCGGATCGCTGCTCCTGTTTCTCACGGTTCACGAGTTCGGGCACTATTTCGCGGCGCGCATCCACCGGGTCAGCACCTCGCTGCCGTACTACATCCCGTTCCCCTTCAACGGGATCGGCACCTTCGGAGCTGTGATCCGGATTAGGGAGCCGATTCCCTCATTGCGCAAGCTGTTCGACATTGGTGCCGCCGGGCCGATCGCGGGTTTCGTGGTGTCGTTGGGCATTCTGATCTACGGACTGGCCACCTTGCCTGGGCCCGAGTACCTGTTGGATGTACCGGGGCATGAGGCCCTGAAGGCCTACATCAATCAGTTCGGGATGCTGCCGGACCGCATCCTCTCCTCGCCTCCGGATGGATCGGTCATACTGGTTGTGGGTCAGACGCCGCTCTATTGGTTCATGACGCAGTTCGTCGAGCACGTACCGCCGATGCACGAGATGTACCACTATCCGTACCTCTTCGCCGGGTGGTTGGGTCTCTTCTTCACCGCGCTGAATCTCCTGCCCGTCGGGCAGTTGGATGGCGGGCACATCCTTTACGCCCTGGTGGGAGCCAAATGGCACGGGCGATTGGCCCGAGGCTTTGTTTTGGTCCTGCTCATCTCCGGAGCGATAGGCTTCGTTCAAGGTGCGGAGGACTTTCGGTCGGCCTCGCTACTAGGCGAGATTGGCGTCTGGGTGGGGCTATCGGCCATTCTGTTTGTCTACCTCTGGCGCATGTTCGGTCTGGATCTAGACATTATTGCGCCACTGCTCATGGGCATTGTCCTGATTGCGGCCATCGCGGTTGCCGTAGGTCCGTCCATGTTGCGACTGGGCTATTCGGGCTGGTTCGTCTGGTGCGCGCTGATCGCGTTCCTAGTTCGGGTGGATCATCCGCCTGCTCTGGTGCATGAACCCCTGACCCGCGGGAGGCGTTGGGCAGCCTACGCATCGCTGGTGATCTTCTTCCTGTGCTTCTCGCTCAAGCCGCTCTACATACCGTAAGCCCGGAATCCCCGTCGGTTCACCTGAATTGCGCCGTCAGCGCGGTGATGATCCCGAAGTCAGGCTCTATATTTCGACTCCAAGCAAACACGCGGCCGCCTACGAAGATCGATACTGTTTTCACTCCTCACTCCGAGACTCCGGCACGTCCGGACTCGAAACAGCGCGACTGAATGAACGGTAATCGACGGGCCTCCGCGTCGTCCATGGTGCTAGCCGCCCTTTTGGGCCTGGCAGCTATAGGATGCGACAGTGCGCCGGGCGTACAGGATCCATTGGCCCAGCCTCCGGTGGTATCAGACCTGGACTTCACCCCACGGGCCGTCCAGATTGACGATTTGCCCACAAGCGGGGACAACGTGCTGGTTAACGTCGACATCAGCGCTCGTGCTGTGGATGCCGACGGCGATGTGGCTCGGGTGTCCTTCGTGATTCAGTCTCCGGTAGGGGCGACTGAGCCTATCGCCGAAGGGGAATTGACGGCCGGCGCCGGCGGACGATTCGTCGTTCGAGCAGAGGTCGCGTTCCCGAAGGCCCTAACAGGACCCTACGTCCTGATCGTGTACGCGGCGGACGAGCGCGGCTATCTAGGCAATGAACTTAGAGGCACCATCGAACTCTCCGCAACGGGCAACCCGCCTGTGATCGATGAAATAATCGCCCCTGACCGGATTCAGAGGCCGGCAGCGGGGCAGCCTGCGGCTACTCTCCAGTTTATCGCTGTCGTATCCGACCCCGATGGTTTGGCGAACGTGGCGCGTGTGGAAGTGCGCTTTGACGGCGGGACGCCACTCCTTCTCTGCGACGACGGGGCACAGTCTCAGTGCAATCCTGGCTCCGGAAGCGGGGACGCCACGGCCGGTGATGGTCGGTTCACGCTGACCATTCAGGTGAACGAGAACAACACGCCAGGGCCCCGGACGCTCGAGTTTATCGCCACGGATCGATCGGGGCTCCAGAGTGAGCCACAGACCAGGGTGCTGATCATTGAGTAAGTACCTGAAAGCCCGACGCGAGGCGGCGCTGTTTGCGCTTGTCGCAAGCATCACGCTTGTGGCCGTCCCCGCCGCAACAGCCCAAGACGCCTTCCTGGTCGAGAGCGAATTCGGAATCCTTGCCAACTCGGTGGCCAACCTGCACGCGCAAGGCGACTCGCTCTGGGTGGGGCCGTTCCTGAACCTTTCCGCTGATGGCGGCGCTTCGTGGTTGGTAGCCGGCGCAGATTCGCTAGGCCGCGGTGCCAATCGGGTATTCTCCCTGGACGTTGAAGGCGACGTGGTCTGGGTAGGCCTGGGCCGGAGTGATCGCTCGACCGGCGAGTCTGTGCAGACGGCCGCAGGCTTCCTGGTTTCGACCGACGGCGGCAAGACGTTTGCCTACCGTTTCCCACAACTGGACAGCCCGGGCGACGATACCATCGAGTACGGGGTCAACACGCTGTCCGCACTTGACGTCATCGTACCCCAGCAGAGCCCACCGTTTGACATTGATTACGATCCGGTTCGGGATGAGATATGGGTAGCGGGCTGGGCTAGCGGTATCCGGCTCTCAAGTGATGGGGGCCTGACCTGGCGCAGGGTTGTGCTCCCCCCCGATGACTTTGACTATGTCCACCCGGATTCTGTCTACAACTTCCGGGTCGAGCCTCAGCGCGGCGGGACCGGCGAACTGAACCACATGGGATTCGGAGTCCTTGTGGATGAGGTCGGTACCGTCTGGGCGGGGACACCTGCAGGTCTGAACCGGTCCGAAGACGGTGGTTCGAGTTGGCAGAGGTTCAGTCACGACGGCACGTCAACCTCGCTTCCGGGCAACTGGGTCATTTCGATAGAGGAGCAGCCGCTCCCGGGGCGGAATCCGGTGTGGATCTCCACCTGGAACTCGGGCGGCGGCGGTACGGCCCAGTTTGGTGCGGCGGTTACACGGGACGGGGGCGAGACTTTCACCCCGGTCTTGCAGGGCGAAAAGGTCTACGACTTCGCCTTTCGAGGCGAATCGGTGTATGTGGCCGGCGATGGCGGGCTGTTCATTTCCGAGGATGGCGGACTGACGTGGACCGGAGTTCGGGACTTCCGCGACCAGATTCGTCCCGAACGATTCATCAGGCCGGGCGCCTCAATATTTTCTGTGGCCACGACAGAGAACGCGTTGTGGGTCGGGACTGAAGACGGTCTGCTCAGGAGCACGGACGGCGGGCAGACGTGGCTGATAAACCGCGTCGAGATACCCACCAATCCGTCTACACCCACAGATGAGGTCCCTCGGGTTGGCGCCTTTGCGTATCCGAACCCATTCTCGCCGGCCATCGACCGCTTCGTGCGCCTGCGCTATGAGTTGGCCGCGGCGGGATCCATACGGATCCGGATTCTGGACTTCGGAATGGGACTCGTCAGAGAGTGGAGCGATGATCGGCTGCCCGGCTTGGGAGAGTCCATCTGGGACGGTCGGGACGCCAATGGATCCAGACTGGCGAACGGCCCTTACTTCTACACCATCACTGGCCCTTCCGGCTTCCAGGCCAAGGGCAAAATCCTGGTGATAGAATGATGAGGCAACTAACAACATCGGCCCTTCTGGGGGCGGCCGCGTTCTTTGCGACCGCGCTCCTCGCGGCCGCACCCGCATCGGCGCAGTCACCGGGCGCATTCTCGCGGCTGGGCTTCGGCGCCCGCGGCGTAGGAATGGGAAATGCGGTCTCGGCCGACAGCAGCGCCTCTCCGTGGTACAATCCCGCGCTGGCGCCTTTCGCCTCGCGGCAGAGCCTGACCGCCTCGGTGGGCAACCTAAGCCTAGACCGGGACCTCCAGTTCATTCAGTTCGCGACCCCGCTACAGCGCGCGGGCATTGCCATTGGCCTGACCCACGCGGTAGTGTCTGGGATCGACGGTAGAAACAACGACGGGCTCCATACCGAGGACTACAAGACCAGCGAATTTGCCGGTTTCCTGGCCTTCGGATTGCAGTTCAGCGAGCGCGTCTCCGGGGGGATCGGCCTTCAATTATTCAGGTCCGATCTCATCGATGGATTGGGCGCGGTAAACACGGTGGGCATTGACCTGGGGCTAACCGTTCGTGTTCGAAAGGACCTCCGCCTTGGGTTGGTTCTGGACGACCTTCTGGCCCGATTCAGTTGGGACTCGTCGGGGCTGTTCAGCTCGGGCGGCAAGTCCACCACCGACAACTTCCCGCGGCGCATTCGACTCGGCGCCTCGCACCTCCGAATGGACGGTCGCCTGCAACTTGTAGCCGAATATGAGGCGCGGTTCTCGTCGGCCGAGGTCACTCGCGCGTCTGTGCAACTGCTCGGAGACACTCCAATTCAGTCCCTTCGGAGCGAGGATCTAACGCTTCGCTCAGACCTTCTGCGAGCCGGTGGGCAGTTTGCTCTGACTGATTTCCTTTCCGTGACCGCCGGCGTGGACCGCACGGTGGGTGGGGCAGGGGGAGCATTTCGGCCAGCAGGCGGATTCACGCTCGTGCAGTCTGTCGGTGCGCTGCTGACGAACGTGGGTTATACCTACGCCGCCGAACCATACGGCTTGGGCAGCGCCCACTATATTTCTATTCGACTCTACCTGGAACAGTAAGTGATGCGTTCAGCCCTTCTCGGCCTCGTCGTCTGTCTGACATTTTGTGTCGGCGCTGCTCAGGCGCAGAGTAGCGGGCTGGCGTTTCTGGGCATCGGGCCAGATGCGGAAGGCATGGCGCTTGGCGACGCTGGAGTGGCATCGGCGCGCGGTCCGTTTTCGACCGAGCGTAATCCGGCGGGACTCGCCCATGCGACCACGGACCGGCTGGGCCTCACGCATCATCAGTGGATCTCCGACATGCAGACCTACGGGCTGGCCGGGCGATTCGCGATGGGCGATGCCGGTGGCCTAGGGCTCTACATACGGGCATCCGGTAGCGCGGACTTCCAGGCACGTGATCAACCGGGAGCCTCGCAGGGGAATTTCGACGTCCAGTTTGTTTCGGCAGGTGCCGGACTGGGCCGGACTTTCGGCCCGCTGTCAGTGGGCATTGCAGCCAAGTACCTGTCCGAGCGGATTTTTAGTGTGAGTGCCACGGGCTACGCCATGGATCTGGGCGCGCAGGCCTCGTTCGTCAACGGCTCGGTTCGTTTTGGCGCGGCGCTGCTGAACGTCGGCTCCATGGATGACCTCGTGGACCGGCCCACCGAGCTGCCGAGGACCTACCGCGTGGGGACGGCCATCCAGCCGTTCCGCGTTCTCTCGTTTGAGGACGGCGCGACCGTGTTCGACGCTGTATTGACTGTGGAGATGAGCCGCAACACGGTCACCGAAACGTCGCACGTCCATGTTGGCGCGGCAGCGGACGTGCTCGAGACCGTGACCGTCCGACTCGGCTATATCTCGAACGATGCCCTCCGCGATTTCTCGGCCGGAGTCGGTATTTCCGCCGGCCCCGTGAGGCTGGACTACGCGATCATCCCGTTCGAGGAAGGGTTTGGCGGCCCAGGCCACATCTTTACGCTAGTCTACGACGGGTTCTAGACCGGGCCGGTCTCCGCGCTTCACCCAGACAGCAGGTCCCAGAGGCTCTCGAAGTCGACTCCGCGAATGCCGGAGCGAACCCGCATCGAGCACCAGAAATCCAGGATCAGCATCTGGGCCGCATGGATAGGAACGGCGATCCAGAACGAACGGCATCGCCAAACCAGTCCACCCAACGCCACAGCGCCGACAATGGACAACGTGGCCTCGGCGAATGGCTTGTTGAAATGCAGTACAGCAAAGGGGAGTGCCTGCACAATAATGGCGTGAATCCCGAAGGTCCGGCGCGTCCCGAAGAGGACGAAGCCTCGCCACAGGTACTCCCAGCCGACCCAGTAGAAGAGGAAGAAGGCCTCGTAGATCAGGAAGATCTTCCAGTCACGCGCGGCAGGACTGTGGTGCGGGTACTGGGCCAAGAACCCGTCGCCTGACGAGAGGAACCAGGTGCCGATCACCACGAGGGGCAGGTAGGCGCCCATGAGACCGAGCGCCAGTTTCCAATCGCCGAGTCCGAGGCCGATGTCGGCGGCCTTCCGTCGAAAGACTCCCATGAGAAGGGCGACCGGGAGGACGAACCCAAGCACGCCTTGCATACCGAACCACCACGCCCAGGGGAGCAGTTCCTTCCACGGCGTTTCGAACGCGTCCGCAAAATTGCGTCGGAAGAGATTGCGGTCGCCGAACCGCATCTGGAGGATGACCACGAAAGCGGCCATCAGAAGGATGGTCACCGTCTGGACGTCCATGCGCCGAACGGCGGCCAATGCCCTCTGGTATTCGCGTTTCAGCAAACCGAAGACCGGTCAGACGTGTCGTTCTGCATGGTACGATGAGCGCACCAGCGGGCCACTTTCCACGTGTTCGATTCCCTTAGCCTCGCCGACCTCTTTGTAGTGTTGGAACACATCGGGATGGACGAACTCTTCAACCGGTAGGTGCATGCGCGTGGGCTGCAGGTACTGACCGATGGTCATCACGTCCACACCCGTCTCCACGAAATCGTCCATCAGCTGGAAGATCTCTTCCTCGGTCTCGCCCAGGCCCACCATGATGCCGCTCTTGGTTCGCAGTCCCTGGTCCTTCGAGCGCTTGAGCACTTCGAGGGAACGAGTGTAAACTGCCTGAGGGCGCACACGCTTGTAGAGCCGTGGGACGGTCTCCACGTTGTGGTTCATCAGTTCAGGTCGCGCGTCAATCACCAGTTGCAGGGCGTCCCAGATCCCACGAAAATCGGGAATCAGGACTTCAACAGTGCATCCGGGAGATTGCTCGCGAATCAGTCTGATAACCTCCGAAAATATCGGAGCGCCTCCGTCCTCGCGTTCGTCCCGGTTCACGCTCGTGATGACGGCGTGCCGGATACCCATGATTCTGACGGCCTCAGCCACGCGGCGGGGTTCATCGTAGTCGAGGCCCTCGTCCGGCCGGCCTGTCTTGACTGCGCAGAAGCCGCAGCTTCGTGTGCAGACATTGCCCAGAACCATGAACGTGGCCGTACCAGCAGTCCAGCACTCGCCCATGTTGGGGCACCGTGCGCTCTGGCAGACCGTGTTGAGTTTGAAGTCATCAACCAGATCCACGATCTGCTTGTATTTATCGCCATACGGGAGCTTGACGCGAAGCCAGTCGGGCCTCTTGCCGCGCTCGTTCATGATCCCGGCCGCCTGGACAACCGGGAGTTCGAAGGCCATTTCTTCGGGAGCAGAACCGACCGCCTTCAGGCGGACGTCTCCTGGAAGGAGTGGTTTGCGGGTGTTGCTGGTGTTCTTCATGCGCCTCTGGTCAGGGTGGCGGGAAACCATTCGGCGTCGATAATTGATCCCGCACGGGACGGTTGGCGGGGCTGCGGCGGGTGAAGAATACTCAAGGACGGACCCGCTGCGAACCACCTCCGTATCTTGGGAGGATGTGGAATCCGCGGTGTAGTCGGCCACACGATCAGAACCCCCTAATTGCAGGACAGAGCATGGAAGCGAATTTGAAATCGGATATCAGACCAGACCAGGTTGCCGACATTTTTCACGCCCACACCAACGCTAAAGGCATGATGCCGATGGTGCTGGACATGGAGCAGAGTAGCGGCGTCAAGCTCGTCGATAGTGCTACGGGCCGCACCTATCTGGACCTTTTCGGTTTTTATGCGTCCAGTGCCCTCGGGATGAACCACCCGAAGATGCTGTCGGACGAGGCGTTCTTGGAGCGTCTTCAGCAGGCCGCTCTGAACAAGATCACAAACTCGGACATCCGGACTACGCTCATGGCGCGGTTCCTGGATACGTTCGCCCGTGTCGGCATTCCCGAGTACCTCCCGTATTCGTTCTACGTGGAAGGCGGTGGACTGGCCGTAGAAAACGCCCTCAAGGCGGCGTTCGATTGGAAGGTGCGGAAAAACTTCCAGAAGGGGTATCGCCGCGAAGTGGGCCACGACGTGCTCCATTTCGACAAGGCGTTCCATGGCCGGACCGGCTACACGATGTCGCTGACGAACACGGCCGATCCCCGGAAGACGATGTACTTCCCGAAGTTTGACTGGCCACGGGTCAGCACGCCGAAGGCCGTCTTCCCAATCGAGGAAAACCTGGCCGACATCATCCGTCGGGAGAACCTGGCTCTGAACCAGGCCAGGCAACATTTCGAAGTCCGCAAGGATCAGATTGCCTGTATCATCATCGAGCCTATCCAGGGTGAGGGTGGCGACAACCATTTCAGGAAGGAATTTCTTCAGGCACTGAAGGATCTGTGTCTCGAAAACGACGCGCTGCTCATCTTTGACGAAGTCCAGACAGGCGTCGGCATCACCGGAGATTTCTGGGCCCATCAGACGATCGGTGTCGAGCCGGACATCATCAGCTTCGGCAAGAAGACTCAGGTCTGCGGCATCCTCGCTGGCCGGCGTCTTGACGAGGTTGAGGATCACGTCTTCCTTATGGGAAGCCGAATTAACTCCACATGGGGCGGTAACCTGGTTGACATGGTGCGATTCGATCGTGTCCTCGAGATTATCGAGGAAGACAACCTGATCGAGCATGCACGCGAGACCGGCAAGTACCTGATGAATGGGTTGCACGCCATGGCAAAGACCTGTAGTTCGGTGACGAACGTTCGCGGGCTGGGCCTCTTCTGCGCGATCGACCTGCCGTCTGGAGAATTCCGGGATCGCCTGCTGCAGCGCTGCTATGACGAAGGCGTCATCATCCTGGGCTGTGGCGAGAAGGCGGTGCGATTCCGTACGCCGCTGACAGTGACCACCGAGTCTCTGGATCAGGGCCTTGAGGTCCTGACACATGCCATCACCACCATCGAGAAGGAGTACAAGCCGTATCGCGGCGGTGCTCAGCTTCGCGACGTGCTGGCGAACCAGTAGGTCGGCTGACGTCTGGTTACTTGGCGCCTGCCGCTTGGAAATGAAAAGGGGAGCCGCGCGTTGCGGGGCTCCCCTTTGTCCTGGGTGCCAGTCTGGGTGCCGGCGCTCGTGCTGGCCTTGGCGGCCAGCCCCAGCCCTACGGCAGCAGCACGGCGTCGATGACGTGGATGACTCCGTTGGAGGCAGCCACGTCAGCGGCGATCACGTTGGCGTTGCCGACGCGGAGACCGATTGGTGCCTCCTTGCCGTTCACGGTCTTTGCGGACATCGTGGACAGGAGGTCGCCTGCCATGATCTTGCCGGGGACAACGTGGTAGGTCAGGATCGAGATGAGCTTGGCCTTGTTCTCTGGCATCAGAAGCATTTCGACGGTGCCGGCTGGCAGTGCGGCGAAGGCTTCATCGGTCGGGGCAAAGACGGTGAACGGTCCCTCGCCCTTGAGCGTCTCAACCAGACCTGCGGCCTGCAGAGCAGCTGCCAGGGTTTTGAACTGGCCAGCCTCGATGGCTACCTCTACGATGTCCTTGTCGGTGGTATAGGGTGCGGGAGCGAAGGCGGAAACGAGTACGGCGAACGCGAGGGCGATGGCCGGCATAAAGCGGGTTTTCATGAGTCGAAGGGTCTAATGTCTTGGTTGAGGTCGACGCGTTTAGTGCGTCGTTTTCAGCCTCTACGGGGGGGGCGCAGGCTGGGTCGGCGGATAGAGTCCAGTGGCGCGTGCTCACGGTGAGTGGCCTGCCGCTTGTCTGTTGGGTGGTTACGACAAGCGGCGACTCCGCTTGAATCCATCCCCGTTTTTCCATGTAGGTGGCCC
>JBLFXH010000053.1:0-15736 GCA_047611125.1 Rhodothermales bacterium
GAGCAAGCTACGTTTCTTGGGGGATCCAGCACCCACACTTGACCATGTAGACTGCCAACCTTGAGCCTCGGGTACCGGCTCTGAATTCGTTGCGGACCCGGAACGAGGGGTGACCGTTTGCTCACCCCGATGAAAAGCGCGAATCTCTACACCCTCCTCCTGACTCTAGTCTTGGCACCTTCTGTCCTTGCCCAACAATCCACAGAATGGGTCAAGGTAGGGGGCCCGTTTGGAGGCAGCGTTAGGTGGGTGGAGGCTTCCCCAAATGGCGATCTCTGGATTGAGGTGAGCGGGCTTCTCGCCCGGTCTTTCGACACGGGCCTCACGTGGGCAGTGGAGCGAGAAACCGGGCCGGGGTTCGATACCATGGTGTTTGCGGGTCTCGATACCATTATCACCAGCGACAATGTCTCTCTTGACGGCGGCCGGACCTGGCGTAGAACCGGCCTGCCGGACTCCGTAATTGCCGGAGATCTTGTATTCCACGCTACCTCGAACTCCGTACTTGTAGCTGGGCGGGAAGCTCTCTGGCGGTCTGAGGATCTGGGGGTCACCTTCGATGCCGATCGCGATCAGCGGTTCAGAACACTGACTGCCCTGGACGACGGGACGCTCGTGGGGACTTACCGGGACGATTCGGTCTACCTGGCCCGCTCAATCGACGGTGGAAAAACTTGGAAGCCGGAGCTCTTGGCAGCGGGTCCCGGAGAACCTTCCTTCTGGAGGGGATATCGGCCCACCGGCCGTCCATGGCAGGATTCAACAGGCCTATACGTCACCGGAACTGGCGGCCCCTGGGTGACCCCGTATTTCCGATCCGCAGACTCGGGAGAAACATGGACAATCCACCGCAATGGGTGCCGGATCGACGAGTTCTACGGCCCAGATCATGAGGGTCGTCTCATGGCGCGCGGTGGCGGCAAGCTCGTGCAGGTCTCGTCCGGCGGAGCCTGTCAGCAACCGTACGGGGAACGCGGCATCTCGGACGCGGCCATGCTCCCCGGGGGACATCTGGTCACTCTCGCAGGCGGTTCCCTTTCAGTCAAGACTGACCAGGGAAATGAATGGCACAGCCTCCCTTTGGTTGGCGTTTCCGCAACCAAGATGCAGGCGATTACCCCAGATCCGCGGGTTGGACGCTGGTGGGTAGGCACGTCGAATTCGGGTGCGTTCAAATCCGACGACGGCGGTATTTCGTGGAATATGGTTGGCTTCGCCGACTCTGTAATATCCGATATCGCTGTCGGTTCAGATCCGGATGACATTTGGCTAGCCACTAAATGGGCGGGGCTATTTAGCAGCCGGGACGCAGGACAGACCTGGGACTTTCGTCCGAACTCCGCCTTGTGCGGAGAGCGCGACTACGACATCCTGCTCGACATAGCCTACCTCGAGGCTAGCGGTACCCTGGTTGGTAGCTGGGATCACTGCAACCTGTTCAGTAGTGACGATGGAGGCCAGAGTTGGATCGGGCTGGGCGCTCCGACTCGTTCCCGCGTGGATCCCCCCATCTGGGCTAGCCACCTCGGCGACGACGGATCCGTTTTGGCAAGCATGCTCTACCCCCTCGACAATGATTGGGAAATTCTGCGTCGCAGGCCGGGCGATGGAATCTGGGAGAGGGTCGGCGACAAGCTCCCCCAGCCGGCGCTTCTCGTTTTCGAGGACAGTCGAGGCAAGGTCTGGGCCGGCCTGACCTCTCCGGGCAGTTCTCCTTATGCCGAGCCACGCCTGGCGCGGACGGAAGGAGGGTTGTACAGCAGCGAGGCGCCTGATACGACGTGGACCCTCCGAGCCCTGACTGGACGAATTCCCCAGGACATGATCGAAACGCCGGATGGCACTCTATGGCTTGCCGACAGTGGAGGTGTTAGCCGTTCCGTGGATGGAGGTGAGACCTGGGCGGGCGCCAGCCAGGGGCTGTCTGAACCCTGTGTCCACACGCTGGCCTGGGACCCATTCTGGCGTGAGGTACTGGCTGGGACGTGCCACGATGGCATGTACACGCTGGCACTTCCCACGACCATCGACATCACGGAGGTACCTGTTTCTGCGGTCCTCCGAGTTTCGGCATTTCCGAATCCATTCTCTCATGAGCTTGGATTGGAGTTGGAGGGACTCTCCGGGGAGACCAGGATCGAACTGTTCGATGTGCTCGGGAGGCGAGTCCTCATTCGGTGGCTTCGGCCGGACGCCAGGCGTCAGTCAATCGAGACGTCCAGTTTGGCGCCGGGCCTGTACATCTACCGGGTCACGTCAGGAGCTGGAGTCAGCCGCGGGGCCGTCGTTAGGAGAGGTCGATAATCAGCACTTAGCCGCGGTAGGTGGCCACGGGAGGGCCCCGCGGCCCGTTCTTCGCACGCTGTTCAGTGACCGTAAATCCGAAGAACCGGACTCACTCGAGCAGGAGATCGACGCCCTGAGGACAATGCTTCAAACTCCAGATGTTCTCCCATCGGATGACGTGGGCAACAACACGTATTCATTTGGCCGGTACTTCCAGGCGACCAACCCGTCCTTTGCGAAGGTCGCTCATCAGTGCGGCGCAATGGGATTGATTGTAACCGATCCTAGCCAACTTGAGGACCGGATGCGGGCCGCGCTTGACCATAACGGGCCGGCCTTGGTAGAGGTCGTGACCGATGCCCTTTTAATTTGAGCGGTGACACCATGATGAGTTGGAGTAATTTGAGTGGCGTCGGAAAGGCGGAATTGCGGGCGACCCGCGTTGAACTGCATTGGTTGTCTCAAGCTGCAGCCCTTTACGCCCTTGCTGTCCTACCAAAAGAGGAAGACTGGACCCACTATGCCCTGCGTTGGGACGGAAGCCTCCAGAGAATGGTTACCGCCGATGGGGTGGTTGCCATCAACCTGACTCTGGGTACAATTGAGCTTGACAGCGAGGAATTGGATCCACGCGGGATGACCCTGCCCGAGGTGCTGGAGTGGTTGAGCGCTGCGGTCGGAATAGAGGGCCTGAATCAGGCGGACCTACCGCACGAGATGCCTGCCCACCCGCTCGGAGAGGGCGGGGCTTTCGCGCTGACGGATGGCCGGGCGATGAGCGAATTGTGCGGTTGGTATGGTGCGGCCGCAGAGATCATCGACAACCACGGGGAGGTACACATCTGGACTCACCACTTTGACATAGCGACCGTTACCTACCGTGGAGAGGAGGGACGGCAAGTACTGGCAGGATTGTCGCCGGGCGATGCTGACTATAGTGAGCCGTACTTCTACGTGACACCATGGCCTCATCCGGATGAGGGCGACCTACGTGGACTGCCATCCGGGCACTGGCACACCAAAGGTTGGATCGGGGCGATTCTGACCGGCTCGGAGTTGGATGTCCACAGAGACAAGAAGGCAGCGGCAGCCCTTTTTGTGGCAGAGGCGATTCGGGTCTCAACGGAACTCGTGAGCACGAAGGGCTCAGTCTCCTAAAACAGCTTATTACTCAATGTCCGAACACACGCCTGAACGAGGATTCGACCTTCTCATCCATCCGTCCACGAACAAACCGGCGGCCTAGCAAGATTGTTCGGCAGCAAAGGGCTTCCCCAGGCGCGCCTGTATCCGCAAGTCAATCGGTTTGGGGCTGAGGCTGAGGGGGCAGCCATCCGACTGGCGACTGTACTGCCTTGTCATCTCTTTGGCGATATTCGACATTGGAGGAAGCTCGCTCTCGCCTACATCGTGCCCTGAAGGCCGTACACACCCTGTGAACAAGCTCGCACTCATCTCGGTTGCCGCCGTTCTGGCGGCCAGTCCAGCCACTGCCCAAAGAACAGTCGGCACGTGGAATAGTGTCGCGAACTGTGAGCCCGCTCAGGCTGAGTCCGTAGATTTTGAGATTGGAAACATGCGGACCCCGGTCCGCAACGATGGTCTCCTGTTTTGGTCCCCGGGCGGATCTGGCCTTGAAGTGCCAAGCGGGTCCGGCAATTACGCCATCTGGCGCGGTTTCTTGCAGATTGCTGGCATTCGCGACGGCGACACGTTGGCGGTCGCTGGCACCCATACCGATGCGTCGTGGTGGCCAGGAGGCATCCCAGCGACAAAGTCTTCCTGCGCCAACGCAGATCAGTTGGTTGAGCACCGTTTCAGCGCCGACAGAAGGCAACAGCAGGAGGCCACGACCCAGTGGGGTCACGCATATGGTGCGCCGGTCCTAGATGGTGATGGTGATCCCTCGAATTTCGACCCGGATGCGGGCGACCGCGCCATCGCCTTCGGTGACGCCATGGTCAACTGGGTAATGAACGACGTGGGGAACGCTCACGTTGGCACAATTCCATCAGGTCCAATGGGTCTCGAGGTACGAGGGACGGTGTTCGGTTTTGATTCACACGGAGTTATTTCTAATGCTCTCTTCCATCGGTTTGAGATCACCAATACCGGTCCGACAGCCCTTCGAGAGACGTACTTCGGGGTCCATGTGGACGCTGATCTAGGCAATTTCCGAGATGACCGAATCGCGATTGATTCCTCCCGTGGGCTCGGCTTCTTCTTTAACGGGGACAACGACGACGATGGCGGTTATGGCCTGGCGCCACCCGCCATTGGCATTCAGTTGCTCGAAGGTCCAGCGCCCGTGTGGACTTCCTTCTTTCCGATCGAGTGCTCCGGCTGTCTGTACACCGGTCGACCGCGCGACCCACCCGGAGTGCACCGCAATCTCAGCGGTCACTGGTTGGATGGTCAGCCCTTCACCAGGGGCGCTCACGGCCGAAGTTGGACCGACCAACCCACCAGCCTTTTCTTTACGGGGGACCCCATCACAGGAGCCTATTGGTCAGAAGTCACTCCTACCATCCCTTTCTACGGGAGCATTGAGCCGGGCGATCGTCATGCCTATTTTGGCGTCGGACCGACAACGTTGGAAGCCGGACAGACCCAGGTATTCGTCTTCGCCGCTCTTTGGTCACGCGGTTCGGACAACCTGGATTCCATCCGCCAACTACGCGAAGATTCAGACTTTTTGGACTCGGCAAAGGACGCCATCCTGACACCAAGAGTCCTCCATTATGAAACGGCATCCGCGGCAGGTCTCGACCTCGCGGTCGGCGTGTTTCCCAATCCGGCCAGCACCGAGGTTTTCGCCGTATTTCGTCTTCCGGAATCGATGATGACCTCAGTGAAGGTGTACGACATCCTTGGCCGGGAAGTCAGCTCCCGAATCGGCGTACTCCCCCCTGGAGAAACCAAGCTCCGATTCTCAACGCGGCTCTGGTCGCCTGGACTGTACCTGCTCCGCCTAACGGCCGGCCAGACGTCGGGGATTCGCCGGATCGTGGTAGAGCATTGACGCTCAAGCCGGACCTGGAAGCAGAGGGCGTATCAGAAGCGGGTTGACGGAGGCTTGGCGTCCTTAGAAGATGATGTCGAGTGGACAAGCGCCTCTACCTAGAGGAGTGTGCTGTAGTGCGGCTCCTTCTGGAGCGCTTGAACACCTCCGATGAGGTGATGGAAGACGTTCGCAAAGACGCTGCCTATGAGATGGCGCTCATCTCCTCCGCGCATTTTCCTAAACATCCAAGGGGTCACTATGGAAGTGCGAGGTCGCGCATTTGCCTGGGATTCATGTGCCGAGGGGATAGGCTGCCAAAACCTGGGAATTAGTGCACCCATGATGTATCCCTAAAACAAAACTCCATGCAGTCCAGTGACTTACATGGGGTTGTAGTGGGCCCGGTAGGGTTTGAACCTACGACCAATCGATTATGAGTCGACTGCTCTGACCGCTGAGCTACGGGCCCGTAGCGTTGCAAAGATAGGACGGCGGGAAGCCAGTCGGGCAGGGTTCAACGAATCTTGAGGATGCTGCTTCGCGCAGGCTTGCGTATCCCCACCCCCGCCACCTATGATTTAGGCCCACACAGCCTCAGATCGCCATGTATCGCCTCCCCGCTCTCCTCCTTGCACTCAGTCTTCTAGTCGCTCCCGCTCTCGCCCAGGAGTGGACGCCCGAGTTCGGGATGCAGTTCAAGAACGTAGGCAGCCCCGAAATCAGTCCGGACGGCTCGATGGTAGCCTATACCGTCTCCGAGGCGCTCATGGAGGGCGAGAAGTCCGAGTACCTCACTCACATCTGGATGGCAGCGGCGGACGGGTCCTGGAATCGACAGTTCACCTTCGGCGAGAAGTCCGCTACCAGCCCGTTGTTCTCCCCGGACGGACAATGGCTGGCGTTTTCCAGCAGTAGGTCAGACGATTCCCAGGTATGGGTGCTACCAGTCCACGGCGGCGAAGCCCAGCAACTGACCTCGCTGGACCAAGGCGTGGGCGGGTTCGCGTGGAGTCCCGATGGCTCGCGCATCGCGTTTACGGCCCAAGACGCAGAGACGGAGGACGAGAAGGCCCGCAAGAAGGAGAAACGGGACGTAATCCTGGTGGATCAGCAGTTCAAGTACAGCCACCTGTACACCGTCGATACCGACCCAGACACGGAAGACGAGCCGAAGCAGATCACGGCAGGAGAACTTGAGGTGACAGGATTCGACTGGTCGCCTGACGGGACAACCTTCGCTATCAGCCACGCCGCCGACCCGCGCATAAACAGTTCAATCACGCAGAATATCTCTGTAGTCCCGGCGGACAGCGGCTCGGTCACGACGCTCGTTGATTGGGAGGGCGCCGATCGCTCGCCCAGGTTTTCGCCAGATGGAGGCACCATCGCCTTCGTCAGCGATGGTGGACAGGTAGAACGGGTCGGCCTCGGAGACGTCTTCACGGTGCCGGCGGCAGGCGGTGAGCCAGCAGCCTTGGCTCACACCTTCAACCGAAGCGCCGGCCTCGTCGATTGGTCCGCAGATGGCAACGGAGTTCTGGTTGCCGAGTCCCGCCGCACCAACCGGGTACTCTACTATCTGCCAGCTGACGGCGGAGCTGCAGACTTGGTGATTCCCGAAGAGACCGTCGCTGGGGGATTCGTCCTGACGCCGGATCAGTCCCGGATGGCCTTCACGCTCCAGACTCCTGACACGCCTGCGGACCTGTACATCACCGACCTGCCGGGCTGGGCACCTCGCCAACTCACCGAGGCCAACGCCCATCTCGACATCCCCCCAATGGGCGAGACCGAACTGCTGCACTGGACCTCTCCGGACGGCCTGGAAATCGAAGGCCTGCTTACGTACCCCATCGGATACACCTCAGGCGATGAGGTCCCGCTCATCCTTCAGGTCCACGGAGGCCCGGCCGGCGTCTTCTCCCGCACGTACACCGGCGGCCGCCAGCTCTACGCCACCCAGGTGTTCGCCCAACGCGGCTACGCTGTCCTGCGTCCAAATCCGAGAGGCTCAACCGGCTACGGCAAGGAGTTTCGATACGCAAACATCATGGACTGGGGCTACGGCGATTTCGAGGATCTGATGTCCGGAGTCGACCACGTCATCGACATGGGCGTCGCACATCCCGACAGTCTCCTCCTGATGGGCTGGAGTTACGGGGGCTACATGACGTCCTTCGCCGTCACGAAGACAGATCGATTCAAGGCCGCCTCCATGGGTGCCGGCTTGCCGAATCTGATCTCGATGACCACCACCACGGACATCCCCGACTACCTCACCGCGCACATGGGCGGCGAATTCTGGGATGACTACGAGACGTACGAGAAGCACTCGGCCATGTACCACATCAAGAACGTGGTCACGCCCACGCAGGTGATCCATGGAGAGAATGACTTCCGGGTGCCTTTTACCCAGGGTCAGGAGTTCTACGTTGCGCTCAGCAGGCGGGGCATCGCGACCGAAATGGTAGTCTATCCAAGGACGCCACACAGTCCCCGTGAGCCGAAGCTGCTCATGGACGTGACTCCGCGGATCCTGACGTGGTTCGAGAAAAACATGGAGCGTAAGCCCGCGTCTCCGGTGGTGGATACCGACTAGGGTGCAGAGCGCAGCGCTTCGTATTGGGTTGCTCGGCCTGTCCCTGCTCTCTGGAGGAGGGGCTCCCGAGCCATCGGCACCTCCGCCAAACATCCTGTTTATCGTAGCTGACGACCTGAACACGCGGATCGGGTCCTATGTGGATTCGACGTTCGCTGTCCATACCCCGAATCTGGACCGACTGGCAACGTCAGCGGTACGGTTCACCAGAGCCTACTCGCAGTACCCAGTCTGTGGGCCTTCCCGCGCCTCGTTCCTCAGTGGGCTGTATCCCGAATCGAACGGCGTAACCAGCAACGATTTCGAAACGGCAAACCACCGAATCGCCTCCCCCGAGTTGGCGGACCACCCAACGCTGCCCGGATTCCTGCGGCAGAACGGGTACTTCACGGCGCGTGTGTCGAAGATCTTCCACGTGGGAGTTCCAGGGGGAATCGAGCGAGGGGAGTCGGGCTCAGACGATCCCGATGCCTGGGATTTCGCGGTGAACATCATGGCGCCGGAAACGCTCACTTCTGGCCGACTGGAAACGCTCTCCCGCGGCAGCCACTACGGGTCTACGTTTGCCAGGATGGTGGTGCCAGACGGCGAAGAAAACACTCAGGCCGATGTGCTTGCGGCTGATCAGGCCATCGCCATCCTGGAGACTCGGGCGGGACCTCGACCGCCCGGCGCGACGAACAGGACCAGGCTCAAGGCCGAGCAGCCCTTCTTTCTTGCGGTCGGTTTCGTCCGGCCCCACGTGCCGCTGATTGCACCGGCCCGTCACCACGCCCGTTTTCCTGACTCCCTTTCGGTCTTGCCCGAGGTCCCAGAGAACGATCTAGATGACGTTCCGCCGCCAGCAGCTGGGACCACCAACGAGCGTCGATTCCAGATGACGCTCGACGAGCAACGGAAGGCGGTTTCGGCATACAACGCGAGCGTCAGCTTCATGGATGAGCAGGTCGGACGACTGCTCGACACCTTGGAGCGACTAGATCTCAGGGACGACACGGTCGTGATCTTCGCCTCTGATCACGGATTCAATCTTGGTGAGCACACAGCGTGGCAGAAGTCGAGCCTCTGGGAGGAAAGCGTTCGGGTACCGTTGATGATCGCCGAACCGAATGGCCAGGGAGCGGAGTCAGCCGAGATTGTTGAGTTGATTGACCTGTATCCGACCGTTGTCGAACTCGCGGGGCTAGCGGGCCAGATGCCGACCATCCTGCAAGGATCGAGTCTGGTTTCCACAGTACGGCCGCCGCGCGTGTCCCGTGATGTCGGGACGGCCTACACGATCACCGGGGGAGAAGGCGCGTCGCTACGAACCTCCCGCTGGCGCTACAACCGGTGGGGGGAGACCCCGACTCCCTTGAACGAAGAGCTGTACGACCATCGGGGAGATCCGGGTGAGATCACGAACTTGGCCAGGGACCCAGCCTTCGCTCCGGATCTAGAGAAACTGCGACAGGCCTTCGAGCGCGCACGAAGGACAGCCCGGACTCTCGAGAGATAGGCCACGCGGTCAGCCTCACTTACGATAAAGCACAGGGTTCAGAGGGGAATCGATGACCTCGCTGGGCGTTGAGCCAGGACACCATGCCTCCCAATCGAGGGGCTGGCGCTGTGTATTCAACTCCAGCACCAACCGCGTGATTTCGAGCCCAAAGTGCTCTATCTCCTGCGCGGACAAGACGTCTTTCAGGAGGATGTAGCGGTTTGCCTGGTAGAAGGTGCGCTGGTCCGCGGCGGCGCGAATTGGCTAAAATAGTATGCGCCATATCACTGGAAGGGCTTACAAAAAAAACACAAAGAGTCGATAATTATGAATAACACAAGATGGCAGTAGTTCGAACACCGGTAAAACCGCCTTTCTGACCGTAGTACTTGACGTAACTAAGTTGTTCGTAACTCCATAGGCCCTCTTCATGGAATACATCATAACATTCGGCCTAAATTAGTTAGATACTCAGAGCAGAAATGGATCGAATTGACGAAATAGACGCCCGCATCCTGGAGCTCCTCCAGCAACGCGGCCGGATGAAGCGAAACCGGATCGCGGAAGACGTAGGCATGTCCCTCCCGTCAATTTCAGACCGGATGCGCAAGCTCGAGGAACGTGGGGTCATTCAGGGCTACCACGCCGTGCTTGACGCGAAGCGCCTGCAGTACGACATCATGGCATTCATAAGAGTGACCGTAGATGGCTCGGCCAATTATCCCGGTTTCCTCAGGACCGCCCAGGAAATGCACGAAGTGCAGGAGCTCCATTCGATCACGGGAGACGGCTCGCACTTCCTGAAGGTGCGGACAAAGAACACTACAACATTAGAGGCCCTGCTGGCCGCCATCCAGGCCATGCCGGGAGTCCACGGGACTTCTTCGAGCATTGTCCTCTCCACGTACAAAGAGACCCGCGACCTGAAAGCCACGCCCATGGTGCTACTGCAACAGCACGAGAACGAAACAGCCTGATCTTTCCACTCCCTGGTCCCAGACCAACCTAGCTCAAGAACATGACCCGCACCGTAGCCGACTACAACGTCCTTGCTGCCACGAAGCACGTAAACGGCAACAACACGTCCGCTCGCAAAGCGATGGACATCGAGAAAATCTTCGGAGAGAACATCTTCGGGATGGATGAGATGAAGGCTCGCCTCCCCAAGGCCGCATTCAAGTCCATGCTCGCAACCATTGAGCAGGGCGCGAGGCTGGACCCGACCATTGCCGACACCGTGGCTTTGGCCATGAAGGAGTGGGCGGTGGAGCGCGGCGCGTCTCACTTCTCGCATTGGTTTCAGCCCTTGACCGGATTCACGGCTGAGAAGCACGATAGCTTCATCACGCCAAATAAGGGCGGCGGTGCCATCGCCCAGTTCTCCGGTAAGGAACTCATTCAGGGCGAGCCGGATGCGTCAAGCTTCCCGTCCGGTGGCGTCCGCGCCACGTTTGAGGCCCGCGGCTACACAGCCTGGGACCCGACTTCACCGGCGTTCATTATTGAAAACAAGAATGGCTCCTACCTAGCCATTCCCACCGCTTTTGCGTCGTGGACGGGCGAGGCTCTAGACCATAAGACGCCGCTGCTCCGTTCGATGCAGACGCTGAACACAGCGGCACTGCGCGTACTGGGGCTCTTCGGCGTAAAGGATGCCCAAAAGGTCATCTCAACAGTCGGTGTTGAGCAGGAGTATTTCCTCATCGACGAGGAGTTCTACTACCGCCGTCCCGATCTCGTAACCACAGGCCGGACCCTCTTCGGTGCCAAGCCACCGCGCGGCCAGGAGCTGGATGATCACTACTTTGGCTCCATTCCCGACCGCATTCTGGCTTGCATGCTGGAGACCGAGAAAGAGCTGTACCGCCTTGGTGTCCCGGTAAAAACCCGCCATAACGAGGTGGCACCGGGACAGTACGAGATCGCCCCGATCTTCGAGAACACCAACCTTGCGGCTGATCATCAGCAGCTCTTGATGCTGACTCTGGAGCGCGTAGCGCGGCATCACGGTCTGGTCTGCCTGATGCACGAGAAGCCGTTTGCCGGCATCAACGGGTCTGGCAAGCACAACAACTGGTCACTGGCTACCGACACCGGCAAGAACTTGTTGGAGCCAGGGGACAATCCTCACGCCAACATCCAGTTCTTGTTCTTTTGTGCTGCAGTCATCCGCTCCGTCCACCGGCATCAGGACCTGCTGCGGATCTCCGTTGCCAGCGCGGCCAACGATCATCGTCTTGGTGCGAATGAGGCCCCCCCGGCCATCATTTCCATCTTTCTGGGCGAGCAGCTTGAGGACGTGTTCAGGCAGTTGGAGGACGGCCCGGCCAAGACCTCGATGCAGGGAGGGCTGCTCGGCCTGGGGGTCGAGACGATTCCGAGCCTCCCGCGTCACGCTGGTGATCGCAACCGGACGAGCCCCTTCGCTTTCACGGGCAACAAGTTCGAGTTCCGCGCTGTGGGTTCCTCGCAGTCGGTCTCGTTCCCGAACATCGTCCTGAACGTCATCGTCGCCGAGTCCCTTGGGGAAATGGGCGACATGCTGGAGGCTGAACTGGCGGGCAAGGAGAAGAGCAAGAAGGGCTTCGACGGTGCCGTTGCGGAGGTGATCAAAACGGTCGTCCACAACTCGAAGACCATCCTCTTCGGCGGTGACAACTACGCTGAGGAGTGGCACGAGGAAGCAGAGCGCCGCGGTCTGCTGAACCTGCGCACCACGATGGATGCCTACCACCACCTGCTGGACGAGAAGAACATCAAGCTCTTCGAGCGCGCAGAGGTGCTGAGCGAGATTGAACTGCGCGCCCGGGAAGAAATCCTGGTCGAGCAGTACTTCATTCGCATCAACATCGAGGCGGAGACCACCGAGTATCTGGGTCGGACCTACATCCTGCCTGCCGCTGTTCGGTACCTGACGCAGTTGCATGCCAGCGGAGCTGGAGCCGGCGTGAAGTCGGTTGCCAAGACCGTGTCAACTGGAATCGATGCGCTGTGCGAGAGCCTCGATGCGCTCGGCAATCAGAACCGAGAACTCGGCGGCGATACGGTGCACGAGAAGGCTGAGCACATGCGCCGCAACGTGATCGGGGCCATGAAAAAGGTTCGAGCCGCTGCCGATTCGCTGGAGGGACTTGTGGCCCACGACATGTGGCCGCTGCCGACCTACCGCGAGATCCTCTGGGTGAAGTAGAGACTCACTCCCCGTAAGGCTCCTTCGAAAAGGCCGGAGCCTCCTGTGGAGACTCCGGCCCAAGGACTCTGATCAGAAAAGGTCAGAGACTGATAATAGCGTCGGCGACGCCATCGGGCGGGCAACAACCGTCCGCCGACATTCCACGAGTCTGTCCTCGCCCTTTTTTCTATCTTTGGCGACGCTCCTCCCCACACGTCTCTGAATGGCAGCCAAAGAAAAGAAAGCTCCCTCGCAATCTAGCGAGCAGGATAGGGAGTTGGTGACGGCCGCCCTGGCGGGCCGTCAATCGGCCTACCAGGAGCTAATGGAGAAGTACCAGGGCGCTCTGACCCGGCACGTCCAGAAGATGGTGCATGGATCGAATGACATTGACGATCTGGTCCAGGAGTGCTTTATCAAGGCCTTTGGAGCGCTGAAGTCCTATTCCAGCGACTACGCCTTCTCGACGTGGCTCTACAAGATTGCCACGAACCACACGATTGATTTCCTTCGCAAGAAGCGACTCAAGACGTTCTCGATTGACCGTCCAATCAAGACGAAGGACGGCGAGGTGGAGTACGAAATCCCCGATACCGACTATCGCCCGGATCGTCACATCGTTGAGGATCAGCGCCGGGAGCTCATCCAGGAGGCCATCGACGCGCTGCCGCCGAAGTACCACATGGTTATTGTGATGCGGCATCAGCAGGAGAAGTCTTACGAAGAAATTGCCCGGGAGCTGGATCTGCCCCTTGGCACCGTGAAGGCGCACATTTTCCGCGCTCGCGCGTTGCTCTACAAACACCTGCGCGACCAGCGGGAAACCATTTGACCCCGGCGTCCCGTCGGGATACCGAAGTCTGATGATCGAACGATATTCGCGGCCCGAGATGGCTGCGCTGTGGACCGAAAAGGCGCAGTTTGACGCTTGGCTGGAAGTTGAATTGGCGGCCTGCTGGGCGTGGTCCAAGCTGGGTGTCATTCCGCCCGAGGACGTGGAGAAGCTGTATGCCAACGCCGCCTTTGATGTAGACCGCATACACGAAATCGAAGAGGTTACCCGTCACGATGTGGTGGCGTTTACCCGCTCGGTCAGCGAGTCCCTGGGTTCAGAGCGCAAGTGGGTTCATTACGGCCTGACATCGTCCGATGTGGTCGATACCGCCTGGTCAGTGCGCCTCATGCGGGCGAACGTGATGATCCGGGAGAAGCTGACGCGCCTGATCGAGGTCCTGGGGCGCCGGGCCGTTGAGCACAAGCACACGCTAATGATGGGTCGGACCCACGGCGTTCACGCAGAGCCTACCACGTTCGGGCTGAAGATGGCGCTCTACTACACGGAGATGAAGCGCAACCTGAAGCGCTTTGATGCGGCCGCAGAAGACCTGCGGGTCGGCAAGGTCTCCGGGTCCGTCGGGACGTTCGCCCACCTGCCTACAGACGTGGAGAGGTTCACGTGTGAACGGCTTGGCCTCGAGGCAGCTCTCATCTCCACGCAGGTCCTCCAACGCGATCGACATGCGCACTACATGTCCGTGCTGGCGCTGATCGGCGCCACGCTGGAGAAGATGGCCGTGGAGGTCCGTGGCCTTCAGAAATCAGAGGTCCGTGAGGTCGAAGAGGCATTTCGCAAGGGGCAGAAGGGCTCCTCGTCGATGCCTCACAAGCGAAACCCAGTCGGCAGTGAGAACATCACGGGCTGCGCGAGACTTCTGCGCGGCTACATGATTACGGCCTATGAGAACGTGCCGCTCTGGCACGAGCGGGATATTTCCCACTCAAGCGCCGAGCGTGTGATTCTGCCCGACGCGACCACGGTCCTGCACTACGCCCTACATCGATTCGGGGGACTCATGGACAACCTGGTGGTCTTCCCGGAGACTATGCGGGAAAACATGGAGCGGACCTTTGGCCTCTACAACAGCCAGCGGCTGTTGAACGCACTCATAGACAAGGGCCTGGTCCGCGAGAAGGCTTACGACACGGTGCAGCCACTCGCCATGCGGGCATGGACCGAAAGGCGGTCATTCAAAGACCTCGTGGATGCGTCGCCGGAGATTGCCGAGTACCTCACGCCGGAAGAAATCGCCGCCGAGTTCGATGTCGAGTACCACCTGCAGCGGGTGGACGAGATCATCGAAAGAGTGGGGCTGGGGTAGCCTGAGGCCTTACCGGACCTCGTAGGTCATGAACCGGAATCCGTCGCGCGGCTCATTCCTCGTGATGCGGTAGCGCGTCCCGATGAGGTGCTCATACTCGGGGAAGAAGACATCGCCATCGTACTCGCCATCCACCAGCGTGAGCTCCATGCGGTCGGCCCGCTCCAGGAACTGCTCGTAGATGGTGGCCCCGCCCGCGATGATCAGGAGGTCTACATCACCTGCGGCAGCCAGCGCTTCGTCCGGAGACGAGAAGACCTCCGCTTGAACGGAGGTGTAGTCCGGATTCCGGGTCACCACCAGATGTCGACGGCCTTTCAGCGGCCCTCCGAACTGCTCCACCAGACTCTGAAAGGTGCGACGGCCCATGAGCATGGGATGTCCGAGCGTCAGCCGTTTGAAGTGTTTTAGATCCTCAGGGATGTGCCAGGGCAGTTCGAGGCCTTTTCCCATGACCCGGTTCTCAGCCCCGACGGCGGCGACAATCACAATTTCAGGCTTGGACATCAAACTGCAACCGGTGCCTTGATGGACGGGTGGTGTTGGTAGTTCACCACCTCAAAATCAGCGTATTCGTAGTCGAAAATCGAGGCCGGCCGGCGGTTGATGCGCAGCTCCGGCAGCGGGAATGGCTCGCGCGTCAACTGCTCCTCGATCTGGTCGAGGTGGTTCAGGTAGATGTGGGCGTCGCCAATGGTGTAGACCAACTCGCCCACTTCCAGATCACATTGCTGAGCCACCATGTGAGTCAGCAGCGCGTATTCAGCAATATTGAACGGGGCACCGAGAAAGAGGTCGTTCGAGCGCACATAGAGTTGGCAGGAGAGCCGCCCATTTCCCACCCAGAACTGGTAGAACATGTGACACGGTGGAAGGGCCATCTTGTCAATATCGCCTACGTTCCACGCGTTCACGATGTGCCGCCGCGAGTCGGGGTTCGACTTGATTGACTCGATGACCTGTTCGATCTGGTTGTAGGATCGCCCCTCCTGGTTGACCCAGTTGACCCACTGTTTGCCGTAGACCGGGCCGAGAT
>JBLFXH010000054.1:0-15685 GCA_047611125.1 Rhodothermales bacterium
CGCCCGTGAGGCCCTGTTCCTCATGGAGGTACCAGAGCAACAGCGCGAGCAGCCGATGGGAATCAACGAATCGCCCCTTGTCGTCCACCATGCCGATTCGATCAGCATCGCCGTCATTCGCGACTGCTGCGGCGGCGGCGTGACGGAGCACCGCCCCGGGTAGATTGGAGAGGTTTCGCTCGATAGGCTCCGGAGGAATTCCTTGGAATCCGGGATTGAGTTCGGAGCGCAGCTCAACCACCTTCGGAGCGCCCAGAATGGCCGAGAACATGCCCTGGCCGGCGCCGAACATGGCATCATGTACCAGGGTGATGCCCGATGCACGAATGGCGGCCACGTCGATGGCTCCGCGCAGCATTTCCAGATAGGCCGCTCGAACGTCGCGGAGCTCAATCAACTCGTGTTCGAAGGGTGGAATCTCGAACTCCACTGAGTCGGGAATGAGCGCCTCCACTTCAGCGATCTGCTTCGGAACAGCCGGGCCGCCCGTGTCCGCCTTGATCTTGTACCCGTTCCAGGCGGGCGGATTGTGGGAAGCGGTCAGTACCACTCCTGCTTGGCAGCCGTACTCCTTGGTGCCCCAGCTCACAGCTGGGGTAGCCGTAATCCCTTTGCCAAAGATGACCCGGATTCCGGCCCCGGCCAGCACTCGCGCGGCGTACTCGGAAAACGCCCGGCCCTGAAAGCGGGTATCATGTCCCAGCACCACGCACGGCGTCCCGCCGTAGGTCGCGTGCAGCCAGGCCGCTGTGGCAGCGGCAACGCGGCCGACGTTCTCGAATGTGTAGGTATCGCCGATGATGGCACGCCATCCATCGGTCCCGAACTTGAGGACGGGTGGAGTCATACTGGGTCGTGTTCGTGTCTGATGATGAGCTGCCGAGCGCTCTCGAGGGCTGATTCAGAAATGTTGGCGCCGCTCATCAGCCCAGCTACTTCCTCGACCCGCTCTTCTGCCGTGAGGAGACGCATTTCTGTTCGGGTCCGCCCTTCTTCCACGTGCTTCTCCACCCGGTAGTGAGCCGTGCCCTGCGCCGCCACTTGAGGAAGGTGGGTAATTGTAATGATTTGATGGTAGCGGCCAAGGGCCCGCATACGGGCACCGACCGCCTCCGCGACGCCGCCTGAGACGCCAACGTCAATCTCGTCGAAGACCAGCATCGGCAGCCTGTCACTCTTAGCCAGAATGGACTTCATCGCCAGCATGATTCGACTGATCTCGCCACCAGAAGCAATTCGGGCGAGGGGCCTGGGCGGCTCACCGGGATTCGTCGAAATGAAGAACTCTACCACATCCATGCCATCCGGGTGCGCGGTCACGCTGCGACCTTCTTCCAGCAGGACCAGACCCTCCGCGCTGTCATCCTGCGTGATTGAGACCTCGAACCGACTCGAGGGCATGCCCAGTCCATCCAGTTCAGAAACGACGGCGGCCTCAATCCGGGCTGCGATCTTTTTACGCTTGGACGTTAAGCGCTGGGCTTCCGTACCTAACGCCGCCCGCTCCTCGGTGATCTCGAAAGCCAGGCGCGCCAGCGTACCCGAAAAGTCTCGCGCCAGCTCTAGCTGATCGCCGATCTCTTTCCGGTAGCTCAGCACGCTCTCTAGCGAACCGCCATATCGACGCTTCAGGTACTCCAACTCGCCGGCTCGTTCGCGGATGATCGCCAGCCTAGCGGGATTGAATTCGATCCGCGCATTGTAGTCCTGGAGAAAGGCGGCGACTTCGGAGATTGTGATCTGCGCCGAAGCCACCTCCTTCAAGGAAGGCTCAAAGTCTGAGTCGATTCTGGAGAGTTCCTGAAGCTCATTGCGCGCGAGCGTGAGGGCGTCATATACCGCCGAATCCGCCTCGTAGAGGACCTCGAATAGCTTCTGGGTCGCCTCGGACAAACTCTCGGCGTTTTCCAGGATCCGGCGCTCCGCATCCAGCTGATCCTCCTCGCCTTCTTCGGGGTTGACCCGATCAATTTCCTCGAGCTGAAATTCCCAGAGCTCTTTCTGCCTGGCCAGTTCAGCCTCCCGCTTGGCAAGGGCATCGCGTTGCCTGACCAGCGCTCGCACCCGCTCAAGCGCCGCGAGATAGCTGATCCTCAGGCCACCCAGGCTTCCGTACCCATCCAGCATCTGGACGTGGGTCTCTGTCCTGAGCAGCGACTGGTGTTCATGCTGGCCGTGAAGGTCCACCAGGTGGCTGGCAACCCGCTTCAATACCTGCACCGTAGCCGGGGAATCGTTAATGAACGCGCGGCTCTGGGTGCCTGTGATCTCTCGGCGGAGGATTAGGTCTCCAGCCCAATCCAAGCCGGCTTCCTCCAAGATTGGACCCAACATTTCGCGATCCACACCCTCAAACACACCCTCAACGATGGCCTTCCGCGCGCCGGTCCTAACGACCTCGGTCGATGCCCGCTCCCCGAGAATCATCTTCAGAGCCCCGACTACAATGGATTTACCCGCGCCGGTCTCGCCCGTCACAACATTGAGGCCCGGCCGGAAGTCCACTTCCAGGGCCTCAATCAGGGCATAGTCACGAATGGTCAGCGTACGAAGCACGGCGGGCGCCCGGGAATAATTCAGTGGGCCCAAAGAGGGGCTGAGGACTATCTACAGAGGACGATGCCGCGTCAATCTGTAACGCGCAAGGTACGGAGTCCGTCAGTTGTAGACGCAGGCCTCAGGGTCGCTGTGCTCGTACCACCAACGATAGTTCTTTGCTCTGGAGTCTGTGCAACCTGACAAGTTCATGATCTCCACTCGTTTGAACTCTACAGGGTGGCTCTCACTCTGGAGCGAAATGCTTCCGGAGGTCAGCATCATGCCGTCCACCTTCACGGCCGGGTCGTGGCCGTTCACGTTGCCTCCGCCAACCTGGGGTTTCTGGTAAGCCAGAACCGGGTCTCCGTCTATTGCGTGGGCCATCAGAGAGTCTCCTAGTACCACGACCTCCACTTCCACCCACTCATCGCCATGGATGGTGGGCGAATCGGACGAAATGCAGTGTCGGGTTTCGAGTACCCCGTCCATTTCCACGTTCGTGCCCGGCGTGCACAGATTGGCGGTCGATCGCTCATCCACGCCGTTACCCCCAAGGAGCTGTACCTCAATGGAAATCGGAAAGTCCTGATCAGTGCCCATGGTCTCCGGTGCCTGGCCGTGCAGCATCAGTCCGGAATTTCTGTAGGCCCAGCCCGGACCGTCTGCCATTTGTTCGCCGGTAAACCGGTAGAGCACGTTCAGCCGATAGTAGGTGAACGGAGTCTCGTAGAAGAGATGCCCGAATTGCTCGTCGAACGAATCGTACTCAGAGTAATCCACCTTGATGACTCCATCCACCACGCGAAACGTGTGACGGGCGTCCTGGCCGGTCTCTTCTCCCCGTATTTTGGGGATCCAGCCGTCCAGGGTCTGGCCGTCAAAGAGCTGGGTCCACTCCTCACGGTCCTTGTCCTGCTCCATCGAGAGCGTTCCCCGCTCGCAGCCGGTTGCTGTAAGAAGAATGATCAGACTGGCGAAAAGCCAGCGGCTACGGGATTGCGTCGAGAAGGAAGCGGTACTCATGGGCGGCGTTCGGTTGATCAGAGTTTCCCGTGGCAGTGCTTGTATTTCTTTCCGGAGCCGCAGGGGCAGGTGTCGTTTCGCCCGATACGTTCCTGAACCACCACCGGTGCTGACTTGGCCGTGGGATCTCGTTCGGCCGAGTCGCCCCCAGACCCCTGGGAAACGTTGAAGTTGGACTTGGCTTCCTCGTGCGTGCTCTGGGCCCGGCGAGGATCGAGGCGTCTGGTCTGCTGCCGTTTCGGAGTTTTCCCGCCCTCCTGACGGTTCACCATGGGACCACTGCGCATGACGAAAGAGACCACATCCTCGTCTACATCCTCCACCATCTCCTTGAAGAGCTTGAAGGCGTCCATCTTGTATTCGATGACCGGATCTCGTTGCCCGTACGCACGCAGGCCGATGCCTTCCTTCAGCTCGTCGAGCTTCCGCAAATGTTCGGTCCATGCCGCATCAATCATGGAAAGCACGGTCACACGCTCCAGCGCGTCGTTGACCTCTTGGCCCTCGCTGGCTACGGCATCCTCCAGGGAAACTGTCGCCCGCAGGGCCCGGCGTCCATCGGAGAAGTCTACGTAGACACGCTCCGGCTTGTTTTCTTGATCCGATGCCGCCACTTGACGCATGCTGTCATAGAAGGGACGAGCCAGTGCATCGCGTTTGCGGTTGTAGAACTCGAAACCCGCCTTGTAGGCCCGTTCGGCCACGCCGTCTTCTCCAAGAGAAACGAACGCGTCGCGCTCCAGCTGGAAGTCCACTGCAAACTTGCGGAGCATGTCCGCCCGCAACTCGTCCAGGGCCCCCTCGCCATAGTGAAGCTCCACCAGACGGTCTATGCTCTGCTGGAGGCCATCCAGAATGTCTCCGCGCAGCCGCTGACCCTTCAATGCGTGAACGCGGCGGTCATAGATCACGTGACGCTGTGCATTGAGCACATCATCGTATTCCAGTTGCCGCTTCCGGATGCCGAAGTTGTTCTGCTCTACCTTCTTCTGGGCGCGTTCGATGGACTTGTTCACCCACGGATGGGTAATCACTTCGCCCTCTTCCATCTTGAGCTTGTCCATCACCTTGGCCACCCGGTCACTCGCGAAGAGACGCATCAGGTTGTCATCCAAGGAGATGTAAAACTGGCTTTCTCCGGGATCGCCCTGACGGCCTGACCGGCCACGCAACTGGAGGTCGATCCGCCGTGATTCGTGACGCTCTGTACCCACAATTGCCAATCCGCCGAGTTCGACAACACCGTCGGCCAGCTTGATGTCCGTTCCACGGCCGGCCATATTCGTGGCAATCGTAACGGCACCCTTGTGGCCGGCTTCGGCCACGATCAGGGATTCCTCTTTGGCCCGGTCGCGCTTGGCGTTGAGCACGTTGTGGCGGATCCCGGCCTTAGTCAACATTCGGGCCATGGTCTCGGAGACCTCCACCGTAGTGGTACCCACCAGCACCGGCTGCCCTTTCTCGTGGTATTCCCGAATCTTTTCGAGGACCGCGTCGAACTTCTCGCGCTTGGTCCGGAAGACTAGGTCGTCCCCGTCTGTTCGGTCGATCGGCCGGTTGGTGGGGACAACTATGACGTCCATCTTGTACGTCTTGAAGAACTCCTCGGCCTCCGTCTCGGCTGTACCGGTCATACCGGCCAGCTTGTGGTACATCCGGAAGTAGTTCTGGAGCGTAATCGTCGCGTAGGTCTGCGTGGTGGCCTGAACCTTCACGCCCTCCTTAGCCTCGATGGCCTGATGGAGGCCCTCTGAGTAGCGGCGACCCTCGAGCACACGTCCGGTGTGCTCATCCACGATCATGATCTTGCCGTCCTGAACGATGTACTCCGAGTCCTTCTCGAAGAGCATGTAGGCCTTCTGCAACTGCTCGATGGCGTGCAGCCGAGCGGCACGCTCGGAGTAGGTCGTGTAGAGGTTACGCTTCTTGTCCTCCAACTGGTTGTGGAGGACCTTCTTGTCGTTGTCGCGCTTGGCCTCGCGCTTCTCTTCGCTCAGCGAAGCGTCTGCGTTGAGTGTCTCATCCAACTCTTCCAGGGCCACTTCGTTATCGCGCTCGAACTGGGCGATTTCTTCTCCAAGGTCCGGAAGGATGAACAGATCCGCGTCCTGTCCTGCGGCCTTTGAGATGTATTCGCGACCCTTTTCGCTCATTTCCAGGGCACGCTGCTTCTCGTCGTAGGCGTAATGCAGCGCATCGTCCACGAAAGGCATGTTCTTGGCGTTGTCCTGCAGGTAGAAGAACTCGGTCTTCTGCCTGAGGGCATCGACACCCGGCTCCTGAAGGAGCTCGCGCAGCTTCTTGTTCCGCGGGAAGCCCCTGTAGGCTCTGAGCAGCGCCAGGCCGGCATCAGTCTCTGCCTCGTTGGCCTGCTTCTTTTCGCCCTTGGCGGACCAGTCGTCCCGCCGCTTTAGCAGCTTCTCGGCCTCGGCTGCGAAGCTAGCCACCAACTTTTGCTGCGAATGGACCAGCCTCTCAACGGACGGCTTCAGCTCCTGGAACTGGGACTCGTCTGACTGCGGCACAGGCCCAGAAATGATGAGCGGTGTCCGGGCTTCGTCAATCAGGACAGAGTCCACCTCGTCAATGATGGTGAAGTGGTGGTCCCGCTGCATGAGCTGGTCCGCGTCCACAACAAACGAATTGTCGCGGAGGTAGTCGAACCCGAACTCATTGTTCGTTCCATAGGTGATGTCCGCCTCGTAGGCAGACTTCCGGCCGGGTGAGTGCGGATCGTGACGGTCAATCACATCGATGGTGAGGCCTAGAAACTCATAGACCTTGCCCATCCACTCAGAGTCACGCTGAGCCAGGTACGGGTTGACCGTTACAAGGTGGACACCGCGGCCCACCAGAGCATTGAGATAGACCGGCGCAATGGCAACCAGGGTCTTGCCCTCACCCGTCTTCATTTCGGCGATGTCGCCGTTGTGGAGCGCGATACCGCCGAGCAGCTGAACGTCATAGGGCACCATGTCCCAATGGATTTCGGTGCCGCCAGCCATCCAGGTTTTGCCGATCATGCGTCGACACGCATCCTTGGCCACGGCGAAGACCTCCGGAAGGATCTCGTTCAGCGTGTCCTCGACTGTCTTGAACCACTCTTCGTCTAGGTCATCCAGCTCTTCGTACAGCTTCTGCCGCTCCTCTAGCGTCATCTCGCGCATGGCGCCCGGCTTCTTGTCGCCACCCACCTCATCGTCGGCTATCTGGCCGGCCTTGAGTTGAGCTTGGATGTCAGCGAGGTCCTGTTCGATGTCCGCGACTGACTCCTTGATCTTCTTACGGAACTCGGGCGTCTTGGCCTGGAGCTCCTCATCGGTGAGAGAATGGAGCTTCTCGAACTCGGCATTGATCTCGGCAACGCGTGGCCAGAGCTTCTTCAGCGCCCGGTCATTCTTGTCGCCGAAAACCTTCTTGAAAATATCAAGCATAGAACGGTCCGCAGCCACGCTGCGGTAAATATGGGAAGCGGATCAGCGACAGCGCGCCACCCGCTTTATTTGGCAATGCAATGGGCGCACACGCGCCCGGAATTCCAAGGGCAATTCGTGTGCCGTTTTGCAGCATTCTGACACGCTGTCAGGCTGCCAATCGTTCCCCTGCCAGCCACGCCGACGTGCGGCTCGCGGTGGCCTTGGCTAACCAGAGAACCGAGCCGAAGGCATGCGGTATGACGGGCTCTCACGACCTTTGCGCCATCGCATGTCCGCACGCCTCTCACTTCTGGTTCTTCTGCTGGGCCTCGCTGCTCCGAGCGTAGCCCAGCCCATTGATGCGACGGCCTTTTCTTTGGTCACGCTGGATCCCGCTGCGCGCGGCGCGGCGCTAGGCGGAGCGACCGCTGCACTTCCCAGCCTGGACGTCCTCTCGCTCCTGGAGAATCCGGCCCACCTCGCCCCCGGGATGCACAACCAGGTCGGCCTATCCCTACTCAATCATGCCTCGTCCCTGAAGACCGGGTCGCTGGCCTTCGGCCGCCATTATGAGGGCGTCGGGGCGTTTGGCGTGGCCCTGCGGTTCCTAGGATGGGGGGACCTGGCGCGAACGGATGCCACAGGCGAGCAGCTTGGGAGCTTCTCGGCGGGCGAGTTCGGCCTGACAATAGGCGGATCACGCGCGCTGTCCACTTACACGCGGTACGGTGGGTCCCTCAACTGGCTCCGAAGCGGCATCGACGGCCAAAACGCCTCTGCGTTTGCCCTCGATGCCGGGATATTCCGCTACAACCCGGAAAGCCGCCTTGGCCTCAGTGCGTCGATCCACAATTTGGGGCTGGTGGCATCTTCGATTGGCCAAACCTCTGACAGGCTACCGTTGGACTTGCGCCTGGGGATCAGTAAGCGGCTCAGGTACCTCCCGCTGCTCGTCTCAGTGACAGCATGGGACCTGACTGATTTTTCGGACGATTCCGACACCGCCACGATCCTCGACAATCTCTTCTACCACCTGAGGCTGGGTGGGGAATTCCAGTTCAGCGATAGTTTTCAAATCCGGTTTGGATACGATCATCGCCGGCACGCAGCGCTCAAGATCAAAACCCGACTCGACCTGGCAGGGGTCTCCTTCGGGACCGGTATCCGGGTGAAGGGCGTCGCGTTCGACTACGGGTTCAACTCCTGGTCATCGCTCGGCGGGCTGCACCGATTTACGGTCTCGACGAACCTGTAGTCGGGCCTGGGGCGGGCGCAACGGGCCGCGGCAAGTACGCCTCGGTCTCCTCTAGCCACTCGTTCAGCTGGTGACCCAACTCCGTGGCCAGCCTCGGCCTGTCAGCGGCGAGGTTGACGGACTCCCCCGGATCGGCCACCAGGTCATAGAGTTCGTCTCCGCCGTCTTCGTAGAAGCGAATCAGTTTGAATCGCCCTCTCCGCATGGCTGATGCCGGAGTGGTTCGCCACGGTCCTTCCTGCCCACGATACGCTTCCAGATAGGCGGGAAAGTGCCAGAACAGCGGGCGTTCCCAAGCACGGAGATCGTCCAGAGACCGCCCGTCCAACTCTTGGGTCGAGCTTCCTGCCCAATCCAGAAACGTCGGATAGAGGTCGGCTCCCATAACGGGCGTGTCGTCCAGACCCGGCTCAATGCCCGGCCCCACTACCAGAAGAGGTACCCGGACACCGCCCTCATAGAGCATGCCTTTGGAGCCTCGCAGAGGCAGCATGTCCGTTATGGGCCCGTAGCCGCCGTTGTCTGACATGAACACGATGTAGGTGTTTTCGGCCTGACCGGTCCGGTCGAGCGCCTCGCGCAGGCGACCCAGGCCATCGTCAACCGCCGCAATCATGGACGCATAGCGCGCATCCCGATGGCCACCGTCCGCAGGCCGCGTGTCAAAGCGGCCGATCCGTGCAGAATCCGCCTGGATCGGCGTGTGCACGGCATAGTGTGAGAGCATCAGAAAGAACGGAGCCTCGCCGCCCTCTATGAACCGAATCGACTCGTCCACGAGTCGATCGGTCAGGTTCTCGCCCGGCTGCCCAGAATCTCGGAGATCCGTCAGCGTGAAGGCTCCCCTTTCGTAGGGCCAGGAATAGCTTGGCGGGCTGCCCAGAGCGGTCCAGCCGGCCGCCTCATCGAATCCCTGGCCGGTCGGTCCGAAGACATCCTCTCCAAGGTGCCACTTGCCGAAGAATCCGGTTCGGTACCCCTTGTCCCGGAGCGCCTCGGCAATCGTGACAAAACTGGTGTCCAGGACTGTCTGATTCTCTGGCGGGATCAGCTTCCGGTTCTCCGCCCGTCCACGCGCCGCCGAGTTCACGGTGTAGATACCGTGCCGCGGCCCGTAGAGGCCGGTTAGCAGTGCGGCGCGGCTGGGTGCGCAGTTAGGAGCATTCGCGTAAGCACTAGTGTAGCGGCGCCCTTCGCCTGCTAGCTGATCGATCTGGGGGGTCAGATAATAGTTACTCCCCTGCACCGCGAGGTCCCGCCATCCCATATCATCCACGTAGACGAGGACGATGTTGGGCGGGTCAGATGGAGCCGCGCACCCCACCATGAGGAGCGCCAGCAGGAATCCCAAAACTGCAGTAGGCCGCATATCTCTAGTGCTGTTCGTTAAGCATTTTGCTCTTTGTGTAGAATCTGCTGCTGCCGGAAGTAGATCATCGTAGTGTCCATGGTCCCGTGACGCATGCGCTGTTTCACTTCGTCTATCGGCATACCGTCATTCAGCCAAATCAGCGCCGCCGTGTGGGTCAGGCTGTGTGGGGTGATCCCAGGCCGCTTGATTTCGCAAGCCTTGAGCAGCTCGTTGATCCGACTCCGGACTGATCGGGTGTTCAGCCGATCGCCGTGACTGCGGTGTCCGTGTGAAATGAACAGCGGCTCCTCCGGGCGAATCCGACCGCGTGCATCCAGATAGAGGCGGAGCGCATCCATGACAGGCGGATCGATGGGCACGTGCTGGTCTTTGGCCGTGCGGCCCTTTCCCTGAACACGCAGATACCAGCCCATCAGGGTCTGCTCCAAATCCTGCACATCCGCGCGGACCAGTTCGATCTCGGACATCCCTGCAAAGAGCATGCAGTACGCCATGGACCGGTCGCGACGAGCGATCTCGTCATCGGTCGACAGCACCTTCAGCAGCGCGTCAATCTCTTCTTGGTTAAGAACCTTACGCGAGTGGCTGGTCGGGCGACGGTTCCCCTTCACGCCAACAGCCGGGTTCTCGCTGAGCAGGCCAATGTCCGCGAGATACTGACAGAATCGCCGCAGGGCTGTGAGGTAGGTGGACACCGAATGCTGGTGAAGCTCCCGCTCCTCCATGAGGTACTTCTTGTACCGCTCGACGTCCTTCTTCCGAAAACGATAGCCGCCCTTCTCGCGGACAAACCACCGCTCGAATTCGTTCAAGGAGCGCCGGTAGGTCCCTACCGTTTCGGGACTTCGCTCCTTCAGGTACTCCTTCAGGAAGTCCTGAATCCTGAGCCGCAGTTCAGCCAGCGACAGAGCAAGCCCTGTCGCCGCGCCCGGCGTGTCACCTGTGGATTCGACGGAGTCTTCTGCCACGTCTCCCGATATCTACGATTGCATAACGGCCTCTCTGCCGTCTACCGTAAGAAACGCAGAGAATGGGAAGTTAGCAATAACGGTCTTTGGAGCTCTTCCCCGGATCAGCATTCGATGGCCTCGGTGATTCCGTCAAGCTCCAACTCGCTCAGATCCGGACTGAAATTCCGGATCCGCTCCATGGCGGTTTCCGTGGTTTCGGCATAGGCCGCTACACAGCCTGCATGGATGTATCCGGCCGGGTTCAGGTAGCCGTCCTCGAAGGAGACCACCGAGATCCGCCAGTCGTCCTTGGCGATGGATCACTCACACCCGCGGCACTTGGCCCTTCCGGAGGCGGCAATTTCTGTAGCCTAGGTGGCCATGTTTTTCTGTGCTTGCCTAGGGCAGGCTACACATTTCCGGCATCAGGATCGCGCGGCACCGGGAGTCCCTCGGCCGCCATGATCTTCAGCGCATTGGTGGTGGGGCATGGTCCCGGACGGAGTAGGTAGTCGAAGAGCATCCTTCCCTCCTCGACCTCTTCGCGGAAGTGACAGTTGTCAAAGGCGGGAAGGTCGTCGCCCAGGCTGACCAACTCCAGGTCATGTGTCGCCACCAGCCCGAGGCACCGCTGGCCGGCCAGCGACTCCAGCAACGCGCGACTGCCGATGAGGCGCTCGCGGTTGTTTGTGCCGCGGAATATCTCATCGATCAGCACCATCGAGGGCGCGCCCGACCCGGCGACCGCGCGTTGCATCCGTCCGAGCCGGCGCACTTCCGCATAGAAAAATGAAATCCCGTCAGTCAGGGAATCGTGGATGCCCATGCTGCTGAACACCCGGAACGGAACGGTGGCAAATGACAGGGCTTCGACCGGACCACCCGCCATCGCCATGACCTGCCCAACCCCGATGGCCCGGAGAAAGGTGCTCTTTCCCGACATGTTGGAGCCTGTAACCAGAGTAATGTGCGGCGGCGCCTGAACAGCGAAGTCGTTGCGGACCGACTCATCCATGCCAATCATTGGATGGGCTAGACCCCTCGCCTCAAAGACCGGTCGCGTATCCGGTGCCCCTATAGCTGGGAAGACAGCCTCCGGATTCAGGGCCGCGTACGTGGCCAGGGAGCCCGCTGCCTCCAGTCGGTAGACCGTGTCTAGCCACACCGGCAGAAGCTCTCGGAGCTGCTCTTTGTAGATGGCCAATCGGTAGGCGAACAGCAGATCCCAGGGCAGCACAACGTTGAAGAGAATCCGCAGGATCTCGCTTTTTCGTGCGCTGGCTGCCATCGACAGCATCATCACCCTCCGGAGATAGACGGACGGCCGCTTGCGCGGATCCTGGAAGGGCTCCAGATGTCGAAGCAAGGCAGAGCCTGGCTGGAAACAGTATGATTCCAAACGCTGGACCACGGGTCTGAACCGTTCGAGTTGATCGTGGAGGTGCTCTGCCTCATCGAACAGATGGGAGTACAGTCTACCGTTGAGAATGTAGATAGTGAGGTAGGCGGTGAGCGAGAACGCCCACCACGGTCCTGTCAGCCCGGCCACGTGCGTTGCCACCAGTGCCCAGTTGAGCAAGGCCAGTCCTGACAGGAGCCCCAGGAAGGGACGCATTCGCTTGTCATCCCGGTGGCGAGCTAGCCACCGAACCAGGACGTCGCCATCGAACCTCTCGCTGGCCTCCTTCCCACCCGTCACCTGACTCAGGAGTGAGATTCGGTCTCTAAGCGCCCCGAGTGGGACCAACTCGCGGACCAACTGCTGCCGGTCGAGGGCGGCCTGGCGATCGGGCTCTTCTTGAGTCAGCCATAGCGCGAGCCGATTGCTCCCGCCCGAGGAGAATGACGTGTCCAGGAGGTGGTGCAGGCTGCGCTGCCCCAGAATATCCAGGTCGTGGGCAAAGGGATGCTCCTCGGGTCCCGGAACCGAACTTGCCCGGCCCAGGCCTTTCCACTCTCTCCCCATCCTCGCCAGATGCTGGAGCTTGATGGTTCGATAGACTCGATGCCGCCGGATGGCGCGGTGCAGAGTCTCGTGGCGGCGGGTCAAACCCACAAAGACCAGTACAAATCCAAGAAGCACCGCCCATTCAGCGCCCGAGTCCAGGGCCCGAAACGCCAAAATCGAGCTCACCACGGCCGCCAGGAAGACGAAGAGCCTTGCCCGGGAGAATCGCAGACTGACGGCCTCCAGAGTACGAATCCGGTCGTCCAGTCTTGAAACGAATCGGCGCAGGCGTGTGGCTTGTTCGGTTACCATTCTAAGAAGTTAAGAACACTTGCCCGAGACGCCGCTGCCGTCCCTTATCTTGCCCAAGAAAGCATGCAAACAAAAAACCGCCTAGAGATCGCCCGCGATTGGCTCCCCAGATACACAGGGATGCCCATCGATAAATTTGGCGACTACATCCTACTGACGAACTTCTCCCATTACGTGGACATGTTCGTCAATAAGTTCGATTGCGAACTGCACGGTCAAGGGAGAGCCATGCAGGCGGCCACCAACGATGCCGGCCTGAGCATAGTCAACTTCGGCATGGGTTCGGCAATGGCGGCTACCGTCATGGACCTGCTTTCTGCCAGAGCACCTGAGGGCGTGCTCTTTCTTGGCAAGTGCGGCGGGCTCAAGCATTCCACTGAGATCGGTAACTTCATTCTACCCATCGCCGCAATTCGTGGTGAGGGGACGAGCGACGATTACATGCGGCCTGAAGTCCCCGCTCTGCCCTCCTTCAAGCTCCACAAGTTCGTTTCGGAGAAGGTGATCGAGCGCGGCCTTGAGTACCGGACAGGAGTGGTCTACACCACAAACCGCCGACTCTGGGAGCACGATGAGCCTTTCCAGCAGAAGCTCAAGGACATGCGGACCCTTGCCATCGACATGGAGACCGCGACCATCTTCATTGTGGGCCACTACAACAACATATCGCGTGGAGCGCTGCTGCTGGTTTCCGACGTCCCCACCACTCCTGAGGGCGTTAAGACTCAAGAGTCAGATCTGGAGGTTACCCGGGAGTGGGCGCAGATTCATCTCGACATTGGCATTGAGTCCATGACGGACATCGATGCTCAGGGCGAGCAGATTAAGCATTTGATCTACGACTGAGAGCGGGCGCTACCGGATGACGAACAGCGGCCTCGTGTCCGTTCGGGTAGAGCTAGTCAGGCGGACGGCGTAGATCCCCGACGGGAAGCTCGCGGTGTTGAGCGCTTCCTGGTGCGTGCCGCTCGGTCTCGTGTGGTTTTCAACGAGAACCCGGCGGCCGGTTACGTCGAAGACTTCGATCTGGACAGCGCCGGGCTGAGCGACGGCGTACTGCACTGTGAACCCACCGGAGGTCGGATTCGGGTAGAGCGCATCAAGGCGAAAGTCCGGCAAGTCTTGCGGATCTTCAACTGAGACCCCAGAGGCTTCCGTAAAGGTCACCGTGTTAAGGTTGAAATCACCCTTTCGACCGACCGCCAGACGGAGCATGTGCGCCCCCGCCTCTAGCGGAACGCTGGTCACGGACACTGTTCTCCAACTCTGCCAGCCCCCAGTTGAAGGCACCGAAATGGTGCCCAGAACCCCTCCGGCCATGGAGATCACCAGTGAGCCGCCACCCGGCTGACTGGCTACGCGCGCTGCAATGTCGTATTGCCCGGTGGTGGCCACCTGAACGGTGTATTCCATCCACTCGAAGGGCTCGAGGTACCCGACATTGTAGCCAGGGCCCTGGTTGTCAAGAGAGACCTCGATGTCCACGCCGTCGTTGCGCAGAACGCCGCCGGTGTTTCCTCCTCCAGGCGCGCCGGTTACCGCCCAGGGATTGGCATCGCCGTACGTGACGCCCTGGGTCCCCAGGTTGTAGTCCACCGCGTTGATCACTCCAGGAATCAGGTTGTCGGCCACGGGCTGGCTCATGGTGCCGAACTCCGGGTTCAGCAGCGCCTCAAGAACACCGGTCCGCACTTCAACCGAATCGATGTGCAGGTTCGCCACCATCTCGTAAAGCGCGGCCTGAGCGGGGCCTGGCGCCGGCTTGCTGCCGTTGCCGTTCCAGTAGTTCAGGAGCGCGCGGAAACCAGGCTTGATGGCCGAATTGGTCGGCGGCGCGGTCGCGTCCAGCTGCTTGTGCGTCCAGAAATTCCAGGCGATGCCTTCTGACTCGGCCAGCTTCACCACCTCGTGATACCAGCCGTTGCTGTTTTCACCCGTCTCGCCCAGCCAAAGAGGGACATTGTGCTCGTCGCGGATGGCCAGAAGGTATCCGATGGTGCCGATACTCGGCGCACTCCAGTACTTGTGAAACGCGTAGACCATGTTGTCATCGAACGGCGGCGTCAACTTGTCGAACGTGGTCGCGAAGTAGTTGCCCTCAATGAACAGGATGTGGTTGGTGTCGATGACCCGGATGGCGTCGGCCAAACGGCCATACAGATCTCTAAGGGCCTGAGCCCCGTCCGCGACCGAGTTCGGCGTTACCGGCTCATTGATCAGGTCGTAGCCGATGATATTCGTGTTGTCCTTGTACCGCCGGGCAAACTCCTCCCAGAGTGCCACGGTCAGGTCCTGGTAAGGAACGGGTTCGGTCCAGAGGCGCGCTGTGCCATCGCTGTCGGCGATGGCCCCGTCACTCTGTCCACCGGGGGCCGCATGCAGGTCTAGAATTACCGGCAGTCCAGCGGCCTCACACCAGCCCAGGAAATCGTCCATCAGGGCGAAGCCATCCTCGATGAACAGACCCGTGTCGATGTCCATAAAGAACTCGTAGTGGAACGGAATTCGAATGTGGTCGAACCCCCACTCGGCGAGCTTCTGGATGTCTTTCTCGTTGACGTAGTTCTCGCGGTAGCGTCGCCAGACTTCTGCGGCCGTGAAGGGGTCGACAACGTCTGAGACCTTGGCCTGCATCTCAGTCCAGCTCCCCCCCATGTCCAGCATGTAGCCCTCGGGCATCAACCAGCCGCCGAGGCCCATGCCGCGGATGACCGTGGCCTCCCCATTGGGATCAAGTATCTGGGTGCCTTCCGTCCGGTAGAACTGGGCCGTGGCCGTGGATGAGAGGAATCCTGCTGAGAGAATCAGTAGGAGGACAAGGCTTCGGGACTGGCGCATGTCGGGAAGGCTATGCAGTGGCTAGGGGGAGGT
>JBLFXH010000055.1:0-15658 GCA_047611125.1 Rhodothermales bacterium
ATGAATTCAGACAAAGCACTCGCCGTCTACGTCGACTTCGAAAACGTGGCCATTGGGCTCAAGGACATGCCCGGCCCGGAGTTCGACGTCAACGTAGTCCTTGAAAAGCTGGTCGAGAAAGGGCGCATTCTGGTCAAGAACGCCTACTGCGACTGGCATAAGTACCAGGAATCGCGGCGGCCCCTACACGAGTCGGGCTTTGTCCTGGTTGAGATTCCCCACGCCCGGTGGTCCGGAAAAAACTCGGCAGACATCAGGATGGTGGTCGATGCGCTGGATCTGTGCTACACCAGACCCCACATCGACACATTTGCTCTCGTCACCGGCGATAGCGACTTCACGCCCCTCGTCGGGAAGCTTCGCGAGTACGGGAAGCGGGTCATCGGAATCGGAGTGAGAAACTCCAGTTCCAAACTGCTCATCGAAAGCTGTGACGATTTCTGGTACTACGACGAACTCGCCGGCGGGAAGGAGGAGGAAGAGCCAGCACTTGAGAAGACTGAAAAGCCCGAACTGGATGGACGTCCCTCTCGGGTCCGGATGTTCAAGCGCCTGGCCGCGACCTCGCACTCGATGATCGATGACCGCGGAGAGGCCGTCTGGGCCAGCCACGTGAAACAGGTATTCAAACGGAAGCAGCCGAATTTCTCGGAAGGATACTACGGGTACCCCAGCTTCAGCGACCTTTTGGAAGACGGGAAGAAGCGCGGTTTCCTTGAGATTGAGAAGGACAAGGACTCCGGGGGCTATCGGATTCTGAGCGCGAGCACTCGGCCGCGGAAATAGGCCTCGGCGCTCGTCCTGCAGAGGGCCGACCAACTGGACCCCGCTAAGGGTAGACCTAGGCCGACGCCAACGGCAGCGCGATACCGAATGTGCTTCCTTGCCCAGGGCCGGGGGAGGACGCCCAGACTCGTCCTTCGTGAGAGGCCACGACCGCGGCTACGATGGATAGCCCCAACCCGCTACCATCGCGATTCTGAACCGGCGCTGCGCGCTCACGATAGAATCTGTCAAATAGGTGCTTTCCTGCCTCCGGAGCGAAGCCGATGCCGGTGTCTGTGATGGTGAGTTGCGCATCCAGGCCGTCCCGGGCAAGGGAAACCTGGATGGATCCGCCAGGCTCGGTGTACTTCAGGGCGTTGTCCATCAGGTTGTCGATGACCGTGGAGAGGCCTTTTCGGTCCGCCAGCACCCAGAACAAAGGGGGCGTACCAAATTCCAACGAGACCTGCTGCAGGTCGGCCCTGTCCTGAAATCGCCCGAGTTGATCTCGCACAATGGCTGTGAAGTCCACTCGGGCCTTTGGGCCATCGGAGAGCTGCTCGGCGGAATGAAGCATCAAAAGAGAGCGGACGATGGTGCTGATCTGATCAATGTCTGAGATGGACGCCACCAGCGTGCGTTGCAGGGGCTGGTCGCCGTCAAGTGTGCGCAACGCCAACTCCAATTCTGCCCGCATAGTGGCCAGCGGCGTTGCCAACTCGTGAGCCGCGTTGGCGGAAAATCGCCGCTCTCGCCGAAAGGACTCTTCGATGCGGTCCAGCAGGCCGTTTATGGTTTTCGTCAGGTCTGACAGTTCGTCTTCTCCGCCACCATGCAGGGGGATTCGGTCCGAGAGATTAGAGGCCCGGATACGCTTCGCGGTCTCGGTGATGTCTGCGACAGGGGAAAGCGCTCTATGGGCAAGGAGGTATCCACCGAACGAAGACAGCAAGACAGCCAGCAGAATGCCGACCGCGAACGTCTTGGTAAGTCGATCCAGTTCCGTATGCAGCGACCACTCGTAGCCCGTTACTTCAGCCCACCCATAGGGGAGGCCGTTGTCGCTAGTCAGCTGGAAATAGAGGCTTCGGACGGGGCCCGCCGCCCAGCCCCGGGACACCGATTCGGACGCATCCTCGGCCGGTATCTGAACATCAAGGACTTCTTCTCCTTCGAAGTTGGGACTTTGGTAAACCACGGTGCCGTCCAAATCCAGAAGCCGGACAAACGTGCCAAAGATGCCGTTGCTCTGATAGGCGGGCGCCGAGAGTTCCTTTTCCGGTGGGAAGGCGGGCCCGCGCTGGTCCCGCTCGACGTCAGGAAGGAACACGCGGAGTTCGTGCGTCAGGTGTTGGTCAAAATCGCGGTGGAGGCTGCGGTGGAAATTGACATAGGTCAGGACGGCAAATCCGATCAACAGCAATGCGATGGCCGAACTGAACCAGAGTGTGAGTCGCAACGAAATGCCCCAACTGCGCGGGTGCCACTGACTGGCTCTTGCCTTGGTTCTCGGTTCCATCAGGCGGCGGTTTCTATTTCGCGCGCCGAGTACCCGACGCCGCGCACCGTAATGATTTCAAGGTCTGGCTCTGCCCCCTTGAAACCCGCGTTCAGTTTGGAACGCAGCCCCGAAATGGTGACGTCGATAACGTTGTCGGTGACGTACAGCGCGCTGCCCCAGATCCGCTCCGCAAGCACGCTTCGAGAAATCACGTCCCCCTTTCTGCGGAGCAACATTTCGAGCAAGGCGAATTCCTTGGGGCGCAGGAGTTCAGGCTCGCCATTGATCTCGACCGTCCGCCGCTCGCTGTTAACAAGTACGGAACCTGCTGTCAGGATGTGGTCAAACTCGGCGATGGGAGGTCTACGGGTCACCGCGCGCAGGCGAGCCACGAGTTCTTCAAACGAAAACGGCTTGGGAAGGTAGTCATCTGCCCCCGCTTCCAGCCCGGCAACCCGGTGCTCAACGTCCCCCAGAGCCGTGAGCATTATCGCAGGTACTTGAATGCCGGAAGACCGGAGGTTCTTGATGAGAGTCCGGCCATCCTGCTTAGGTAGACTCCAGTCAACGATGAGCGCGTCGTATCGGTTTAGGGTGGCCAGTTCTTCGCCCTCGACACCGTCGTGGGAAATGGCCACAGTAAAGCCTTCAGCCTCCAGACCTCGGCGGATTAAGTCGGCCAATCGGAAGTCGTCCTCAACAATAAGAACCCACATCGTTCCCGCGGCAAAATGACAGAAAGTCGGTTACGATATCCGATACAGGGCGATCCGTGCCTTAAAGAGATTTAAGAGTGCATTCAGTATCTCTTAAGGCCTCCGTTCGGACCTTTGACGTGTGGTTGAACAACCCTGGTGTCTGTTTCTCCGGTCTCGGATTCAGAAGACGAGTTATGCTAAGATCCCCAACATCGTTCCTGGTCCGGTCTGCGACGCTTGCCGCCATCCTCTTGGTGGCCAACATAGGGCTGGTCGCGGCGCAGCCTGCGGACACGCTCCGCGTTCGGGGAATTCAGGACCTCGTTACGGAGGTTAGGCTCGGGAATTCGATGCTGAAGGCAGCGTCGTTAGCCAGTTCGGCCCTGAAGCAGAGGCCAGCTCAGGTTGGTGCCCTGCCTGATCCCGTGGCCGGACTCGCACTGCAACCGTTTCCGCTCTACACCGCCCGGGGTGCGCAACGCAGTCAGTGGCAAATTAGCCAAGCAATCCCGTATCCGGGCAAATTGGCATTGCGGGCAGAAGAGGCCTTGTTGAAGGCTGAAGAGTTCAGCGTTTCGGTGGCGGTCCTTGAGCTAGATCTGGTCGAAAGGATTGGTCTCCTCTACGCGGATCTCCTGCTAATCAGGCGCCAGCGAGTGGTCATTCGAAAATTCCAGCGGCAGCTTACTGACTTCGAGGGGATCGCGGACGTTCGCTACCGAGTGGGCGAAGGAACGCAGCAGGCGATTCTAAAGGCTCAACTGGAAAGGAATGCTCTTTCCAATCGACTGCTCGCGCTTGATCGCAGGGAGCGAACGGTGGTAGAGCAACTGTCCAACCTCGTTAACCGGCCAGTCTCCCTTAGCGAGGTCCTTCGGCCCGGTGTCCTAATCCACGAGACCCCACCAGAATCCCAAGTCCGCTCGATGGCACTCAGCCAGCGGCCCGAACTCAAGGCCAACGATTTGAGCATGCAGGTAGCGCAGGTGGCCCAGGAGCTGGCTTCCAAAGAACGGCTTCCAGATTTTGGCGTCTCGCTAACGTATTTCGATATCCGAGACTCAAGTATTCCGGCGTCTGCGGACGGTAGGGACGCTATTGCCGTTGGTGTGTCAGTCAAGATACCCCTCCAGCGAAAGCGCATCCGCGCGCGGGAAGAGGAAACCCGCGTCCGAAGATTGCTTGTCGAGGTACAACGGGAGGCGCTCGAGTCAGCAATACGGACCACGGTCGACGACTTGGTTTATCGACTGGACCGAACCCTCGAACAGATCTCGCTCTTCGACACCGCCCTGATCCCACAGGCCGAATCCGCTCTTCAGGCAACCCTCATTACCTATTCGACCGGTCGCAGTGGGTTTCTCGATCTCCTGGACGCCCAGCGCATGCTCTTCGAATTGAGTTGGGCGCGCGAAGAGGCCCTCAGCGAATTCGATAAGGCGGGGGTAGCCCTTCAGCGGGCCCTCGGCAAGCCTATGTCATCTCCTTCCGCTTCGAATCCTGATTGACCGATGTCAAAATCCAACAAGAACAGAGCGGGTATTGCGGGATGGATCATTTTGGCCCTCCTGATGGGAGTCGCCGGGTACTTCTTTGGTTTGCGCGTCTCCGGGCCTGACGCCGCAGCAGCGGCGGAGCGGACCGTGCTGTACTGGCAGGCCCCGATGAATCCCGAGGAGATCTACGATTCGCCGGGCCAGTCTGCCATGGGAATGGACCTGGTGCCCGTGTACGCAGACAAGCAGCCGGCCACGTCCGATTCGAATATCAGTATTGATCCAAGCACCGTCCAGAATATGGGTGTCCGGACGCAGATCGTGGATCAGCGCGATTTCAGCCGACAGATTCGGACAGTCGGGGATGTGAGCTACAACGAAGAGCGACTGCATATTGTCAACTCGAGGGTCTCGGGTTGGATCGAGAAATTGTACGTGAGCTTCGTGGGAGAGGAGGTCCGGGCCGGCTCTCCTCTCATGGATATCTACTCGCCCGAGCTGGTTTCTACACAGGAGGAATTCCTCTTGGCCGTCCGAAACGCAGAGTTGGTGTCGCTGAGTGCGACCCCTTCTGTTCGGGCCGATGCGGAGCGCCTGGTGGCAGCGGCTCGGACTCGACTGGAGTATTGGGACATACCCGAATCCGAAATCGAGGCCTTGGCCCAAACAGGAGAGGTTCGCAAAACCATTCGCATCAATGCGCCGGCCACCGGAATCGTCACGGAGCGGAACACCATTGAGGGCGCTTTCATTCAGCGCGGCGAAGATCTCTTCCGGATCGCAGACTTGAGGACCGTCTGGGTGCACGCCAGCTTCTTCGACGACGAAGTCCCCTGGATATCGGTAGGCCAACGCGTGGAGATGACGCTGTCCTACTTGCCCGGCAAGTCCTATGTCGGGACGGTGGATTTCATTTACCCCTATCTCCGTGAGAAGGCCCGGGACGTCCATGTCAGGTTGGTATTTGACAATTCAGCGTCCTACGAGCTGAAGCCCGGGATGTACGCTAACATTCTACTGCAAGGCAGAGCCATCAAGAACGCGGTCGTTGTCCCGACCGAGGCCCTGATTCGAAGCGGCTCTCGCACCATGGCGTTTGTTGCGCTGGGTGAGGGACGCTTTGAGCCGCGCGAGGTCGAGACGGCCGAAGTTGGGGGAGACAACAACGCCCAGACCCGAATCCTTAGTGGACTTTCGGCAGGTGAGTTGGTGGTGGTGTCTGCGCAGTTCCTGCTCGATAGCGAGAGTCGATTGCAGGAGGCGATTCGGAAGATGCTTGCGTCTGGGGAATCCGCTGGGCCTGTTGAGGAGGCTGCTCATGATCACGAGGTCGGGATGGAGATGCCAGCCGAGCCGGAGGTGCCCCATGTGCACCAAATGGCGCCCGGCCAGGTGATGCCCGCCACCGAGATGCCGGCAGACAGCGTAGCCATCAGCCATGATCACCACATGGAGCACGGCGCGTAATGCTTGAACGAATCATCGAAGGCTCGATCAACAACCGGCTGTTGGTCATTATCGGCACTGTCTTGTTGGCTCTTGGGGGCGGATATGCGCTGCTCAATACCCCCATCGACGCCATCCCGGATCTGTCGGACGTACAGGTCATCGTCTTTACCGAATTCCCAGGGCAGGCACCCCAGGTGGTTGAGGACCAGGTCACGTATCCGTTGACCACTGCCATGCTGGCGGTGCCGTACGCGAAGGTGGTCCGGGGCTATTCCTTCTTTGGCTACTCGTTCGTCTACATCATCTTCGAGGATGGGACGGACATGTACTGGGCGCGGAGCCGCGTCCTGGAGTACCTCAACTATGTGAGCGGGCGCCTTCCAAATGGCGTCAATCCGTCCCTGGGTCCAGACGCAACCGGAGTCGGCTGGGTGTACGAATATGTTCTGGAGAGTGACGGGCGCCACGACCTGCAGGAACTCCGATCCATTCAGGACTGGTATCTCCGCTACGAACTGACCAGTGTGGAAGGTGTATCGGAGGTCGCCAGTATCGGCGGCTACGTCAAGCAGTACCAGGTGGAGGTAGACCCGAACAAGTTGGCGGCCTACGACGTCCCCCTAGCCCGTGTTAGGTCTGCCCTGGCCAGGAGCAACAACGATGTTGGTGGCCGCCTGGTGGAAATGGGAGAAACCGAGTTCATGGTTCGCGGCCTGGGGTACATCAAGTCCATCCAGGACATCGAAAACGTCCCTCTCGGAGTCGATGATAACGGGACGCCCATACTGATTCGGAACGTTGCGAACGTCCAAATCGGCCCCGAGATGAGGCGCGGCCTGGCTGAATGGAACGGCGAGGGCGAAGTGGTCGGCGGCGTGATCATCATGCGATATGGCGAGAACGCTCTGAAGACGATTGAGGGAGTCAAAGCCAAGCTGGCCCAACTGGAGAAGGGGCTTCCGGCCGGCGTGACCATCAAGCCGGCTTACGACCGTTCGAGCCTCATCAGACGCGCCATCGACAATCTGAAATTCAAGCTGTTCGAGGAGAGCATCGTGGTGGCGCTCGTGACCATCATCTTCCTGCTCCACTTTCGGAGTGCGTTGGTGGCGATTGTCACGCTGCCGCTGGGCATCCTGATTGCATTCCTGATCATGTACCTGCAGGGGTTGAACGCGAACATCATGTCGCTGGGAGGCATTGCGATTGCCATCGGGGCCATGGTGGACGCTGCCATTGTGATGATCGAGAACGCGCACAAGCATCTGGAGCGGGACAGGGGCAAGAAGGAGCATTGGCAGATCATTATGGATGCGTCCAAGGAAGTGGGCCCGGCCCTCTTCTATTCGCTCCTGATTATCACGCTTTCGTTTCTGCCCGTGTTCACGTTGGAGGCTCAGGAAGGGCGTCTGTTCAAGCCGTTGGCGTTCACGAAGACCTACGCCATGGCGGCGTCCGCCTTTCTCGCAGTCACCATCGTTCCGGTGATGATGGGCTACTTCATTCGCGGAAAAATCCTGCCGGAAAAGAAGAATCCGGTCAACCGGTTTCTGATCTGGGTTTATCACCCCGTAATTGAGTGGGTGCTGCGCTTCAGATGGACGACCATTGCCGTGGCGGTCGCGATCCTGGCCGTGACCGTAGTGCCGCTGCAGCGACTCGGGTCAGAGTTCATGCCGGCCCTGGATGAGGGTGATCTGCTGTATATGCCTACCACGGATCCGGGCATCTCAATCACAAAGGCCAGGGAGCTGCTGCAGCAGACCGACCGCATCATCAAGCAGTTTCCGGAGGTAGAGTCCGTATTCGGCAAGGTGGGCCGAGCCGAGACGGCCACGGATTCGGCTCCGCTGTCTATGATCGAGACCATTATTCAGCTGAAACCGCAGAAGGAATGGCGTCCCGGGGTGACCAGCGAGTCACTGGTGGAGGAGATGGACGCGGCCATTCAGTTCCCCGGGCTGACGAACGCGTGGACAATGCCGATCAAGACCCGAATCGACATGCTGTCCACCGGAATCAAGACCCCCGTGGGGATCAAGATCATGGGGCCGGACCTGAACGTCCTGTCCGAATTGGGCCAAGAGGTGGCGGCCGTGCTGCGGGAGGTGGACGGGACCCAGACCGCATTTTCCGACAAGACCGTTGGCGGCCGATTTCTTGATTTCAAGATTGATCGGGTCGAAGCGGCTCGATACGGACTGACGGTTGGGGACGTGCAGGACGTCATCATGTCGGCTATCGGCGGCATGAACGTAACCGAGGCCGTGGAAGGCCTGGAACGCTATCCGATCAATGTCAGGTACAGTCGGGAGTTGAGAGACAATCTGCCGGCACTTCAGCGTGTGCTCATCCCCACGCCGGGCGGCGCCAAGATCCCCCTTTCCTACGTGGCTGACCTTGAGACCGTTATGGGGGCACCCGTTATCAAGAGCGAAAACGCCCGACGGACCTCGTGGATATATGTAGACATCCGCGACATAGATGTCGGGACCTACGTGGCCAACGCTAAGCCCGTCATCGCGAGTCGAATTCACCTCCCAGACGGCTACAGCCTAGTTTGGAGTGGGCAGTATGAGTACATGGAGCGTGCGAAGGAACGGCTGGCCCTGGTGATCCCGATCACGCTGATGATCATCTTCCTCCTGCTCTTTCTCAATTTTCGCAATGTCCAGGAGAGCCTGATCGTGATGCTTTCACTGCCATTCTCCGTGGTCGGCGGCGTCTGGCTGCTCTATCTGCTGGACTACAACTTGAGCGTCGCCGTGGGTGTGGGCTTCATTGCCTTGGCTGGAGTTGCCGCGGAGACGGGCGTGATCATGCTCATCTACCTGGACCAGGCCTACAAATCCAGGGCAGCGCGGGGAGCAATGAACTCCATTCGCGACCTTTATGATGCCATCGTCGAGGGCGCGGTCGAGCGCGTCAGGCCTAAGATAATGACCGTCACGGCCATCATGGCCGGCTTGCTACCGGTCATGTGGGGCCACGGAACGGGCTCAGAAGTCATGCGCCGTATCGCGGCGCCGATGGTCGGGGGGATGGTCTCGTCCACCATTCTGACCCTGGTTGTCATTCCCGTTATCTACTATCTCTGGAGATCCCGTGGCCTGGAGAAGAATCCTCAACCCCAAGAGACCCGATGAAAACACTTCTTGCACTCCTTCTTTCTATCGGCCTCGCCGCCTGCGCCGCCGACAGTTCTGAGCATGCCGGCGAACACGCAGGCGAAGCGATGGAGCACGCTGGCACCATGGACCACGATGCCACGAATCACGAGGAAGGTGATGGAGCTCACATGGAGCACACAGACTCGGCAGAGATGAGTGAGGCAGCCGTAGGAGCAGCCGAAGCATTCCGTGCCGCCATCGTCGCTAACGACTCGACTTTGGCCGCGGCGATCATTCTCGAGGATGCACTAATTCTCGAAGGTGGCGGTGTGGAAACCCGCGAGCACTATCTCTCAGGACACTTCAACGGCGATGGCGCGTTCCTCTCGGCGATGACCCGTGAGCTGAAGGATCGGAAAGTGTCGGTCTCCGGGCACGCTGCGTGGATCACCACGACCTCCCGGCTCCACGGGAACTACCGGGATCGCGACATTGACATGACGTCAGCCGAACTGCTGGTGCTGGAGCACAGCGACGCGGGCTGGAAGGTTGCCGCAGTCCACTGGTCGTCTCGCCAGAACTAGTTCAGTTCAATTGTGAGGATTCGTCCAAGGCGCGATTGGGCCCCTTGATCGCAGATGTGGCCGGGAACCGCACATATAGTGCCATGTTCTACCCGGCTCGCTCCAAGTAACCACTCTAAATGCGGGAGCTGAGGTCGACTGACCCCGGCGCCAGAACCGCGTTGCTGCATGGCAAAGAAAATAGACGGCTACATCAAGCTGCAAGTTAAGGCTGGTCAGGCCAATCCGGCACCGCCGATTGGTCCTGCTCTAGGTCAGAAGGGCGTGAACATCATGGAATTCTGTAAGCAGTTCAATGCTGCTACGCAGGACCGAATGGGGCTCATTCTCCCCGTCGTGATCACGGTGTTCGCGGACAAGTCCTTCAATTTCATCGTCAAGAGCCCTCCGGCTGCTGTTCTTTTGAAGAACGCTGCCAAGATTCAGAAGGGCGCTGCTGATCCGCTTCGCGAAAAGGTTGGTACGGTCTCCTGGGCCCAATGCCGCGACATCGCAGAGCAGAAGATGGAAGATCTCAATGCGCACGACCTGGATCAGGGCGCACGCATGATCGCAGGAACTGCACGCTCGATGGGCCTCAAGGTATCCGGCGCGCCGGTTGCCTGATCTGAGTCTCCCGCTTTCGCAGGGACTCGCTAGTACTCACAGGCGGGAGCGGCCCCCATGCCGCGCCTGAACCGCAAAGATCACAAAGCAATGGGAAAAAAGGGCAAGCGCTACAAAGCGATCCACGAGAAAGTGGCCGCCGGAGAAGCGCCGTTCAGCATGCAGGAAGCGTGCTCGCTAGTCAAACAGACGGCTTCGGCCAAGTTTGACGAGTCAGTAGACGTCGATATGCGATTGGGTGTAGACCCTCGCCACGCGGAGCAGATGGTCCGCGGTGTCGTCGCACTTCCGCATGGTACTGGTAAGGAGGTTCGCGTCGTGGTTTTGGCCAATGAGGCCAAGCACGCCGAGGCTCACGAAGCCGGTGCCGACCACGTGGGTCTGGATGATCTGGTTAGCCAGATTCAGAAGGGCTGGACTGACTTCGACGTCATGATTGCCACGCCAGACGTGATGGCAAAGGTTGGTCGTCTCGGACGTGTACTCGGTCCGCGTGGACTGATGCCGAACCCGAAGAGCGGCACAGTCACTATGGACGTTGCGGCCGCCGTTCGGGACGTCAAGGCGGGTAAGATTGACTTCCGCGTTGACAAGTTCGGAATCCTGCACACGGCCATCGGCAAATCCTCGTTCGCCGAGGAGCAGATTCTAGAGAACCTGGAAGCCTTCGTCAAGGAAGTGATTCGGCTCCGCCCTGCGGCTGCCAAAGGCACCTACGTCAAATCTATTACGGTTTCGACGACGATGGGTCCTGGCATCCCGCTCGACCGCACCGAAATCCTAGATGCGCTCCGCTAGCGCTCAATTCCTGAGGTAAAACTATGGCGATGACTCGCGAACAGAAGGCGGAGGCAATCAAGGAGCTGGCTGAAAAGCTGGAGCAGACCCCCGTCATCTATCTAACCGACTATGTCGGTCTGACCGTCGAGCAGGCAAACGACCTGCGCTCGGCCTTCCGTAAATCCGGCGTTGAATTCCGCGTCGTAAAGAACACGCTCCTCAAGCGCGCCATGGATCAGCTTGGCGGCTACGAAGAGCTTTATGACTCCCTTCACGGGTCAACGGCCGTTGCGTTCAGTGAGGAGCCTAGCGCTCCGGGACGCGTCCTGAGAGACTTCCTCAAGGACTCGAAGCTGGAGATTCCCTCACTGAAGGCCGCCCACGTTGACGGAGCCGTCTATGGCGATTCCGCCCTCGAAACACTTGCAGAGCTCAAGTCCAAGGACGAACTCCTTGGAGACATCCTGGGATTGCTCATGGCACCAATGACCAATATCATCGGCGCCGTGCAGGCTCAGGGATCCAACCTCGTTGGCGCGATCAAGGAGATCGCGAACAAAGAGGCCTGATCCGGGCTCACCCGAATTGGCTTCGGCCAAACCCACACCATCACCATAACAGGCAGTGTAGTTCTTCGCTTGCGAAGGACAGAGACCACTGCAGGGACTAAAGAGACAACATGGCAGATATCAAGGCAATCGCAGAAACCCTCGTCAACCTCACCATCAAGGACGCCAATGACCTGGCGACCATCCTTGAAGAGGAGTACGGCATCAAGCCAGCTGCAGCAGCAGTTGCAATGGCAGGCCCAGCAGGTGCTGCCGCTGAGGAAGCTGAAGAGCAGACTGAATTCGATGTCATCCTGACAGGCATTGGCCCCAACAAGATCAAGGTCATCAAGGAGGTCCGCGCGATCACCGGCCTGGGTCTCAAGGAGGCTAAGGAGCTTGTTGACAGTTCCCCAAGCACGGTCAAGGAAGCCGCTGCGAAGGACGATGCTGACGCCGTCAAGGCACAGCTCGAGGAAGTTGGCGCAACTGTCGAGCTCAAGTAAGCTCGGCGTGTCGGCCTCTGGCCGACGCGCGTCCAGATTCGCGAGGGCCGACCCCTGATTTTGGGGTCGGCTTTCCGCGCTTCCAACGGGTCTACCGTCGAAAGCGCAAAGAAACAAGGGGTTAAGGGTAGCGTTTGCTATCTGTTTTGCCCCCGCTGCATCCGCGATCTCCGCATCGCACAATGAGAGACCAGCCCAGCCTATGTCGGTCTTAAAGGGAGAGGCTAACCGCCATTCGTTCGGTCGTATTCGTCCGGTAAAGGACTATCCAGATTTCTTGGATGTCCAGTTGAAGTCGTTCGGCGACTTCGTGCAGGATCTTGTACCGCCCGAAGAGCGTGAGCCCGTCGGCCTTCAGCAAGTATTTCTGGATCATTTCCCGATTCAGGACAGTCGTGAACGCTACATCCTGGAGTTCATCCACTTTCAGTTGGATGCACCCAAGCACTCGGTTACCGAGTGTGTTGCCCAGGGTCTGAGTTACTCGGTACCGCTGAAAGCCAAGCTTCGACTTTCCAGTAAGGAAGACGAAGATGAGGATGAGCCAGAAGAGGCCATTGAGCAGGAGGTGTACCTCGGTAACCTCCCGTTCATGACCGAACGTGGCACGTTCATCATTAACGGCGCCGAGCGCGTTGTAGTGTCACAGCTGCATCGTAGCCCTGGCGTGTTCTTCGGCCAAAGCGTTCATCCGAACGGTACAGAGCTGTATTCGGCCCGCGTGATTCCCTTCCGGGGTTCGTGGATCGAGTTCTCCACCGACGTTTCCAACGTCATGTGGGCGTACATCGATCGGAAAAAGAAGCTTCCGGTTACGACGCTTCTGCGCGCGCTGGGTTACTCGACCAACGAGGACATTGTCGCGATGTTTGATCTGGCCGATTCGGCCGACATCAAGACAAAGAAGACCTTCAAGAAGGTGATAGGCCGCAATCTGGCGGCGACGATCACGGTCGAGCGAATCACCGAAATTGTCGATGAGGACACCGGAGAGGTCATCGAGGAGCGCACTGAGCGCGAGGTTCTTCTCCCGGTGGGCCACGAGGTTACCGAGGAGGACTACGATCTCCTGAAGGAAGCCGAAGTTGCCAAGATTTTCCTCCTGAGAGACAATCAGGATGATGATGACGCGATGGATAAAACCACGCTCCTCAACACCCTGAAGAAGGATCCGACGCACACGCACGAAGAGGCACTGGAGTACCTGTACTTCCAGCTTCGTGGCACAGAAGCGCCCGATATTGCCACGGCACTAGGTGTCTTGGACCGTCTGTTCTTCAGTGACAAGCGCTACGATCTAGGCGAAGTTGGACGCTACCGGATCAACCGCCGTCTGCGGATGGAGGAGGATCTGAAGCAGTTGACGTTGACGCGGGGCGACATCATCGCCATCATCAACGAGCTGATTTCGCTTCAGAACGGCAAGTCGCACGTCGATGATATTGACCATCTGTCCAACCGCCGCGTTCGCAGCGTCGGTGAGCAGTTGGCTGCGCAGTTCTCGCTTGGTCTGGCCCGTATGGCCCGGACCATCAAGGAGCGCATGAATCTCCGCGACGCGGAGAAATTCACTCCCCAGGACCTAGTGAATGCCCGGACCGTCTCCAGCGTGATCAACACGTTCTTTGGGACGAACCAGCTGAGCCAGTTCATGGATCAGACCAACCCCCTCGCGGAGCTGACGCACAAGCGTCGTATGTCTGCGCTTGGCCCGGGTGGTCTGACGCGTGAGCGTGCAGGTTTCGAGGTTCGTGACGTGCACTACACGCACTACGGCCGTCTCTGCCCGATTGAAACGCCAGAAGGCCCGAACATCGGCCTGATTTCCTCCCTCTGTGTCCACGCTCGGGTGAACTCTTACGGCTTCATCGAGACCCCGTACCGGGTAGTTAAGAAGGGCGTCGTGACCGATGAGATCCAGTATCTCACGGCAGAAGAAGAGGACCAGACCGTCATCGCCCAGGCCAACGCGCCTATGGACGAAAAGGGTAACTACACGAACAAGTACGTTCGCTGTCGTCACCAGGGTGATTTCCCGTCTGTGGAGCACAAGGATATCCACTACATGGATATCGCTCCAAACCAGATTGTCTCCCCTGCTGCATCGCTGATTCCATTCCTGGAGCACGATGATGCCAACCGTGCCCTCATGGGCTCGAACATGCAGCGCCAGGCCGTTCCGCTTCTGCGGGCCGAGGCTCCGTTCTGCGGTACAGGCCTGGAAGGCCGGGTTGCTCGGGACTCGCGCGCCGTTTTGCTTGCCGAGGACCAAGGCGTCGTCGAGTATGTGGATGCCACCAAGGTGGTGATTCGCTACGACGAAAAGCCTGAGGACGCGGCACTATCGTTTGACGATCCCGTCAAGGAGTACCACCTCACGAAGTGGCGTCGGACCAATCAGGACACCTGCATCAACCAGCATCCGATCGTCAAGGTTGGACAGCGGGTTGAGAAAGGCACTGTCCTGACGGACGGCTTCTCCACGGACAAAGGCGAGCTCGCCTTGGGTAAGAACGTCCTTGTGGCCTTCATGCCCTGGCGCGGTTACAACTTCGAGGATGCCATTGTCATCTCGGAGCGCCTGGTTTCAGATGACGTCTACACGTCGGTCCACATCGAGGAGTTTGAACTCCAGGTGCGTGACACCAAGCGCGGTGAGGAAGAGCTGACCCGCGAGATCCCGAATGTCTCTGAGGAGGCCACGAAGGATCTCGACGAACGAGGCATCATCCGAATCGGAGCCGAGGTCAAAGCCGGCGACATCATTGTCGGGAAGATCACGCCGAAGGGTGAGACCGATCCGACGCCGGAAGAGAAACTCCTCCGCGCGATCTTCGGCGACAAGGCCGGCGACGTGAAGGACGCATCTCTCAAGGCACCTCCGGGCATGAAGGGCGTCGTCATCGACACCAAGCTCTTCAGCCGCCGGAAGTTGGATCCTGCATCCAAGAAGTACGAGCAGCAGCGCCTCTCAGAGATCGAATCAGAGTTGACCACCAACATGGCCAACCTGAATCAGACCTTCTGGGAGAAGTTCTTCAAGCTGGTGGTTGGTCGTAAGGCGGTTGCCTACATCGATCGCGAAGGCCGTACCGTTGTCCCCGAAGCCGCCAAGGTGGCCAAGGACATGTTCGACGGTGTGAACCCGCTCAGCTTGGACCCACGCAATCCAATCTCCGCCGACGCCAAGCTGAACACCAAGGTCAAGCGCCTCATTCGCAACTACGAGCGTCGCCACCGCGATGTCCAAGGCCATGCGAAGCGCGACAAGCACCAGGTGCAGATGGGCGACGAGCTGCCGCCGGGCATCGTTCAGCTGGCCAAGGTCTATGTCGCCAAGAAGCGCAAGATTCAGGTCGGTGACAAGATGGCCGGGCGTCACGGTAACAAGGGTGTTATCGCCCGCATCGTTCCCCAGGAGGACATGCCGTTCCTGGAAGATGGAACGCCAGTCGACATCGTTCTGAATCCGCTGGGCGTGCCTTCCCGAATGAACCTGGGGCAGATCTACGAGACGCTTCTGGGCTGGGCGGGCAAGATGCTTGGTCACACCTTTGCAACGCCGATCTTCGACGGCGCGAAGGGAAGTGATGTGGATAAGGCCATGAGGGACGC
>JBLFXH010000056.1:0-15633 GCA_047611125.1 Rhodothermales bacterium
CGGGTACCAAGTACCGCGGTCAGTTCGAGGAGCGCATGAAGGCCGTGATGAATGAGCTCGAGAAGAGCCCGGACGTCATCCTCTTCATCGATGAGCTCCACACCATTGTTGGCGCTGGCGGAGCCTCAGGCTCGCTGGATGCCTCAAACATGTTCAAGCCGGCTCTGGCCCGTGGCGACATCCAGTGCATCGGCGCGACCACGCTGGACGAATACCGCCAGCACATTGAGAAGGACGGCGCCTTGGACCGTCGCTTCCAGAAGATTCTCGTGGATCCGTCCACGCCTGAAGAGACCGTGCTCATCCTGAAGAACATCAAGGACAAGTACGAGGAGCATCACCACGTCAGCTACTCGGAGGAAGCTCTTGAGCTTACCGTTAAGCTGGCAGAGCGCTATATCACGGACCGATTCCTTCCAGACAAGGCCATCGACGTCCTTGACGAGGCTGGCGCCCGCGTTCACCTGAACAACATTCGCGTCCCGGCCGAGATCGTCAAGCTCGAAGAGGACATTGAGGCGGTTCGCGAAGAGAAGAACCAGGTCGTCAAGAGCCAGAAGTTTGAGGAAGCCGCGCGTCTCCGCGATTCCGAGAAGAAGTTTATTGAGGATCTCGAAAACGCCAAAAAAGCCTGGGAAGAGAAGGCAGAGTCCGAGATTCATCCCGTTGGGGAGAATGACATCTCCGAGGTCGTGGCCATGATGACCGGCATCCCGGTGGACAGGATCTCCCAGCCGGAGACCGAGAAACTGATGCGGATGGAGGACGCGCTCACCGAGTCTGTGGTCGGACAGGCAGAGGCCATCAAGAAGCTCTCCCGTTCAATCCGCCGAACGCGCGCCGGCCTGAAGGATCCCAAGCGTCCAATTGGTTCGTTCATCTTCCTGGGCCCAACCGGCGTCGGCAAGACTGAATTGGCCAAGAGGCTTACCCAGTATCTCTTTGACTCCCAGGAGGCGCTCATTCGCGTCGACATGAGCGAGTACATGGAGAAGTTCTCCGTCAGCCGTCTCGTCGGGGCCCCTCCCGGATACGTCGGCTACGAGGAAGGTGGACAGCTCACCGAGAAGGTTCGGCGCAAGCCGTACTCCGTGGTTCTGCTCGACGAAATCGAGAAGGCCCATCCGGATGTATTCAACATCCTGCTGCAGGTCCTGGACGATGGTCAGTTGACGGACGGTCTGGGCCGCAAGGTTGACTTCCGGAACACCATCATCATTATGACCTCCAACATTGGAGCGCGTGATATCAAGAATCTGGGCAAGGGCATTGGGTTCGACCAGGGTGAGGATGCGAAATCCGACATCAACTACAAGGCACTCAAGAGCACAGTTGAGGATGCGCTGAAGCGGGTCTTCAACCCCGAGTTCCTGAACCGTATCGACGACGTCATCGTCTTCCATCCACTGGAGAAGGTGCACATCCATAAGATCATTCATCTTATGGCTGCCGATCTCTTCCGCCGTGCTGCCGAGTTGGGCATCAAGGTGAATCTGAGCGACGACGCCAAAAACTTCCTGGTCGAGAAGGGCTACGACCCGAAGTTTGGTGCCCGTCCGCTCCGTCGCGCTATTCAGCGGTATATCGAGGATCCCATGGCCGAAGCCATCCTCGGGCACAACCTTGGAGAGGGCGACACGCTTACCATCACCTACGACGAGAAGGACGAATCAGGAGAGCTCCACTTCAAGACCAAGAAGGCGCGCAAGAAGAAGGCTACCAAGGCCAAGGCCAAGGCCACCAAGAAGGCAGATGAGCCTAAGCCTGATTCTCCTGCACCTGCTGCCGACGCCTTAGGCCCAGACGACGCTGGCGAAGAAGGCTCGGAGTAGTCCGTGTCAGACATAGATCTGAATGTCCAGCGCCGTGTTTTGACGGAGTTGGAGGAAGAATTGAGGCGTCAGGTTGAACAACCTGACGCCTCAGCTACGTCGGTAGCTCCGGACAACGCCATCGGCCGATTGACCCGGATGGAGGCGCTGCAGGCCCAGCAGATTGGCGAGGCCGGGAAACGAAGGTTGAAGCAGCGGCTGTTCAAAGTGCGGAAGGCACTGGAGTCCATCGATGCCGGCACCTACGGGCAGTGTGTCCGGTGCGGCAAAGGCGTTCCTCCCGGGCGTCTACAGATCATGCCGGAGACGCGGGTTTGCGTAGCCTGTTCGGGACGATAACCGCACGGTAACCGCCGGAAAAGGGAGGTCGTCAGAGAGTGGAAACAGAATCTGGGCTAGCCCAGATTCCAGTTCACGCCGCGCCCAACCTCAGGGTCAGGAAAGGACCAAGCCACAGCACCCTGATCGCAGGCAAACAGACAGGTCCCGCACTCAATGCAATCCTCGAACTGGAAATGAACATCACCCTTGTCATCGAGCGTGTAGCACTTGGCCGGACACACGTAGGTGGTGCATTTGTGGGGACAACCGCCATTGCAGATCGCGGTATCGACCACAATGTGTGGCTTCGCTTCTGACCTCCCCTGGTTGCGGTAGGCAACGAGTCCCAGTCGTTCCGAAACAGAGAGTTCTTTCATAGGGCGCGGGCCGCCTTGGCCCCGAGTTTGATCAAGTCCCAGTAGGACGCGTGACGCTTGATTGCGGTTCGCATCATTTTTGCTGCCTTCGGCGTGGGCTCATTACGAACGGTAAAGAACTGGCGACCGAAATCACAGATCACGTTCGGCACCTTCTCGTGCATCGTTGGATGGTGCAACACGTGAACCGCGTCCTGGAAGGAGCGCATGTCCTTCATCACGTAGGAAGCCTCGAGCGCCGTCCTATAGTCCTTCAGTTTGGCCGATGAGAAGTCGCCCGCCTTGGAGGCCGCAATGGCCGTCTCTGCAGCCAGCATGCCCGAGCGCATCGCAAAGTCCATTCCCTGAATTGCCTTGCCAGCATTGAGCAGCAGGTGCGCCGCCTCTCCGGCTATCATGACGCCATCGGCATAAACCTCCTTCGGCATCCCCCGGATGTCACCGGTCGAGACCACGTGGGCTGAGTATTCAACCACTTCCCCACCCCGTAGCATGTCAGCCACGGCGGGATGCGCCTTGAAAGTGTTCAGAATATCGTAGGGTGCCCGCTTCTTGTCTCGCAGGTCAGCCAGTCCGAGTACGAGGCCAATCGACACCGAGGCCTCGTTCGTATAGAGGAAGCCTCCCCCATCCACGCCTTCGGAGCACGACCCAACGAACTCGTTGGTCAGTCCGCTGCGTCCGCGCAACTGGAAGCGGTCTTCCAGAACGCTCTTGTCGAAGGCGATGACCTCCTTGATGCCAACCGCAACGTGATCGGCGGGGACATACCCAGCCTCCAATCCGATCTGGCGCGTCAGCAGGTTGTTGACCCCCTCCGCCAGAATCACGGTATCTGCGTAGAAGGTCTCCTGGCCGGCGCGAATGCCTACCACCCGCCCCTCCTCCTGGAGGAGTTCTTCCACTAGAATATTCGTGGCCAGGAAAGATTCCTCGGCCATAGGGCCGGCTTCGATCACCGCCTCGACCTGCTCGGCCAGCCACTGGTCGAACGTGGCCCGGAGAACGGTCACGCCTTGATAGGGCGCCTGATCGAAGTGGTCGGACTTGAAATCCACCGAGAGGCAGGACCCCGGGTCCATAAACGACAACCTGCGGTGATTCACGAACCGCTCAAAGCCGCCATCCATCTCCCAGTAACCGGGAACGAGGCGCTCCAGGTCGGTGCCCCATAGAACCCCGCCGGAGACGTTCTTCGATCCGCAGAACTCGCCACGCTCAATGAGCAGGAAGCGCTTGCCGGCCCTGGCCAGTAGCATGGCGGCGCTCAGGCCAGCAATGCCACCTCCGACAACTATACAGTCAAAGCGATCTTCCATCAGCCCGCCGCCTGTGCTGCCTTGAGGCCCGCGATCAGGGGCGGCAGAATCTTGTAGAGGTCTCCCACCAACCCGTAGGTGGCGTACTGGAAAATCGGAGCGTCGGCGTCCTTGTTTATGGCGACGATGACCTTACTGTTGGCCATGCCCGCGACGTGCTGGATGGCACCTGAAATGCCGACTGCGAAGTACAGCTCGGGCGAGACCACCTTTCCGGTCTGACCGATCTGCGTGGTGGCTGGAAATAGGCCCAATTCCACGACGGCCCTCGAGGCGCCGATGGCACCGCCGAAGAGATCAGCCAACTCTTGGACTAGGGCCTTTCCCTCCTCGTCCTTGACGCCACGGCCGGCGGCCACGACAACACGGGCCTCGTTGATGTCTACTGCCCCGCCTCCGGCTGTCAGGACCTCTCGGAGGACTATCGAGGGATCCGAATCGTCGTATTCAAAGGCCAGCGCCTCAGTTGTCGGTAAGCCAGCCGGCGAACCGGCTGGCGGCACGGACTCGTAGGAGCCTGATCGCACCGAGACCAATACGCAGTCGGCTGAACTCACGGTGCGGGCAAGCTGCTTGGCCGCCATCACCGGGCGCAGAGCGGATACCGAATCGCCTGAAATCGCGAACGACGCCACGTCTGGAATGGCTGCGGAACTCGTGCGCACGGCCAGAGCCCCCAGAATGTCCTTGCCGGCCTCGGTCGAGGCCATGAGCACGGCCCGGGGTTTGGTTTCCCGAATGGCAGTGGCAAGCGCACTCAACAGTGGCTGATTTCTGTGCTCCGCGAACACCGGATGCTCAATCGTCAGAATCCGGTCGGGACCGAATGCCGCAACACCCTCAACGTGCGCAGAGGGGGCATCAGAGACTATCAGCGCATCAACGGTCATCCCGGCAGCGGCAGCCTGAGTCCGAGCCTGGCTCAACACTTCAAGCGATGCGCGGCGAATGCGACCACCGTCGGTCGCTACAAATACGAGTACGCTACTCAAAGGTCTACCCTCGCTTCGTTGACCAATTTGTCTACGAGCAGCGTCGCCAGCTCCTGCGGCTCCGCCTCAAATGTCTGTCCGGGCTCCCGTGACGGAACCGGCTCCAGTCCCTGGACCTGGGTCATTCGCTCTCCTGCCTCTGACTGGATCTGGACCACTTGCTTGCGTTTGGCGGCCATGATGCCCTTCAGCGACGGGATGCGAGGGTTGTTCATGTCGTTGGAGCAGGTCACAAGACACGGCGTTGTCAGTACCAGCACCTCCTGCCCCGAATCGCCCTGTCTCGTGACTACCAGAGAGTCGCCCTCGATGGCCAGACCCACGGCATTGCTGGCGTAGGCCAGACCCAGACGCTCGGCAACCATACTGCCTGCCAGACCCGAATCGGTATCCTGGGACTGCTTGCCTGTAGCCACGACGTCGTACTCGTGGTCCTTCAGGTGTTCAGCCAGAATCTCCGAAATGGCATTGGAATCCAGATCGGCGGCATCGTCCCTCACCACGTGAGTTGCCGAATCGGCACCCATCGCGAGCGCTTTTCGGATAGTCTCCCGGGCGGCCTCAGGGCCAATAAGGAGGAGATTTACAGAGCCGCCATGCGCCTCCTTGAGGACGAGTGCCTCCTCAACTGCTGAGGCATCGTAGGCGTTCAGCACCATCCGCCCGGTCTGTACCGCGGTGGAGATGTCTGGAACTTGCTTGATACAGACGCAAAATCGCATCTAAACAGTACCGGTGTTACTATCTTTACGCTCGACGTCGGCCCGTTCTTCGGGCTCCTCCAGGACGATTTATCGTTGCTGAGGAGGTCGCCAGAAACGTCTTTCATATCTGGCGCGTTCGTGCATTCCAACGCCGCAAAAGCTACGAACACCCCCTCCCGCTTCAAACCAAATTTCCGCCAACCATGCTCCTGAAGCGATCCAGTCTTCGTGTACTCGTCCTGCTGTCAGCATTCCTTCTCTTCGGAGATAATGCCTTGGCACAGTCGGCCCCCAGGCCCAACTTCGGACTTGCATTCAACGCCGTCCTGAGTTCCACCGAGGGCCTGGGCGTAGGTATTCGAGGGCGCGCCGCTTGGCGCATGAACGCCGATTTGTCACTGGCCGTGGGGACCGGGTTCACCGGATTTGTCCTCGAGGGACGCGATGAGGCCACCTATCTCTTTGACCCCCAGGTCTCGGTCATTGTGACCATGAATGGCACGGGACCCCGGACACCGTACTTCCTAGGCGGCGTAGGTGCTGCTATTCCGGTCAACGACAACACCGGAGCGGACAGCGGACCAACGCTGCACTTCGGAATCGGCTGGGTGCAGGGCCTTCGCGATACCATCCTGTTCTATGAGGTAGACCCGACCATGCTGGTGGGCGAGACCGCCATCTCCTTCGTGATCCCGTTCCGCATCGGCGTCATTTTTTAGGCTCCGCCTCTCCGGACCGGAGTCGCCCCGATTTCTATCCTCTGTGGCCGGACTCTATCTACACGTACCGTTCTGTGAAAGGCGTTGCGTGTATTGTGACTTTTATTTTGTCACTACGGCCAAGAGCCACGCGCCCTTCGTCACAGCTCTCAAGCGCGAGATAGCACACTACGGCGCCGAGTACGGCAAGCTTGAGCCCATCAAGACCATCTATTTTGGGGGTGGAACGCCGAGCCGCCTGGTTGCGCGTGATGTCGAGGCCATTCTCCTGGAGATCGCTCAACACTTCGACACGAGTGCAGTCGAGGAAATCACCCTCGAACTGAACCCAGACGACGCGTCCCTGACGTATCTGAGAGAGCTGCGAGCCATCGGCGTCAACCGACTCAGCATCGGGATCCAGTCCTTCTACGCCGACGATCTGGCGTTCATGAACCGGAGCCACAGCGAACTGCAGGCACGAGGCGTGGTGGATGAGGTCAGGAAGGCCGGGTTCGACAACTTCTCGATAGACCTCATCTTCGGCCTCCCCGATCAGCCGCCCGAATACTGGGCCGCCAATCTGGAGCGCGCGGCCGGGATGGATGTGCCTCATATCTCTACCTATTCCCTTACCGTCGAACCCCGCACGGTGTTGGCCAATCAGGTCGAGCGCGGTTTGGTGAGCGAGCTGGATGGCGACGAGGTTTCCGATCGGTACCTCTTCACCATGGACTACTTGGAGTCACGCGGCTTCGAACACTACGAAATTTCCAGTTTCTCCAAGCCGGGATTCCGGTCGATGCACAACGACTCCTACTGGAGGCATGACAACTACTTGGGCTTTGGGCCAGCGGCTCATTCCTTCTGGTGGCGCGGCCTCCCGGCCAAGCGCTGGGCGAACGTTCGAAATCTGAAAGCGTATGAGGCCTTCGTCGACGGCAGGCAGGTGCCCCTGGATTTCCGGGAGAACCTCTCGCTGGATGACCTGGCCAATGAGTACATCATGCTCGGACTCCGGACCAGCGACGGCATTGATCTGAACCAGCTGGAGACCCGCTACGGCGTTGATCTGCTGGACGAAAAACTGGGCGACATCGCCCAACTGGAGGAAGCCGGACTCATTGAGCCGGTTTCTGGACGAGGACTTCAACTGACACGTCGAGGACGTACCGTATGCGATTCCGTGGTGCAGCGCTTGGCGCTCTAATTTTCTGTGCCGCCCTTTCAGGGTGCGCCTCCGACACCGAACCCCGGGTCGCACCGGACATAGCCTTCCGTGGGGACGGCGTGCTGGATTTCCTGCGGCCCGATTCGACCGTCATCACTCGAATCGCCATCGAAATCGCAGACACGGACTCGTCGCAGCAGAGAGGCCTCATGGACCGGCGTACTCTGCCCGACCGGGGCGGCATGCTATTCTACTACGCGGAACTTGCACCCCGGAGCTTCTGGATGCGGAGCACTCCCCTGCCGCTGGACATCATGTTCATAGGCAGCGATGGGACGGTAGTGAATGTGGTCCCGAGAACCACGCCGTACTCGGATAACCGAATCGAATCGGTGGGCTCGGTTCTGCACGTCTTGGAGGTTCGCGCCGGATTTACTGAGCGAAACGGGATTGGTCCGGGAACGATTATCCGCTGGCGGAGGACCGAAGGATGATTTACCGGTCAGCCCAACGCTTCTGGCCAACTGCTGCGGTGTGCCTGCTCCTCCTAGGAGCGACGGCCGGCTGTCAGACTGGCTCTGCCCCCGATTCCCCCCCGACCGAGGAGGCCATCCCCTTTCGCAAGGACGGCGAGCTGACGCTGATTCAGGAGGGCGTTGAGGTCATCACCCTGGACATCGAGATAGCTGCCACCGACTCCTCACGCGGTCGTGGCCTGATGCAGCGCCGCTCCCTGCCAGCCGAGAGCGGGATGCTATTTGTATTCCCTGAGGCGTCCCTGCAGGGGTTCTACATGGCGAATACGTCCATGTCGCTGGACTTCTTCTTTATCGGGGCCGACTCGGTGGTGGTAAACACGGTCAAGTACGCTGCTCCGCTGTCTCTGGACACAATAGCCTCCACGGGGCCCGTCCTCTGGGTACTCGAGGTACCCGCCGGCTTCATCGACACCTACGGGCTGGTCTCAGGCGACCGCGTCAGTTGGGGGCGAACCGGCGAGTAAAACAGCCGGACACATTCACCTAAAGCCCGAAGGACTCGCCACACGCGCAGGTCCTGGCCGCCTGCGGGTTGCTGAAGTGGAAGCCCTGGCCTTCTAGCCCATCGCTGAAGTCCAGCGTCGAGCCGTCCAGATAGAGGGCACTCTTGCGATCCACTACCACCTTGACGTCCTCAAGGGCCGCGATCTCATCGGAGTCCATCGTTGTGGTATCCCACCCCAACTCATAACTCAGACCGGAGCATCCGCCTGGCACGACCGCTACGCGGAGCATGACGCTGGTCAGATCCACGGATTCTAGGGCAGCGGCCGTCCGGATCTGGTTGAGGGCTCGTTCGGACATTTCGATGCTCATGCGATTGCGGAATGGGTTTCTAGCGCGTCAGATCAACCTCGTTGACGGGCTAGAGGTTTCCATTCGTTCACCTACTGGACCCGGCTGAAGAGGGCCGGGATCCCGGTCTGTGAACGTCTGAACAAGGTTCTCGGAAACGGCCCCCAGGGGATCACTTGTTGGAACAACCGAAGAAAGAAAGCTTAATACCTTTCCTTAGATTCAGTCTAAATAAAGACTTCGAGACAGCATGAGTGCTACGGGAACTGAATACCTCAATGAGGTCGCTGCAAGCGACTACGAATGGGGATTCGTCACGGATGTCGAGGCGGACACGGTTCCGAAAGGCTTGTCCGAAGACGTAATCCGACTGATTTCCTCCAAGAAGTCAGAACCCCAGTGGCTTCTGGACTGGCGCCTTAAGGCGTATGCCCAATTCGAGAAGATGCTCGCTGAAAAGGGGTTCCCAACGTGGGCCCACCTGGACTACCCCGAGGTAGACTTCCAGAACATCAGCTATTACTCGGCTCCGAACTCCAAGCCGAAGTACGAGAGCCTGGATGAGGTAGACCCGAAATTGCTCGAGACCTTCGAGCGCCTGGGTATCCCGATCACCGAGCAGAAGATGCTGGCCGGTGTCGCCGTGGACATCGTGATGGACAGTGTGTCCGTGGCCACCACCTTCAAGGACGAGCTCGCCAAAAAGGGCGTGATCTTCTGCTCCTTTGGCGAGGCCGTTGAGAAGCATCCCGACCTCGTGCGCAAGTACATGGGTTCGGTAGTCCCCCACACAGACAATCTGTATGCGGCCCTGAACTCGGCGGTGTTTACCGACGGTTCTTTTGCCTATATCCCGAAAGGCGTCCGTTGCCCGATGGAGTTGTCGACCTACTTCCGGATCAACGCCGCCGGGACCGGCCAGTTTGAGCGGACCCTCATCGTAGCCGAGGAAGGCTCCTACGTCTCCTACTTGGAGGGCTGCACCGCGCCGAGCCGTGATGAGAACCAACTCCACGCAGCCGTCGTGGAAATCGTGGCCCACAAGAGCGCGGAGGTTAAGTACTCCACCGTGCAGAACTGGTACCCCGGCAGTGCCGAGGGCGTGGGCGGTGTCTTCAACTTCGTGACGAAGCGCGGCATCTGCGAAGGCGACGACTCCAAGATTTCCTGGACCCAGCTCGAAACCGGATCGGCCGTCACCTGGAAGTATCCTAGCGTGATTCTGAAAGGCGATCGGTCTGTCGGCGAGTTCTACTCGGTGGCCTTTACCAAGGGCAAGCAGCAGGCGGACACCGGCACCAAGATGATTCATCTGGGCAAGGACACGTCCAGCACCATTATCTCCAAGGGTATCTCGGCCGGCAACAGCCAGAACAGCTACCGCGGGCTCGTCAAAATCAACCCCAAGGCATCTGGCGCTCGCAACTTCTCGCAGTGTGATTCCATGCTGCTCGGTGACCGATGCGGAGCGCACACCTTCCCCTATCTCGAGATCGGCCACCCCACCGCGAAGGTGGAGCACGAGGCCACGACCTCGAAGGTGGGCGAAGATCAAATTTTCTACTGTCAGCAGCGCGGCATCTCTGAAATAGATGCCATCAAGCTGATCGTCAACGGGTTCTGCAAGGAAATCCTCTCCAAGCTCCCTATGGAGTTTGCCGTGGAAGCGCAGAAACTGCTGGCCATCGAACTGGAAGGCAGCGTAGGCTGATCCTTCCTTCTGTTTCAGACCGGATAACTACTCCAACTATGCTGGAAATCACGAATCTTCATGCATCCATTGAAGACGATGGCGCGGAGATCCTGAAGGGTATCAATCTCAGCGTCGGCGCTGGCGAAGTGCATGCCATCATGGGGCCGAACGGCTCTGGAAAGAGCACGCTTGCGTCCGTTCTCGCGGGTCGCGGCGGCTACGACATCACCCAGGGCAGTGTCAGCTTTCAAGGCGACGATCTGCTGGACATGGACCCCGACGTCCGGGCTCGCGAGGGCCTGTTCCTCGCGTTCCAGTACCCAGTGGAACTGCCGGGTGTGAATATGTCCACCTTTCTTCGCCACGCCCTCAACTCGGTGCGCCAACACCGTGGGCAGGACGAACTGTCGGCCGTTGACTTCCTCAAGCTGATGAAGGAGAAGGCCGCGTTCGTCAATCTGGATCCCAGCCTCAGGTCCCGTTCTGTGAACGAAGGCTTTTCTGGCGGCGAGAAGAAGCGCAACGAGATCTTCCAGCTCGCCATGCTGGAGCCCAAGCTCTGCGTCCTGGACGAAACGGATTCCGGTCTTGACATCGATGCCCTCCGGGTCGTGTCTGACGGCGTCAACCAGCTCCGCGCGGCAGATCGCTCCTTTGTAGTGATCACGCACTACCAGCGTCTTCTGGAATACATCGTCCCTGACCATGTACACGTGCTCATGGGCGGCCGGATCGTCAAGTCCGGGGGCAAGGAACTGGCCCACAAGCTGGAAGAGCGCGGGTACGACTGGATCAACGACGAAGCAGTTGTAGCCTGATGAGTGAACGGCAGACCATAGAATCACGTCTCCTGGAGACCTGGGAATCCCGGGCCGGCTCGGTGATGAACGGACGTCTCCAGGACGGGCGAGAGCTGGCCATCCAGAAGTTTCGCGAGGCGGGTATTCCGGCCAAGTCTGAGGCCTGGAAGTACACTCCCATTCGGCGCATTCTGGAGCGCATGCCATCACTCAGCCTCGGCGCTGATGGTGAGGGCGATGCTGTGGGCGCCGGCGACTTAGCCGCGCTTGGCATCGACGGACTGGATGCCTTCCGCGTGGTTCTGGTCAACGGCCGCTTCCGCGCTGATCTTTCCGACCTTGCAGGCCTTCCTGCCGGTGTTCGTGTTGCGGACCTCCGAGAATCGGCTTCTGACCCTGCGGTGGTCGAGCATCTGGACGGCACCGGCAGCGAGGCCAGAGATGCCTTTGCCGAGCTAAACAGCGCCTTCGTGCAGGACGGCGTAGTGATTGTCGTTGACGCGGGCATCGTTCTCGAGCGCCCCGTTTTCATCCAGCACGTACTCACTGCAGGCTGCCCTGCGCTCATCCAGCCGAGGCTGCTCGGTGTCTTTGGCAAGGACTCTCAGGCCCGTCTTGTAGAAGTCTGTCGGACGATTGGTCAGGACCACGTTCTGACCAACGCGATGTCGGAATTCCATACGGCAACCGGGGCGGTGATCGACCACGTTCGCGTCATAGACGAACACAAGGACGCGGTCCACATCAACAGTCTGCGATCGTATCAGGAAGGAGGCAGCCACTTCTCCACGAACGTGATCACGGTCTCAGCTGGCGTGGTTCGCAATCAGTCCTACTTCCTTCCGGACGGCGAGAACTGCGAGACGCATCTGTCGGGGTTCTACCTCGGACAAAATGGTGCCCACATCGACAATCACACACTGGTTGATCACGCCAAGCCGGAGTGCTACTCGAACGAACTGTTCAAGGGGATTCTCTCCAACAAGGCCGTCGGCGTCTTCAACGGCAAGGTGCTGGTTCGCCAGGACGCCCAGAAGATCAACGCCTATCAGTCCAACAAGAGCATCATCCTGGATGACACGTCTCGGATGTATTCCAAGCCCGAGCTGGAGATCTACGCCGACGACGTGCGCTGCAGCCACGGCGCGACAACCGGAGAGTTGGACAAGGAGGCCATGTTCTACCTGCAGGCCCGCGGAATTCGCAAAGACGACGCCCGACTTCTTTTGCTGGAGGCATTCGCGTCCGATGTCCTGGACCGCATTAAGATTGGCTCGGTCCGCCAATACGTTGACGGCCTGATCCGGCAGCGACTCTCGCTGAACTGATATGCAGCTCGCACCCTCCAGAGTGGCCACACGCACGTTTGACTTGGACGAGGTCCGGTCGGACTTCCCGGTGCTTTCGAGGCGAATCCATGATCACCCGTTGGTGTATCTGGATAACGCGGCCACCACGCAGAAGCCTCTCACGGTCCTCGACCGGATAGACGCCTTCTACCGCAGTGAGAATGCCAACGTCCATCGCGGCGTTCACACGCTCTCTCAGGAGGCCACCGACGCCTACGAATCCGTGCGTCCGGTTATGCAGCGATTCCTGGGCGCGGCAAGCGCGCGGGAAATTGTCTTCACCAAGGGGACCACGGAGGCGGTGAACTTGGTTGCCGGGTCACTGGCCCGCGACTACTTCAAGGAAGGAGACGAGATTCTCCTGACGGGGATGGAGCATCACTCCAACATCGTGCCCTGGCAGCTCGCGGCCGAGGCAACTGGTGCTGTCATTAAGGTCGTCCCGGTGAATGATAGCGGCGAGCTCGACCTCAGGGCGTATCAGGCGCTTCTGGGTCCGCAGACCAAGATGGTAGCGGTGGTTCACGTGTCCAACTCGCTGGGCACCATCAACCCCGTTCGGCAGATGATTGCCGACGCACGCGGGATGGGTATTCCCGTCCTGTTGGATGGCGCCCAGGCAGTGGCGCACGGCCCGGTGAATGTCCAGGATCTTGATTGCGACTTCTACTGCATGAGCGCCCACAAGGTCTTTGGGCCGACTGGCACCGGCGTTCTGTATGCCAAGGAAGAGTGGCTCGAACGGATGCAGCCCTATCAGGGTGGTGGCGATATGATCTCGGCCGTTTCGTTCGAACACACTACTTATAACGAGATTCCCCACAAGTTTGAGGCGGGAACGCCGAACATGGCCGGCGTGATCGGCATGGGTGCGGCCATCGACTACCTGTCGGCCTTCGACATCGAAGAAATCCAGCGGCACGAGAGCCAACTTCTGACCCACGCCACGGGCGAGCTGGAGGAATTAGGCGGTGTTCGCCTGGTAGGCACCGCTGCCGATAAGACGGCGGTGGTTTCCTTCCTCCTGGACGGCTTGCACCCGTACGACGTCGCAACCGTCATGGACCGGTTTGGCGTGGCTGTTCGCAGTGGACACCATTGCACCCAACCGCTCATGGACCAGTACGGCATTCCCGGCACGCTCCGTGCCTCGTTCGCCCTCTACAACTCCCTGGACGAAGTGGACCGGCTGATAGATGCCGTTAAGAAGGCCCGCAAATTCCTTTCTTGATGACCGCAGTAGCAACCATTGGAGAACGTGCCGACGAAGTGGTTGAGGAGTTTGAACTCTTCGACGACTGGATGGAGCGATACGAACACCTGATCGAACAGGGTAAGGCGCTCCCCGCCCTTCCCGAGGCCTTCCGCGACGATGCGTACAAAGTCAGGGGGTGTCAATCCCAAGTCTGGGTCGCAGCCGAGCCGACTGACCATGCTACTATTCAATTCTGGGCGGACAGTGACGCGATCATCACGCGGGGCATCGTCGCCCTTCTGGTTCGCGTCCTGAATGATCAGCCGCCGGCTGCTGTGGCCGAAACCGACCTCGCCTTCTTGGACCGCATTGGTATGAAGGAGCACCTGTCCCCCACCCGCAAGAATGGCCTGGACGCAATGGTCCGCCGAATGAAACTGTACGCAGAGGCGTTGGCATCCGCATGAGTGAGTCGCCCAAGACAACCGTAGACCTCACCGACGAGGAGCTTGAGACCAACATCATCGAGATGATCAAAACGGTCTACGACCCCGAGATCCCCGTCAATGTGTACGATCTGGGCCTCATCTACGGCATCCGGATCAATCCTGACCGAACGGTCGAGATTACGATGACGCTCACGGCGCCAAACTGTCCTGCGGCGGGATTCCTTCCGGGCCAGGTAGAGCAGCGCGCCCGCACCGTCGAAGGCGTCACCGAGGCAGAAGTTAACCTCACCTTCGAGCCTCCCTACAACCCGGACATGATGTCCGAAGAGGCGAAGCTAGAACTGGGATTCCTGTAGCGGACTCGGTCAGTCGCTGTCGAAGCGCAGGCCGTCTGGAAGCTCGTTTGTGTCGTCGGGCTTGATCTCGACTCCTTTTCGCTCCAGCAGGTCACCGCAGCGACCAATTCCGGCCACGAGGGCATCCGCCAGTTTCCCGTCGGTGATACCCTGCTTGACCACCTTGATGACATCTACCCAGTCATCCGAGGACACGGCCGCATTGATGCCGGCGTCCCCCATGACCTCAATCCTGCGCTCGAACTGCGACACGAAAAGGAGGATGCCGGTACGGTCTCTGGTATCAAACACCTCTTCTTGAACGAAGGCCTTGATAGCCCGCGCGTGGACCGCCTCTGCCATGCCCTCTTGCCCGATAATCAGGCGTTTGACGGCCGGAATCGAATACGCTGCCAGCCAGCCGACTCCTCCCGAGAGTAGCACCACGAGCGCGAGCGCCCACGGCGCCTGAAGCCAGGCAGCCCCCCATGCAGAACTCCACTGACCGGCGGCCAGAAAGGCGCCTAACCCCAGAAGGCTCATGATTCCTGCCGCGCGCCAAAGCGCCAGCGTATAGTCGCTGGACCGGACGGAAACAAAGGGGACAATCTCGCCGCTGGTCTGGCCTTCCGCCGACTTCACAGCTTGACGGATGGCCTCCAACTCAGCCTTCGTGAAAGGAATCATAGAGGGGGGTGATTTGCCCGCTATACGACCGTCCGCGTTCAGAGATTCGAACCCGCGTCCCTAGCGCCTGAAAACCAGTTGAACCTGATCGCCGGCCTCGATCTCCAGAGTCTCATCGGTCACCGTCAGGTCACTGGCGGCCGGCAGATATTCCAAAAAGAGGCTCCCCACCTCATCTTCGTCACAGCCGTAGGTGCTAGTACGGAATCGATTGATCCGGATTGACTCATCGGTCACATCGTAGTCAGCCGTGAAGGACGCGCATCCGGCGGTGCCTGTCATTTCTTCTGCCGAACTGAAATTGATCCCGTACGAGGCCTCCTGGGCTCGGTAACGGTGGCCGTGTACCCAGATGAAATCGAGTGTCCAGCTGGTCC
>JBLFXH010000057.1:0-15331 GCA_047611125.1 Rhodothermales bacterium
GCGGGAACTCATTCCGTGTCCTTCTCTGCCCGCGCAGTACCGAGTGGGACCTACCTCTACCGGCTGCTTACCGGCGCGGGCTCGATCACGCGCGTCATGGCATTTCAGAAGTAGGGAGTAAGCCGACAGCTGGTGTCCGGTGTGATCTAGACTTTGGCTATTTCATCAGGAGCATGCGTCCAAACGCCTGCTGACCTCGGCCGCCGTTGGAAGGTGGATCTGCAGCGTCGTCACGGGATTGAAAGCATTGGGGTAGTTCCCGCGTAACGCAAACGTTTCGGGAGCCCTCCAAGGTTGCGCCCGGGTATCATGGCGAGTCGCGAAAAGTATCCTGGGAGCACACCGCCGTCGGTCAAATCGGGTCTGTTTTCAAGTCGCGTCCTCCGACGCAGCGCGGAATCTGCGTGTTTTCCGTCGAACCACTGGCCCCACAAATGCGGACTTGTTCGAGGGACCGGGATGTTGCGGGCGTCATTGCGATCGGGCTTACCGTGACCGCTGTGATTGACAGTGCTATTTCAAGATGCTGATCGCGAAAATGCCTTGGAACCGAGCGTGCGGAAAACAGCTCATATCTCTTGAGGAACTCCAGCACCTCGGGTTCGAACCACTGCCTTCCAGTGCACACCAGGAAAGCCCGATCCCTTTTTAGGGGTCGGGCTTTCCTGCGATCCAGGAGCCATTTTCCCCCTCCTTGCCGGCGGGCTGATAATGATGGTAGGCTATGGCCCCGTGTTTGTCGCCGTATCGGTGCTCGTGGCCAGTGCGTGGATCCCGACTCGGGGACTACAGGTAAAGGCCCGTCGGACAGCCGCAGGCCTCTAGTCGAGCCGCTTGCTCCGCTCTTCCCACGTCTCCCCATTCGTGATCCAGGGAGCGGGTGTTTCCCCCTTCAAGTAGTGGCCAAACCACTCGAGTATCTGTCGGCGCCTACGGCTGCCGCCCATCTGTCGCGGGAGAACCAAGTGCAGCCAATCGGTCACGCGCGTGCTGGTTGCCCTCGTCGAGATCAAGCGACTTCCGATAGCTCTCGATTGCTCGTGCGGTAACGCCCGCCGCCTCGTAGGCCTCGCCCAGACTGTCGTAGGGATTCGAAGCTTCGGGGTACTCCCGGACGTTCAGTTCGAAGATTGCAATGGCCGTTTCCACGTCGCCCTGTCCAAGGTAGATATACGCGACCGTGTTGAGTTCTCTCTCTCCAAACTGGTACGAAGCGCCGGCTTCCTTGGCCTCGCGATACCAGGACAAAGCGTCCTCGACCCCGTGCTCTTCGATCGCAGAGAACATCGCGCGACTGACCGGCTCGGCAGCAATCTGGGCCTCTCCGGTGAAGTAAGCCCTGGTTAGAGCCTGCGTCACGCTTCCGCTGCCGCCACTAATGTTGTCAAGGGTCGCAAAGACCAAATCGTCATCCGGAAAGAGCCGCAGAAACGCTGAAAAACCGTTGATCCCACCGCTGTGCTGGACCACCCTGCGCGATTCGCCTCCGAGCTCCATCTCGCTGACCGCGATGCCGTACGCATAGTCCTGTAGTCCCGGGGTCCACATTGCTGCGAGGGTTTCTACATCCCGAAACGGTGCCGCGGCAGCTAGGGCCCTAGCCCAGATACGAAGATCACCAACGGTGGAAAACATCATGCCCGCGGCATGTGGAATGGAGGTGTCCAGGTATGCAGCGTTTCGGTCGCCATCGACAGATCGCTCGTAGCCGGAGGCCATGTTCTCTGTGACAGTGGCATAATTGTCGTAGCCGGTGTTTTCCATCCCCAATGGTTCCAGGATTCTGGCGTGCAGTGCCTCCTCGAAGGTCATTTCTGTCTTTCTCTCGACAATCAGGCCCAGAATCACATAGCCTGTATTGTTGTAGCTCCAGTCAGAACCGGGCTCGAACTCCAGATCTTGCCAGGCCGTGAGGCGGGCCAGGGAATCGATGGCCAGCGGGTGGTAGGCCTCGTTCTGGAAGAACCCCCTGATGGAGGTGTAGCTGGGAATCCCAGACGTGTGGTTCAGGAGCTGATGCAGCGTGACGGCATCGCCCTGCGCAGCCGGGTAGTCCGGAAGAATGCTGGAAAGCGTCTGGTCGAGTGACAACTCCCCTTCCTCGACCAATTGCAGAATGATGGTAGAGGTGAACTGTTTAGTCACCGATCCAATTCGGAATCGCGTATTGGCGTCGTTGGGAATACTCCAGCGCCTATCCGCCATCCCGTAACCCTCGGCGATCAAGACCTGATCGCCTTTCGCTACCAGGACGCTTCCGTTGAACAGGCCCGCGTCGTAGTAGCTCTGGAGAGTCTGGCGCATCTCGTCCACCTGAGCGGACGAGCCCCCGACTAGTAGAAAGGTGACGGCAATCGTCAGCAGGACTCTTCGTTTCATGGTCTCCTTCTGATTAGTTCGTGACAAAGACCTGGCTCACCGCCGAGAGTACTAGGCCGACCTGCGCCGCTGATAGATCGCTCAGTCGCCGTTCGTCTGGAGACAGTGCCCCGCCCCTTAGTATTTCGTGCCCGTAGAGCTCACCGGGCGCTTCGGATGGCTGGATATCGAAGATCGCGGCAAGCAGAGTGGTGGCCGCCAGATAGGAGCCGGCAATCTCAGGGTGTGATCCATCGCCCTGGTAGAGATCGACGGCCGGGTTATCTCTGAGCTGGTCCCACACCATTCCTACTGGCGCAACGATGCTTCCGAGCTCCGATCCGATCTTGGTGTAGGCATCAGACAGATATTGCTGATCTTGTTTCCGGTTCTCCCGAGACCAGGTCATGTAGAATACCGTCCGCGCCCCCGATTCGACGATTTCGCCGTCGAATCGGCGCGCGTACTCGAAGAAGATATCAGCGCCGCCGGGGGCGGTGAGGTCTGAAGAACCGAGCATGCTCTGTCCCTGCAAGACCACGAAATCCCATCGGCCAGAACGAATCTCTGCCTGGGCTTCCTCGACCTCCCAGTGTTTTTCGAGCGTCGCGCCGCCACCTCCAACAAACTTGACCTCAACCCGGTGGCCGGGCATCGCGTGCTCATACAGCGCCTTGAAAAGTTGGGGCAGGCTGTTGACGTAGGTGTAGCTGTTTCCAACAAACAATACGCGGTGAACCTGCTCGTCTGCCTGAGCATTGCTGCTCTGACTCGTTACAAGAAGGAGTGCTACGAATAGCAGTCCACGAGCGGACTTGAACAGCATCTTGAGTGGGCTCTGCATCTATGATTGGGTTGATACTTGTTGCAGCCTGAGACGCAGGCCGAACCAGAACACTCCTGACCAGATCGATACGGCAAGGCCGAGTTTCAGGGCTTCTAGGGAAAGTGCGTATCCCGAGGCGAACATCGGCGGACTGAACTGGCCGAACATCGCGAGGCCGGATTGCAGTCCAGAGAAGTGCGAGTAGAAGCCAATCGCCAGCACGAGGCCTGCGATGATCATGATCCGATTGATATCGGACGATGTCTTAGGTTCGCTGCCGAAAAGCCTTACCGCGTACCAAATAACGAGAAAAATATTGGTTAGCGAGAGGATGACCATCGGCCATCCGTACATCCCTAACTGCCCTACATATTGTGACATAGACTAAAGCTCCGAGTATTGGTTAAAGTTGATTGTCAGTTCGATCGGCCCAGGCTCGCAGAATCATCCACGCCAGGAACGCTGCCGTCAGAATGATCAGTCCGTAAATGGTTGTGACGAAGGACACTTTGAGTCCTCCGGCCAGCAGTGCCGGGGCAATGTTTGAGACTGACTCGATGACCTTCATGGCCTGAAACAGCCCCAGAGTCTGTCCGAGCACTCCAAGGATGAAGGCAAACACGCCCAGGTGAAGAACGAGCGCCAGAGGACGACTGCAGGCGGCCCGGTGTCCATCCCGAAGCAGTAGAGCGGTTCTGCCCGCGGCGGCCATCATTCCGAGGGCAACCAGCGTCAGCGGAATCATGAATAGAAAGCCGCCCATTTCGAAATAACTCATCTGCGGATACGGTTGGTGAGGTGGTTCGTGATTCGGTCCGAGCCGACAATACCATCAAAAAATGACACGATGGAGGCGGCACGGGAGAACGACACTGGAAACGAGGCTTTCTGCCTGATCCAACCTAGCCTGGCAGATTCGAGCGGGTTGCGGCGAATCCTGCCGGGATTGTGCCGAATCCCTGCGGTGGTGGGCCAGCCGGATTCCCCGCGCCGGAAGTGACGTTATCTTGACCACATGCACGTCACGTTCAAATCTAGTTTCGTTCAATCGGCCTTGTGGCTGGGGTTCTGGATTCTTGTCGGCGGATTCTACACCGCCTACTTCGGCCGGGAGTCCGCGAACTATCGAGGCAGTCTGTACATCGTGGCTGTCCTTCTGCCGGTTTCGGCTGCCACCTCCCACGTCATCGCTGACCTGCTCGTCCCTAGATTTCTACTCGCCGGCCGCAAGTGGGTGTTCGGACTCTACTCAGCCTATGCGCTGGTGCTCGCGGTCTATGTGGAGTTCTTCGCGCTCGTAGCGCTCTTTGTGTTCGTGGCAGACTACCGCATTTCGGCGATGAATCCGGAAGTCCTCGACTTCATGGGGATGCTCGTGGCCTTCTATGTTGTTGTCGTCCTGGTCGTGGCCATTCGACTTGTGCAGCAGGCCTATTCTCTTCGTGATCGGAGCCGGATCGCAGAGAACCTTCGTCTGGAGTCCGAGCTGAAGCTTCGCGAGGCCGAACTAGCCCTACTGAAAGGCCAGATCCACCCGCACTTCCTCTTCAACTCCCTCAATAACCTCTATGCCCTCACGCTGAAGGGTTCAGACAAGGCGCCTGACACTGTCTTGCGACTGTCAGAGATGCTTGACTACGTACTCTACAGGTCACAAACAGAGGTAGCCGTCCTTGCGCACGAACTGAGCTTCATCCAGTCGTACCTGGCCATGGAGAAACTCCGGTTCGGCCACCGCCTGCGTCTGAGCTTCCGGCTTCCGGACCCGGTTCCGGATGTCTCAGTGGCCCCGCTCCTGCTGCTTCCACTGGTCGAGAATGCCATCAAGCATGGCTTGCGGTCCGACACCTCCGATTGTCTTATCACAGTGTCTCTGGAGTCCAGTAGCGAGCGGACTCGCTTCCAGGTTAGCAACTCCATCGCGGAGTCGGCGCCCGACGCCGATAGGCCGGGAGGCTTTGGATTAGTAAACCTGAAACGGCGCCTCAAGCTCCTGTATCCTGACCAGCATGCCCTCGTGCTTGAACGCAGAACCGATGAGTTTATCGCTTCAGTCGAGTGGGGAGAAGCATGATTCGCTGCATGATTCTGGATGACGAACCTCTCGCGATCGATGTTATCGTTCACCACCTTGAAGGCATACCTGACGTTGAGGTCGCGGCAACCGAAACTGACCCGGTCAAGGCACTCCATCACCTTCGCGAAGGTGACTTCGACCTCCTGATAGCGGACGTCGAAATGCCGCGACTTACCGGGCTGGAGCTGGCCCGAACGCTGCGCCAGGGACCGCCAGTGATTTTTACGACAGCGCACCGAGACCATGCGCTGGAGGGCTTCGAAGTCGATGCGGTAGACTTCCTGCTCAAGCCTGTATCGCTGGCCCGACTTCTTGTCGCGCTTGACAAGTATCGCGGTCGAACGCAGGATTCGCCTTCGGAAGCTTCATCTGGAGCGCCTGCTGGAGCCCCGCCCTCAGAGCCGCTGTTTGTCCCTTCGGGCCGCCGTACGGTCCGGGTCCAGCCAGAGGCAATACTGTACTTCGAGAGCCTGGACGATCGGGTTCTCATTCATTCTGACGATGGCGTCCTGGAGACCCGGGTGCGGATTGGACAATGGGAAGACCGACTTCGTCCCCACGGATTTCTTCGCGTCCACCGCTCGTTCCTGGTGCCCCTGGCTCGGATCTCGTCTTTCACATCGAACGACGTCTTGGTGGATAGTGGCCAAACTCTGCCTATCGGGCGGGCCTATCGGCAGTCGATCCGGGAGCACCTGGATGCCGGCTCCGACGCGCGGCCTCATTCAGGTAGGTCGGCTCAATTCCCGCCTTTCTGGCCTCCGTCTTCTCAGCGCCAACCGTGACTCGCTTCTCAAGCTGCTGAACGAGTACCGGAATGAAGGGGATCATCACTAGCACCCCGGTCAGATTAAAGAACGTGTGGAACACTGCCAGTTTCAGGGTCCAGTTGTTTGAGGCGATGCCGACCAAACTGGCCGTCTGGTTTACCGCCCAAATGAACTGCCCAATCAGCGCAATCGCGATGGCCGCCGTCACAGCATTGAAAATATGCTGGGCTACCGCGAGTCGTTTGCCCGCGATGTTCGCTCCGCGAGCACATTGCCGACGCCCTTGAGCTCCTTCTTCTTCTGGAAGACAATAAGCAACCCGAACCCGGCCATCAGCGTGATCAGAAGCCAATTCTTGTACATGCGGTGCCGGATGTCCGGAGCGGCAATTTACGTCACCTGCGGTCAAGGCTAAGGGGCCTAGCCGATACGACTAACTCAGCGCACATCCCCGTACCACCCGCGGAGTAGCCTCGTCGGCACCCCCAGCGCATAGAGCACGGGGAGCAGATTCATCACGACGAAATAGTAGATGGGCCGCGCCACAAACCGGCGCGCCGATACACGTACCGAGGAGCGGACCGTGCGGGTAGCTCCAATTCGATGAAGGCGCCGGCCAAACTCCAGGTCCTCAAAAAGGGGCTGCTCGGGGTACCCGCCCGACTGAGAGAAAGCCTCCCTCGTCACGAAAATTGCCTGGTCTCCGTAGGGCAGTCGCGAGTATCGAGACCGAAGATCGGCCAGGTGGATCACCCAGGACCATTTTGGGGCTGGCCCGTCTGGCACGGTCCATGTTCTGAATGCACCGCCGACCACCGCCGGTTCACCCAGCGTTTGATCGATTTCTTCCCGCGCGTTGGCCGGTAGCGACACGTCCGCGTGCAGGAACAGGAAGACATTGCCAGCGGCCTGGCGCGCTCCGGCGTTCAATTGGGTCGCCCTCCCGCGCTCGCTGTCAATAACCACACAGCCGGGTACCGTCTTGGTTAGGGCCACCGTGGAGTCGGTGCTGCCACCATCCACGACAATGATCTCATGCCATGCCGCGACGTGCTGCAGCGCGGTCAGCGCCTCGACCACGCGCGCGGCTTCATTGAAGACCGGAACGACGACTGAAATCGTGGACTCGCTCATTTCGGGGCCAGTGGTGCGGCATCCTTCGGCACGAACCCACTATCGACGCCAAGCCAGGTATCGGGTGAATACGCGCTTGAGCCACGGCTTAAGACGCTCACGTGCCACCGCATCGCCCAGGCGCTTCCAGACTTCGGACTGTGTCGGGTATGGATGTATGACGCTCGAAAAGGCCAGGGCAGTAAGGCCACGGGTGATGGCGAGGGCGGCCTCCGAGATGAGTTCGCCTGCGTGTGCAGCGACCACCGTCGCTCCGAGCAATTTACCATTTCGGGTGTCCACGTGAAAGCGTCCGAACCCCTCGGTTTCCCCATCCAGGATGGCTCGGTCTACGCCGGCCATTTCGAAGGTATAGGTCCGCACATCGTCACCGCGCTTTCGGGCTTCCACCGCCGTGACGCCCACGGGATCACCAAGTCATCCACCGATTTTCGGCCGGCAAAGAGGGCGTTCTGAATCACGATCCGCGCCATGGCATCGGCGGCGTGGGTGAACTTGCAGACGGAATAGATGTCGCCAGCGGCGAAGATCCGACGGTTGGACGTGCGGAGTCTCGAATTCACCACGACACCTGACCGGTCAAATTCTACTCCGGCAGCCTCGACCCCATTCCGGCCGTATTGGGTGTCCGGCCGACGGCAACGAGAACCTGGTCACAGACAACCTCCTCCGGGCCGTCGCCCCGATCGAATACCACCGTACTACCTTCGTCGCCTCCGTCTACGCGCTGCAGCCTGGCTTCCAGGCAGAGCTCGATGCCGTCCTGTTCGAACTGCCGCTTCAGAACGGTGGCCGCGTCCTGGTCTTCGCGAGGCAGCAGGTCATCGTCAAGCGAGACTATGGTGACCTGGCTTCCGAGGCGTCGGAAAGACTGCGCCATCTCGCACCCAATCGGACCGGCTCCGACAACCACGATCCTGGCAGGCAATTCTGTCAGGCTGAAGACCGACTCGTTCGTCAGATACCCGGCTTCGGCGAGGCCCGGGATCGGCAGTTCGGCAGCGCGGGCTCCGGTCGCGATCACCGCTCGGGAGAACCAGGCTGGAATTCGAACTTGAAGGCGTCAATGTTGATCTCTGAAGGTGGGGGAAGTCCTTATTCACGCTTCACTCGTGTCGACGGGCACGTACTGACGCAATGCCCGGCGCGCCATGCGCGTAATCAGGACCGACACTACCACCGTGGCCACGAGCCCGCCCCAGTAGAGCACCTGCTCCCATCCACCCACGACCGGCCGGCGGCCTCCCATCAAGGCGGACACGCTGGTCACCAGGGAGCCGACATAGACATAAAGAAAGGTCCCGGGTAGCATGCCCAGGAAGGACCCAAGGACGTAATCGCGAAGCCGAACAGGCGAGAGTCCAAGAGCGTAGTTGAGCAGATTGAACGGAAAAAGCGGAGAGAGGCGCAACAGCACCACGACACGAAAACCGTCGTTGGCCACGGCCGAGTCAATGGCCGCAAAGCGGGGGGTGTCCTTGACCTTGCCGGCTATCCAATCACGCGCGACAAAGCGGCCCATCAGGAATGCTGCCGTGGCGGCCACGACACTGACGGGAGAAACAATGAGCACTCCTATGACTGGCCCCCAGGCGAATCCGGCCGCGAGCCCCAGGATGGAGCCCGGCAGCATGAATAGGGCGGCGACCACATATGCCACGGCGTAAAGCGCGACCCCGACTACTCCCGCTCCCGTGATCCACTCCACGAGGGCAAGCGCCCATTCACTAAGGGGCAGCGTTAGCGCGGCCCCGCCCGCGAGCGTAAGCAGCAGGATGAAGGCTGCGAACCGGCTTCTCGTGGACATGGCTGGCTCGGACGGGTTACAAAAACGTCATTTACGCGCGCGTCGCAAGTCCAAATCGTGGTAGTCAAAGCTCACATCAGTAGCGTCTGACACCCAGGACATTTCAATCCGATGTGACTCGCGGCCGCTCGGGTCGACGACGAACGTCACATAGGCATCGGCCCGCAACTCGCGGTCATCCCATCGGGCGATGAATGTGTCGCCGTCCCAGTGCACGAGGTCGCCCTCTAGTGAAGGGGAGTGCTCGAACCGCATCCGAAGGCCTTCGGCGGCTGGCTCCACATACACGTGACCATACCAGGCGTCTTGGTAGTCTCCTGTATACGCTGAAGAGGCCCGCGCCCGAATGGGGCGGGAGGGAGGATCAGGCCATGCGAAGGGGTCGGAGCCCGACTGAGCGCGCGAATCCGCCTCGAGCTGGGCATAAGCGCCTAGCCAATCATGCGGAGACTCGACTCCCATGAGGTGATCAAGCACGTGGTAGACAATGGCGCGATGTGCTCGTCCCGACTCGCCATTCAGCATCACGACTACGCCCAGTTCACGCCCCGGAATCATGGCCAGACGCGAAAAGTATCCAGGTAGAACGCCACCATGAGTGAGCATGAACTCCCCCCGATAGTCCTGCGCGTGGAATCCGAGCGCATACCCAGCAAAGTTGGCCGCCTGCGGCGCTAGCAGCGGATGCGGAGGCGAAACAGGAATGGGGGTGACCGGACTTCGCAGTTCGCGAGCAGTCGCCTCGCCGAATAGTCTAGCCCCATCTGGCGTCGTCCCCTCGTTCAATTGGGTGATCATCCAACGGGCCATATCCGCAGCGCTTGAGTTGACACCTCCCGCTGGATTGGTATTGTCGCTGGCGAAGGGGGCAATCTTGCGGACTACGCCGTCAACCCGCGCATGCGGCTGGGCCACATTCACACCCTCGCCCGCGGCGGAATGCAAGACGTTTGAGTCGGCCATGCCAACCACGTCCATGATCTGCGTCCGGACGAACTCCTCCCAGGTCATCCCGGAAATGCTCTCAATGACCTCTCCGGCCACCAAGTACAGTACGTTGTCGTAGGCGTAAGCACTCCGGAAGCTGGTCGACAGCGGAACGTACTTCAGTCGCTCCGCGATAGTCCTTCGGGAGAGTTCCGTTGGAGGCCACCACAGTAGATCGCCGGCGTAGGGAGCCAGCCCGCTGCGATGCACAAGCAGATCGCGAATGGTCAACTCCGCCGTGACGTAGGGATCCGAAAGGCGAAACCAAGGCAGATACTCCACGACCGGGCGGTCCCACTCCAATTGTCCGCGCTCTACCAGGAGCCCGAGAGCAGTTGCCGTAAAGGCCTTCGAATTGGAGGCAATTCCGAACAGGCTGTGGGCGTCTGCCTCAACACCAGCCTCCATATCCAGGACGCCAAAGCCGTCTGCCAGCAGGACCTGACCTTCCGAGACAACGGCGATTCCGGCGCCGGGGATGTCAAATTCTTCCAGGACACGACTGACAAAGCCGTCAAAGTCAGGGGGGAGGCTCTGGCTCCATGCTGCTAGTGGGAGGAAGCAGAGGAGGAGGGAGGTGCAAAAAAACCGTTTCATCGTCGCCTGTTGGTGTGCCTGACCCGCAAGTTAGGTGGTTGGCACTGGTCGGGCAGGCCGGCCGGTTGGTTTCTCAAACACGGTCCGGGACGGGCCTTCAGGCGCAACATGAGGGCGATATGCAGACGTCGTAGCCGCTCTAGAATCGGGAGTCGAAATCGTCCGCCTGGATTTTGGCCACTATCCCCGAGGTGAGCGACCGCCTGCGTCGCATCCGCGCGGGCAGACTTGTCAAGCAGATCGGCCTTGGAAAGCACTACCGGCGGGCGTACCCCGCCGTCTGAGGCCATCGCCGCAAAGCGCTCCAGTCCATCAGGGACCAAAGATCGGACGTCATCCGAAAGGCCGAAGCTGGCAAGGTGATCTACGTGCCTGTCTATCTCGTCAGCGGAAGAACGGGTAGTCCTGCACCCAGTGGAACCCGCGGGTGAGCAGGAGGAAATCGGACTCATCGACCCGCGCCATCGCGACTGCGATCGAATCCCCCGCCCACAGACCGGAGAGGGAGAGCTCCCCCGCATTCGAGAGTGAGTAGTCGAGCATCACCGCGCCCAAGGCCCCGTCCTCGACGGCATCCTCGAAGACACGCTTGATCAGCCCCGGATCGTAGGCCCACCTCGTTGCCCCGGCTGTCGTGATCGAGGGTTCGGGGTTCGGCATAAAGGTGACGGTCGAGGCCGCGGTGTCAACGCTCGTGAAGTAATCGACGACAGAGCCGTCCATTGAGCGGATGCTGGCTAGTCCCGAGCGCTCAATGACGACGGTCCGCCATCGGTCCGTGTCGGTCAGGAGCGGAGGTCTCGCTTCACCCTTCGCCATGAAAGACTGGACCTCGTGGATGCCCCAGACCGGGGTCGGCGTCCGGGCATACGCAGATCCGCGGCCATTGAGGAATCCGAAGGCTCGGAATGCCAGCGTGAGCGCGAGGAGGACCATCCCGAACCGAAACATGCGACGGTCGCGCATCTCGGTGCCGAAGAGTCGTGGGAAGGTGACCGGCGTGCTCGGTCGGTTCCGCACCAGCACGTCCACCAGACGTCGGAGGTCCGGGGCGATGAGCACGAGGGCGAGAACCGTGAGGTTCATCGACCAGATTTTCACCGACACGTCGTAGGCCAGGTTCAGAGACAGGACATGGACCATCGCGCCAGTCGAGATCAGTGCTCCGAGCGTCGTGGTACGGCGGTTGAAGAGAAGAACTCCGCCCAGAAACTCGACAACTCCCGTGAACGCCGAGTACGCCGCGGATGAGCCCATGAAGACCCAGAGTAGCGAGGTGGGTGAGGACTCACCCAGCGGCTGGACCAACTTCGCCAGGTGCGGAGGGAGCATCTGCAGGTGGATAATCTTGGCGACTCCGTAGGTGATCATCGCAACGCCGAGGGCGTAGCGTCCGAGAACCCGTAACCACTGGTGGAGCTTTCTATACTCGGTCCGCCTCCGGTCCAGGTAGCTCCAGATCAGTGTTGCCAGTACCGCCAGCAGGCCGCATCCTGACATCTGGATCCACTGGGCCAACCCGTCGCCATCAGTGACCATCGGTGGCGGTGGCACGCTGAGGATTGCGGTGGCAACCCAGGGTACGATCACGCCCCACACAGCTTGGCTCATCAGAGCCACCGGGAGCGCGAACGGCGCGAAAAAGGCGGAAAAGGTCAGGTAGAATAGGACGATATATGCGAACAGGAAGCGGAAGCCAATGCGCGCTGTGGGCGTCCAATCGGCGTGAGGCTCCGTGGCCAGGTCTGAGTTGGTCATGGCGTTCCTGTATCCAATAATTCTTTGGCGGCATCACCCTGGATGCGACCCGGCGTTTCAACGATCACGGTGCCGCGATCCAGTCCGCTGATGTGATCGACGCTCAAGAGCCCGCTCACACGGACGGTTGCCCCAGGTTCGAGTACAAGGTGCTCTACTATCGCCACGCCCAGGATGTCCAGCGTGGACTCGACACTCAGCAGTTCAAAGTGAGCGTTTCCCAGCAGTTCGGTCTGGCCTTGCACCCTGCTCATGCCGGAGAATCGAAGTCCAGGAAGGGCGGGAATGACATCGCCCTGCCCAAAGACCGTATCGATGCGGTCGTCACGAGTAAAACGCAGGCGGACGGCGTCTTCCTCGGGAGCCTCCAGCACATGGAGGGCGGCAAAGACGCCGGACTTCTGAGACGTTTTGGCCCAGGCGTTACCCTCTAGCGGGAAGGTGAGGTACCCCGAGGAGTTGGGCCGCGTCCACGGGGTCAGGCGATCGCCGGGTTGGAACAGATCTCCGCTGTAGTCTGCCGCGTGATTCGAAAGAACCAGCTGTTGGTCGCGCGGAACCGGACCGGTGCGTCCTCCGGGTTCGGTCGCCATGACCAGGAGACCCGTGTCCATCAGCCCTTGGTCGCTCGCGGCCGCCGGCGAGCGGTTGGTCAGAAGCCGGTCATAAGGACCAACTCGGTATCGCGCGGAGAGGTAGATCCGGCGCCCCTGCTGGCGCCCTCCGGCCGGTGCCTGGTAGGTGTAGCAGTTCTCCGCTCCCGCAGAATAGAGGTCCCTCACCAGGACCGTCGTGTCGGCCGTCAGGGGTTTGCAGTCAATCCAGCCAAGTAGGTCCCGCTCGTACGCAGAAATGGTCTCGTCTCCCCGGGAGTCTGAATTGCCCGCCATCAGGACATAGCCCACCTGACGCTCAGCAAAAGGCGGAATACCGGGCGCTGGGGCAACGGGCCTCAGGTGGACATAGTCCCGCCATAGATCGTGTCCCAACTCGTGTGCCATCAACCGCACCAGATCAATCCGCGGAAAAATATTGCCAGCGCTGTCGTAGCGAATGTAGGAGCCGCTTGCATCCTGATTGATCTGGAGAGTTTGCCCGGCCCATTCCGGTTCTTCCGAGGTGTACCCGAGGTCCGACACGCCCGCAGCGTGGGACGGATACAGCCGCGCCTGATGCATAGAGCGGATGACCACGAACAGGTAATCAACGAAGCCGTCAAAGTCCGCGTCAAAGTCGGTTAGGTCCACACGAGGATCAGCATCGATCTGGGCAACGATTTCCCTCGTCAGCCTTGCCTGGTCCAGGGTGCCGTTTGGCCGACGGTACTCTGACTCGTCATCGGCACTGACCACCACGTCCGGAAACGATCTGCCGGTCAGGCGCAGCCGGCCGGCGGACTGCTCAAGGAAATACTCAGTCAGGCCGGAAGGGTCCTCAGCAGTTGGCGAGATCACTCTGTCCGAAAAGGTCGGAAGCCCGTCTGGCTCGAGCCAGTCAGCGGCTGCCTCGGTGGCCGGTTCGACATACACCCTCACATCGTCAGCAAATCGAACCCAGACCACAAGAGCGCGAACGTCACCCTCCGAGCGCGGGTAGGCCGAGCCGTCGTAGTAGGGCAATCCGGGTGCGCAAGACGAACACCAGAGCAGCCCTAAAAGGCTAATGGGAAGGGCTGAAATGCGCGAAGCGAATACCTACATGCTGGGTTGGTCGCGCTGCTGCCCAAACTTGAATTCTTTGGGCGGCTCGGCGCCAATCAGGTGTTTGACGAAATAGTCCCACCGGCGACGCATCCAGTATTCGCCCTGTCGGAATCCGTGCCTGCTGTTCGGGAAGATCAGCATATCGAAGTCTTTCCCGGCATTCATCAGCGCCTCGGCAAGAAGCATTGTGTTATTGGGAGGGACGTTGCTGTCCATGGATCCGTGAGCGATTAGGAGCTTCCCTTTCAGATTGTCTACTAACAGGTGATTGGCCTGGTTGTCGTAGGTGGTCGTGCCGTCAGGATTCTGTTCGAGAAGCCCCTGCCACTTCTCGCCCCAGTCGTCCTCGTAGGTGGCGTTGTCATGGTTTCCTGCACCGGAAACCGCCACCTTGTAGAAGTCGGGATACCGAAGGATGCCAGCTGTAGAGGCGAACCCGCCGCCAGAGTGACCCCAGATGCCCACCCGGTCCAGGTCCATGTACCTGTGACGGGCTCCGAGTTGCTGGATCCCGGTGATCTGGTCCGGAAGCCCGTTGTCTCCCATGTTGCCGTAGTAGGCCTCGTGAAAGGACTTGGAGCGCATCGGAGATCCCATGGCATCCAATTCAACCACCACAAAGCCCAACTCGGACACGGCCTGCTTGTCGCTGCGGGATGGATTGAAGCTCCGGCTCCCCACGGAACCTGACTGCGGGCCGGGATAGAGGTAATTGAGGACCGGATAATTGCGATTCGGGTCGAGGTTGGTCGGCGTGTACATCAGGCCGTAGATGTCCGTCTCTCCGTCCCGGGCCTTGACTACGAAGGGCGCGGGCGGCTTCCATCCGCTAGCCAGGAGTTCGGAGATATCTGCCCGCTCCAACTCTACGATGGCCTGGCCGTCGTCACTGCTCCGGAGCGTGATAGTTTGAGGCGTGGCAGGAGAGGAGGCGGTATCGATGAAGTATTGGTTGTCCGGCGAGAAACTGACGGCGTGGTTCAGGCTGTCCGGCGTCAACAGGCGCAGGTCAGACCCGTCGAAGTCAACGCGGTACAGGTACTGGAAGTAGGGGTCTCCAGGCTCGCGGCTTCCACCAGTGAAAAATGCGGTTCGGGTCAACGGGTCCCAATTGCGGACAGCCAGGACTCTCCAGTCTCCCTCCGTCAGACGATTCTTGAGCGCACCGGTCTGCAAATCACGGAGATACAGATGGCCCCAGTCGTCCTCCTGCGAGTACCAGACAAACTCGTTGGACTCGGCGAAGACGGTCCAGTTGATCTGGTTGTAGCCGCTCTCAAAGAACGTGTCTTCGACCTCCTCAAAGACATCCCG
>JBLFXH010000058.1:0-15232 GCA_047611125.1 Rhodothermales bacterium
CCTCAGGCCAAGGCCTCACAGACAAGCTGACAATCCAGGTCTACATACCGTTCGTAGAGCGAATCACTCTCAATACGGTCGTTGGTGAGGAGACCGGATTTAAGTTCTTTGAAGCAGACGCCGTGACAGGACTGTCAATTCGCTAGAATCACAGCGGCCACTACTAAACAGTTGAGGTGGCAGGCCCAATTGCGCATCTTGCCTCTCTCACCCGGCGGCCGAACCCCCTTGTCCAACCAGACTGACAGCGTCTACCGCACCTTCCAGAAGCTGATTCGGCGATGGCTGCGGCTGTTCTTTCGGGAGGTCGTGGTCGAGGGCATCGAGAACATCCCCACCGATAGGGGAGGCCTACTCATTGCGGGCCATCCGAACGGGTTGGTGGACCCGGCCTTGATCATGGCGGTCTTTCCCAGGAGAATTGTCTTCGGCGCACGGCACGGCCTCTTTTCCTTGCCCGTGTTGGGTTGGTTCATCAAGCGCCTTGGGACAGTCCCCATCTACCGGGCGGGCGACCAGAGCGACCTCTCGAGTGTGGAGCGAAAGCAGGCGAACGAGCGGAGTCTAGACGGCCTTGCTGAGGAGGTGGCGGGCGGCTCATTCTCCGCCCTGTTTCCGGAGGGATTGAGTCACGACCTCTCGCACCTTTCCGAGATCAAGACAGGCGCGGCAAGACTTTATTACCAAGCACGGGACATGCAGCCTGCCGGACAGCCGGCACCAGTGATCATTCCGGTTGGCCTGCACTACGATCGCAAGAACGTATTCCGCTCTCGCGTGCTGGTTTCTTTCCAGCCTAGCCTTCAGCTGCCGGCCGAAATCGACATCACGCCGGGCGAGAATGATTCCGCTCGGCGAGGGGCGGTAAAGGGACTCACCGAGCTCATTGAGACGTGCCTCATCAGGGTGGTCGGTGCCACGGAGGACTGGCACATTCACCACCTGATGCATCGGGCCAGCAAGCTGGTCCAGGCGGAACTAGTCCATCGAGCCGGAGCGGACTACAAGACTCCCAGCCTGGCGGAAAGCCGGCTTGGATACGCACGCATCTGGGACGGATATCAGGCCCGAAGGAAAACCGACCCTGATCGCCTGGAAGCCTTCCGGAGCCGAATAGCTCGCTATGACCGCTGTCTAAGACTCCTCGGACTAGAAGACCACGAGCTGACGGCCCTACCCCGGATGGCTTCTCCTATCCTCGTTTCGATGTTTCTGGCCCAAGCCATCGCCGTCTATCTGCTGTTTCCTCCAATTCTGGTGCTGGGTACCATCATCAACATTCTGCCCTACGTCCTGCTGAAGCTGATCACGCGAAGGATCTCTCAATCGAAGAAGGACGAGGCCACACTCAAGCTGATTGGCGGGGCCGTTCTCTTCCCACTGACGTGGGCACTTGCGGGGGTGGCGGCCTGGTTCGCGCAGCATGAACTGCGTGTCCTGTTTCCGGCGTTGCCTGACCTGGCGGTCCTTGTTGTCCTGACGACCGTGGCTATTGGCATCCTCGGAGGCTTTCTGGCTCTGGTCTATTCCGAACTCAGTGCTGAGACCTACCGCGCCATGCGAGTCCGCGTTCTTCGCAGACGTCGCAAGGCGTTGATTGGCGAGTTGTTGGAGGACCGTTCCGAGCTCTGTTCGGAGTTGTTAGTGCTGGGCGAAGGCCTGAGCCTCCGCGGAATCCGCCAGCCTGACGGAGGGTTGGTACCTGTTCCTGCAGTAACCGCACTCACGTCCTGACCCCGTTATGCGACACCTAGCCTGGATTCTCATGTTGGCGGCCGTAGGCTGCACCCAAGCGCCCGAGTCCGCCGAGCAGTTCGAAATCTCCAGAAGCGACTACCACCAGCGGCTTCAGGGCTTCTGGCTTGGCCAAAGCATTGCCAACTGGACCGGTCTCATCACGGAGATGGACAAGATTGGCGGTGACGGCTGGGACGGGAAGGGTGCCGGATTCTACACCCGGGCAAACTGGGGCGGCCCGGATGAACCGAACATTTGGGGAGGCTGGGGTCCGGGTACTGAAGGAGACTCCATCGACTTTTTCCTGGATCCCCCGAACGAGACCTGGGGCGCGGACGACGACACGGACATTGAATACATCTACCTCCGAACCACGTTCGAAGAGGACGCCACTCGCCTCTCAGCCGAACAGATTCGCCGCGCCTGGCTGAAGCACATCTACTCGGACGAGAACACGCCATTCAAGACGGCAGACGGCCATCCCGAGAACTATCTGTGGGTCTCCAACCAGACCGCCCACGATCTGATGCGCGGCGGCGTCCTTCCTCCGGAGACGAGTGATCCGGCCCGGAATCCGCACTACGAGATGATCGATGCGCAGCTCACCACTGAGATCTTCGGGCTGTTTGCCCCCGGCCGACCCTCCGCGGCACTGGACTTGGCCTACCTGCCTATCCGGACCACGGCCAGGGGCGACGCCGCGGCCATCGCCGAATTCTACGTGGTGATGTACTCGTTGGCGTCGAAGGTGAACCCGGATTGGGGAACGGGGAGGCAGTTGAACTGGATGGCGGAACGCGCCCAGGCGCGGTTCGAGGATGGGAGCTACTCCGCCGCCATGTACGACTTCGTAAAAACCATGCACGCATCCGGGGCACCCTGGGAAGCAACGCGCGACTCACTGCAGGAGCGCTACCAGATCCGCATGGAAGATGGCTACGACTGGGCCGCCCGCGACGAGGTCTGCGGCGGCTGCTTTGCGGCAGGCATTAACTTCGCCGCCGGGATGGTGAGCCTGTTCTACGGCGAGGGCGATTTGCTGGAGACCATCCGCATCGGGTCACTCGCCGGTTGGGACTCTGACAACCCGACCGCGACTTGGGGCGGCTTGATCGGATTTCTGGTCGGCAAGGAAGGCGTAGAAAAAGCGTTCGGTAGACGCTTGGCAGGCGGGTTCGACATTCACCGGACACGGGGCGGCTTCGACTCTGGCATCGACACCTTCGACAACATGGCCAGCATGGGGGTCACAGTCGTGGACCGGGTGGTCGAGCGGCAGCTAGGCGGCTCGGTGGACGCCGATCGCGATGTCTGGGTGATTCCCCGCCGGTAGGCTCTATTCGGATCGCCAAGATTCGTGCTTTACCCAGTCAACGTCCATGACCCACTCGCCCGTCATCGGTGCGTCCGTGATCTTGGCGTAGTTCAGGATGGCGAAAAGCGCCTCCGGATAGAGCACGCCCAAGCTGTCGTTTCGCGCTGCCTCGACGCCGTCTATTTTGTACACCAGGTCTCCGTCTGACCATTCGACGCCGTACTCGTGGTATTCCTCCAGCGCTGAATCCAGGCCAAGCTGATACGTCCACCAGTCACCGCCCTCTTCGCAGCCACCGAGCGCCTTGATGGCCCTGGCAACGAAGTGGTCCGTGCCGCTGGCGCCGTGATGTTCAAAGACGTCGATCTCTCCTGAGCCGGTGATGGGCCAGCAGACCGTCTCATCTGGCTCCTGAACAGGCGGCTCGTTGTTCTGCGCACCTAGCAGCCACCAGGCTGGAAACATGCCATCCACCCCGCTGCCCGATAGCTTTAGTCGCGCGGTCCACCGGCCTTTGACAAACTCCTGGAGGTTCTTGGAGGCGATACGTCCGGCCATGTACTGGGTGGGAGGATGCTGCTCTCCGAATTTGGACATGTTGTCGCACTCCATCACCTCGCCGACGTTTACCACTTTGAGCTTGATCGATCCGTCAGAGACCTCCCGAGTCCCGTAGGCGCCATCGCGGACGTAGCACTGGTCCTCATCGTTGACCCAAAGAATCTGGTCTTGCCAGTTGTCGGTGTTGAAGGAGTCAAAGTCGTCGAAGAAGTCGGTGTGCCAACCGGGTTCGATGGCTTCCTCGGTGCAGGAAACGGCGACGAAAGACAGTAGGAAGAGGAGGAGGCTGCTTCTCATGACTGGAAGGGGGGCGGTGTAGAGCGATGGTCGATCAGAAAATTACGGCCAATCGGGTCTTCTTCTTCGCTATTGCACGGCAAACTCTTCGAAAAGCGTTTCCAGAGGCCGATACCGGGACAACCGGCCGACCCGATGACTCGTTGGAGGCGGCTTGCGTGACGAAAAATGGCGTCGCGCTCTACCTATGCCGACTACATGAAGCGAATCCTGAACCTGTTCGATCTCCCGAAAGAAGCCAAGCTCACCACTGAGGTTCTTTCCGGACTAACCGTCTCCCTGGCCCTGGTTCCAGAGGCCATCGCGTTTGCGCTCATTGCGGGACTCTCCCCACTGACGGGCCTGTACGCCGCGTTCACCATTGGACTGGTGACATCCATTTTCGGCGGCCGCCCCGGAATGATTTCCGGCGCCACGGGCGCCATCGCCGTGGTGATTGTCAGCCTGGCGCAGACGCACGGCGTCGAGTACATCTTCGCTACCGTCGTGTTGGCTGGCTTCATCCAGATGGCAGCCGGCTTCCTGCGGCTCGGCAAGTTCATTCGCCTGGTCCCCCATTCGGTGATGTATGGGTTCGTCAACGGACTGGCCATTGTGATTTTCCTGGCCCAGATGGGATCGTTCAAGACGGCCTCCGTAGACGGCACCCTGGGTTGGATGATGGGGACTGAACTCTACCTGATGGTCGGTCTGGTTCTGCTGACCATGCTGATCATCTGGGGTCTGCCCAAGCTGACCAAGGCGTTTCCGTCTTCGCTGGCAGCAATCCTGGTGGTGACGGCCATCGTGCTGGCGCTGGACCTGGACACCACAAGCGTGGGAGACATCAGTTCGATCAAGGGAGGGTTCCCGCCCTTCCACATCCCGGAGGTTCCGTTTACGCTGGAAAGCATGGTGATTATTGCGCCGTACGCATTCATTGTTGCCGGCGTCGGGTTGATAGAGAGTCTGCTGACGCTCAATCTCATTGATGAGATTACCGAAACCCGCGGGCGAAGTAACAAGGAGGCGGTCGCTCAGGGTCTGGCCAATGTGGTCACCGGGTTCTTCTCCGGAATGGGCGGCTGCGCGATGATCGGGCAGAGTCTTATTAACATCTCAGCTGGTGCCAGGGCGAGGCTTTCCGGAATCGTGGCCTCCGTGATGTTGCTGGTATTCATCATGTTTGGTGCCGAGTACATCGAGCAGATGCCTATCGCCGCACTGACTGGCCTGATGATCATGGTGGCGATTGGCACCTTCGAGTGGGCGAGCGTTCGCGCGATCGGAAAGATGCCCAACCACGACAACCTGGTGGGCATTCTGGTGGCCGCAATCACGGTCTTCATGCACAATCTGGCCTTGGCAGTTCTGATCGGAGTGATTGTATCTGCGTTGATCTTTGCCTGGGAGAGCGCAAGGCGGATCCGCGCCCGCAAGTACGTGGATGATGACGGCATCAAGCACTATGAGATGTATGGCCCGCTATTCTTTGGGTCGACTCAGGCCTTCTCGGACAAGTTTGACGTGCTGAATGACCCCAATGAGGTAATCATCGACTTCCGGGAGAGCCGGGTCAGTGACATGTCAGGTATTGAGGCGCTCAACCGCATTACGGAGCGCTACCTCCGTGCCGGGAAGACCCTTCACCTGCGACATCTCAGCAAGGACTGTCGTCGTCTGATTGAGAATGCCCAGGACGTGGTGGACGTCAACATCATCGAAGATCCGATCTACAAGGTGGCGGTCCAGATCTGATCTAGTCCATTCGCTTGAACCAAACGCCGCGGGTTCGCCCATTGCCGCCCTCAAACCCGACGACGTGACCTGTGGGATCGCGGTCGAACTTGATACTGCTCAGGAACCACTGGCCGCCCGCAAACTCGTCGCCCTCAACATGCGAGACTACGAAGGGGTCATACCTGCGGTGGTGGGCCATCAGCTTGCCATCCTCGTTGACCTTCAGAGTGTAAATGGTCTCGAGTTCGTCGTTGATGAAACGTCCAGAGTAGGCGCTCAACGCTTCAGGCGTGATGGCGGGTGCGGTGGCCTTTTCCATGGGTGAGTCCGGACCCTGGTGGTGCGTCGCTCGCGTGGTTGTCCCGTCACTTTCAAAATGAAAGGTCACCGACGCCTGGAGACCTACAAACGTGAAGGTGGAGTCACTCGTGGGTTCGACCTTGAACCGCGGCTGATCCGTGGCCTGCGCGAAGAGCTCCTGGCCTTCGACCGTGTACTCGATCCGCAGAGGTGCGCCGACGAATTTCCAGGTGCCGGCGATGGCCTGAAGTCGCTCGGCGGAGGGCGCACTGCGGGCAAGTGAGTCTGCAGGTGTCTCCTCCTCCTCTAGAGGCTCCAAATGCTCGGCGAAGAAGGCGCCGGCAATGTCACTCCACATTCCGAGGCTGAACGCCGGATTGTTGCTGGAGAAGAAGAGGCCGGACTCGATCTCGGGGAAGTAGCCGAAATAGGTCCGATGGGAGGTCTCGCCACCCGTATGCGTGAAAAGCTGCTGGCCTCGCCAATCCCGGACACCCAGGCCCAGCGCGTAACCGGTCGTGTCTCCACTAGTCAGAACGCCCCGGGTTGTCAGCGCGTCAATCGCAGCCAATCCGCCTACCGTGCCGTCACGGAAGTTCATCATCCACCTGGTCATGTCGGATGCCGTGGAGTTAACCCCGGTGGCCCCGTAGCCCTCGCCGAAGTGCCTCATGTAGACAAAGCCGCCATCACTGTCTGGCGCGTAGCCCTGTGAACTGCCCGGAATTATCTGGCCCGGCTGCGTCTTTATGGTCGTGTGGTTCATGTCCAGGGGCCCGAACACCCGCTCCTCCATGAACTCGTTGAAGTCCTGCTCCGACACGCGCTCAACCACGGTGGCCAGAAGCATGAACGAGGTGTTATTGTAGTTGAACTCGGCACCGGGCTCGTTTTGCAACCGAGCCTGGTTCTGAACTACACGAATTGGATCCTCACGTGTGAAGGCATCCCCAAACCGCCATCCGGCCATAGGCAGGAAGTTCAGGATCTCGCGGTAGCCGGAGGTGTGATTGAGCATGTTCCGGAGCGTGATCGGCGTTCCGAAGTCCTTCAGTTCGGGGATGTGCTCCCGGATATCGTCCTCGAGACTGAGCTTGCCATCCTGCTCCAAAAGCAGCAGAGCCGTCGCCGTAAAGTGCTTGGAGACCGACGCAATGGACATTCCGGTTTCGGCCGTCATGGGGACGCCGTACGTGAGGTTGGCCATTCCGTAGCCCTTGGCGAGGACGACTTCGCCGTTCTGAACCACCGAAATCACCGCTCCGGGGCGGTCATCGCCTGTGAACGGGCGCATGAGCTGGTCCACGAGGGCCTTAGGCTCGGTGGCCTTGGGTTCGTTTGCTACCAGCAGGATGGCATAGTCCCCCTCGGCACCCTCAAAGGAAGTAACCTCAACCGTGTAGACACCAGTTTTCGCCGGAAAAAACTGAAACGGCTCGGGCCCACGCGCTGGGCTGTCGAACTCACTCACTTCTTCGCCATCCGGGGCCAAGATCCGAACCACGACGTCCACACTGATCTGATCTACCTGCCCATAGACGTAGTAATCGGTCTCGGTGTCGAAGGTGTACGTGTGCCGCGAATCCGATTCCAGAGAGCCCGCAATGGCCTCGCCAACCGGCAGCGTCTGAGCGTGCGCTGCGAGAGGAAGAAGAAGCGCGAAGAGCAGAGAGAGAGTTTTCATGGGAGCTGGAGGGAAGTGTGCTGGCCTTGGAAAAATCTAAGCGCTCAGTGCTAAACGAGGGCGCCCAGTCATTTTTTTTCGGGCGAGACTTAAAAGCGTAGCGCCATTGCCGACGCAACCGTTGCCAGTTGCGGGCAGACGCCAATCCGTCCGCAAGACAAGACTACCGCCATCGCTCAATTCCCTCTCAGCACAACGCTCGAGGAAAGCCATGGCTTTCGGAGATATGACTCGCCTCAACACCAACATGAGTGTTCTGGAGGCTTACAACAGGCTGCCTCAAACATCGGCGATGCCAAGAGCATGCTGACCATCGCCGAGGGCTCGATGAGCTCCGTCATGGAGATCCTTCAGACCATGAAGGAAAAGACGGTGCAGGCGGCCAACGATACCATGGGCTCAGACGAGCGCACGGCAATCGACAACCAATTGACGGCAGTGTCGGCCGAGATCACAGACCTCTTCGGTGACTCCAATTTCAATGGGATCTCTCTGTTCAGTTCTTCGGCCTTCAATTTTCAGGTTGGAGCCGGGGCCAGCGATTCCTTCGCGGTGACCATCGGAGACTGACCCGCAGTGGCTCTTGTCGGTGTATCTTCTCAGTTAGTGGTCCCTGCAAAAAGACACGGTGGAAACATTGAATAAGGCAACCCGATTCAGAGCGGAATCGAGGCTAACACCAGAGATGGTCCGATCCTTTAAGGACACCGGATTTCTGGTCCTGGATGAGTTCTGCACACCTCAGGAATGCGCGGAGCTGCAGGCTGGGGCCAGGCAGGTCATGCGGGGTGCTGATGCCGAGGCCGCGACCATTTTCTCCACCGATGGAGCCGAGCACCAGTCCGATCGATATTTCCTCGAGTCGGGGGATAAGATCCGCTACTTCTTTGAGCAGGACGCCTTCCTGCCCGATGGATCCCTGCGGGGCGATCCAGAAGTGTGCCTGAACAAGTTGGGTCATGCCATGCACGACCTCGACCCGGTATTTGAGCGATTCTCCTACAAACCTGAACTGGGCCACATCGCCAGGGCCCTCGGGCAGAGCAGGCCATCGATTGTCCAGTCTATGTACATCCTCAAGCCGCCGCGCATCGGCGGGGAAGTGCACTGTCATCAGGACTCGACTTACATCTACACCGACCCGGACTCGTGTCTGGGATTCTGGTTTGCCGTCGAAGATGCGACTACAGAAAACGGGTGCATGTACTTCCTGCCGGGCGAGCACAAAGGCCCGCTCCGCGAGCGAAACCATCGTACCGGGCCTTTCTCGACAACGACCACCGTCCTGGACGACAGGCCCTGGAGGCTCGAAGAGGCAGTACCTGTCGAGGCCCCGATAGGGAGTTTGGTGGTCTTCCACGGGCGCGCGCCGCACTTCAGCGGACCCAACCGGTCCACCCGTTCGCGGCACGCCTATACGCTGCACGTGATTGATCAAGCCTGCGAGTATCCGGCCGACAACTGGCTGCAGCGAGGCCCAGAACTGCCACTCAGACCATTGATTTAGTGAGATACCTGTGCCTGGCCCTGATCCTACTCATCGGCTGTGCTCCGGAGTCCCGGCAGGCAGAGACTCCCGGCGTGGTTGCCCGCGTGGTCCGGACCATAACGACGGATTCCCTGAAGGCGGACCTGGAGGCCGGTCTTCCCACCGTGGACATAGGGATGTACCTCCTGGAAACGGACAGCAAGCGCTACCGGGAGAGGATGCCGCAGGATGAAATCATCCGCCGCTACCGGCTCGCCAAGGACATCTTTGGAGATGTAGGGGTCCAGTTGAATCTGCTCTGGATTAAGACGGTGTCCGTGGACACCGAAGACCTGGAAATAGAATCCAATGTGATGGCCGGAATGCCGGCCGGCGATATTACCAACCTCTACGAAAAGAGCCGCCAGCAAAGGAGCACGCTCTCGCCCGAGGCGGAATCCATGTTCAGTGCCATCATCGAGGAGGACGGCGCCAACACACGCACGGTCTATCTGGTCGGGATGGAGGACGTGATCATGAACTGGTACGAGCAGCAGGAAGACGGCACGTGGGTGGTCCGGTCGGATCCGACGAATGCGCTCTCCTTTCCCTCCTACACACTCGAAGACCGGATTCCTCAGCGACTCCGCGGCGTCATAACCGTCCAGAACATCTTCAAGTCCCAGAAAATCATTGCTCATGAGTTGGGGCACAAGCTCATCAATGTCAGCCACGAGCACCGCGACATCAGCCCCGCGCACGAGGTAGATGCCGAGGGTGGCCTGATGGTTTATGGCGAAGGCACCGAGATCGCGTCCGGCGCCGAGGGGCGCTGGCACCTTGAGCGACTTCTGCGGTCGCCCTACCTGTATCGGCTTGAGGAGGGGGAGAAGGTGTACAATCCGGACTACAAGGAGTCGGGGCACTACGCCGATCCCATCTACGATGGCCTAATCATGCGCGACTAGGGCCGCGGCGGCATTGAGAGTCACGGGACCCGCAACATGCCGGTGTGGGGGACGAGTTGATTGAGTACATCCGGTCGATTCAGGAAGACATTCCGGACCTCTAGGGGTTATCTGCCAACAGGGCCTCCCAGAAGTGGACCTGGTAGCTGATCACCGTGAATGCCACACGAGACCCGTCTGGTGAATAGGCTGGTTGGGTCTTGTTGGAGGGGTCGCTGGTGATCAATTGCGGGAGGCCGCCGGCAGCGTTCACCCGGTGAATCTGAAAGTATCCGTCAGGTCCGGGTGCCACGAATGCCGCCCATTTGCCGTCGGGAGATGCGCTGATTCCCGAGAACACCTGCGGAGAACGGAAGCGGTGCACCAACGTGGGGACTCCGCCCTGGCGAGAAACGCGGTAGAGCTGTTTTGAGTTGGCGACGTCTGCCGCTTCAAACAGGATCTCGTTGGATCCTCCCAGCCATTCACCCTGCTGTGCGTCAAACGCGAAACCAGTGAGCGGCACCGGACGCGCCGGACTGGTCAGCTGCCCCGTGCCTTGATCCACGCCAATGACGAAGATATCACTGCGCCGTCCGCCCCCGGGCAGGTTTCGGTAGCTGGGATACTGGATCCACCGACCATCGGGCGACCAGCGCGGCCAGCCGGTTTCGCTGCCCCCCTCAGAGATCTGGCGTGCTGGAGCCGAACCGTCGGCGGGTACCAGCCAGATGTCGTCGCCATTCAGATGCGAGTGGAATACAATCCACTTGCCATTGGGAGACCAGTGCATGCTCTGATCTTCGCTCGACGATTCTCGAACCACGCGGCCCGGCTCTGAGGCCGGAAGGTTTCCGGCGAGATCTATGGTCCCGATGTGCTGGGTGATGTCAGGGTAGAGGAGATCATCGGCCTGGCGCCGCCAGTCACCCCACGTAAAGCTGATATGCTGCCCGGTCCAGTCCCAGGATGGAGTTTCTGACAGGAACGTGGTCAGGGCACGGGTCAGACCGCCGGCAGCCGGAGCATCAGCGATAAATACCCGGTAGTCCTGAGACTTGAAGTAAAGTTGCCCATTGCGGGTGGTCTGAGGGGCGTAGGCGTCCCGCTCGAAGAACGACAATTGCACGGAAGGTCCGCCTGAGGCTGACCGACGCCAAATATCCAGTCGTCCTGCGTCGTCGGTCTTTGCGAAGAAGACGTGCCCCTCATGAAACGCAACGGGGCCGTAGACGGAGCGGGCCCAATCGGGGGCAACTGTGCCACACGGCATCTGAAGTTCAGGTACGTCCGCGCTCCGTTCCAGACAGGCCACGCTGCCGTCGGGCATCCAGGCCGGGTTCGTCAGGCGGGTCCCGGTGGCGAGTGTTTCGATGATGCCGCCGGATACCGGATCGATGGAGACAAGGCTATCGGGTGTTCCCCGAATCACGCCGGCCACCTCTGCCGGTTGGTCACCTCCGTTCGCGCGCCACACCAGCTCACTGAAGACACCGTCAGCGCTGGGCCAGAGCGCCTCACGCTGGCCAGTCGAGCGGTCATACGTGTACCACGCCTGCGACCCGCGGTCGAAGGTCCGCTCCAACACAGCTAGGCTGGACGAATTGCCCATCCACAAGATCTTACGCAGATCATGGGTGCCGGGCCCCGTGCGAAGGACAGGGCCGCCCGAAGCCGGGATCACTTCCACGATTCGGTCCTGTGTGTATGCCAGCCACCGGCCGTCGGGGGAGACCGCCCCAAGCGGATCGCGGTAGGCAACCGGCCCGACCTGCTCAACGGCGGTCACGAAGCGAAGGGAGGGAGGAGAGGGGGTCTCTGGGCTCTGGCAGCCGCCGCTTACTAGTAGCGCCAGGATGAGGGCAGGGCCGAAGTATTTGTTCAATGTGCTTTTCTTAGGACAACCCCGGAGCGCACGGGTTTGAATTCCGCCTGGTCTACGGCCAGGACTCCGTTTACCAGCACGAAGGGAATCCCTTCAGGGTACTGGTGGGGATCAGTGAATGTGGCCATATCGCGCACTCGCGCTGGATCGAATAGGGTCAAATCAGCAAACCAGCCCTCTCGAATTTCCCCCCGCTCAACGAGCTCGATGCGTCTGGCCGGAAGCGAGGTCATCTTCCGTACTGCCTCAGGAAGTGTCAGCACGCCTTCGTCCCGGGCGTAATGGCCCAAGACCCGGGGAAAAGTCCCATACCACCTCGGATGTGGGTGGCCCTCGCCGGGCTGAACGAGTCGCCCGTCAGAGGCGATCGCGGTGAACGGATGTCGCATGATGGCGCGCACATCCTGCTCCTGCATGGCGTGAAACACACAACTGGCTCCTCCGCGACTTAGCGCTTCCACGACGAGCGCCGCACCGATTTCAGGAGTGAGAGGCCTTTCAAGGCGATTCGCCCAGTCGCCAAGTGTCTGGCCCTCCAGGGTGCGGTCCCATTCGACAAGGGCAAACTGCACGCGATGGAGGTCGTTGCCGCCGCGATCATTTACAATGTTGAAGGCAATCCCGGTCAGAATGGAGTCGGCGAGGGCCGGCAGTTGCATGCGTGCAAGCAGCGAGTCTGTGCCGCCCGCCAGCGCCCAGCCAGGAACGAGGATTCCGATACCTGTGTAGCTCGCGGTGTACGGGTATTGATCGATCATGACATCTGTCCCCGCCGCGCGCGCCGAATCGACCATAGCAAGTGTCGTAGCCGACGCTCCCCAAGTGGGCTGACCGACTACCTTGTGGTGCGTAAGGACTACCGGGATGCCAGCTCGGGCTCCGATTTCCATGGCCTCGGACACGCCCTCTAGCAATCCCAGGCCTTCCTCGCGGAGGTGGGAGGTGTAGATCCCGCCGCGCTCTGATGCGGTCCGGGACAGCGCCACCACTTCGTCCACATCGGAAAAGGTGCCGGGCAGGTATTTCAGACCCGTGGACAGACCGAAGGCGCCCTCATCCATGGCCTGAGCCACCATCTCTTGCATGCGCAACAGTTCATCGGCAGTCGGACTTCGATTTTCCAGCCCCATCACCTCCCGCCGGATCGTGTTGTGGCCGGTTAGGAAGGCCACATTGAGGCCAACGCCCATGGCGGCAGTCTCGTCCAGGTACTCGCCGAGCGGCCAAGGCCCACCGCCATCGGGACCGCCCAAGGCTGTAGTCACGCCTTGTCTTAAGTGACTCTCGGCATTCGGCAGCCGGTGAAGCGGGTCGAGGTGGGTATGCAGATCCACGAATCCGGGAGCCACGATCAGGCCCGTAGCATCAATTACCCGGCCGGCCCCCAGCGTATCCAGTCCGGTCCCGAGCTCGGCGATCCGGTCTCCGCGAATGCCCACGTCCAGGCGTGTGGGGGAGTCACCCGATCCGTCGAGTACGGATCCCCCGATGATGACCGTATCGAAAGGTGCGGGCTGACACGCACACGCTAGCAGTCCCAGGAATAGAGGAAGGTATCGCATGGCGCAATGTAGGTCTTGCCCGGCAGGTGGCGGATGAGTCGCGATGCGCCGCCGGCCATACAGAGGCCGCGACGTGTATACTTCGGGCGTCGCCAATACCCTTCTGCCATGAGACTGCTCGTCGCGTTCCTGCTTCTCGTTCTCCTCACCCCGGCAACTGCTGAACGTGTGATAGCCCAGGAGATCCCATCGCCGGAGGCCTACTTCGGTCATCAGATGGGCGCTGACCGACAGCTGGCTCACTGGGATCAGCTGGTGGAATATTACCACCTTCTCGACGCATCCAGCGAGCGGCTAAAGGTGGTTGAGGCCGGTCTGTCAACGATGGGCAATCCCTTCCTGGTGCTCTACATCACCTCGCCGGAGAACCACGCCCAGCTGGACGAGCTGAAAGCGATGAACGCCACGCTAACCGATCCTCGCGACGCGACAGTCGATGCTGTTGAGGCGGCCATCGCCGGCGGAAAGGCTGTGGTGACACAGTCGTATGGGCTGCACTCGAGTGAGGTGGCCGCAAGCCAGACCGCGGCCGAGGTGGCCTGGGAAATGGTGACCCGAAGCGACGATGACATGCTCCGGATTCTGGATAACACCGTGGCCATCATGATTCCGTGCTTCAATCCGGACGGCGAGATCATGATCACTGAGTGGTACCGGGAGACCGTCGGGACCGAGTACGAGGGTTCGAGTCTTCCGTGGCTGTATCACAAGTACATCGGGCATGACAACAACCGGGATGCATTCATGCAGAACACGGTGGAGTCGCAGTACGGAGCCGAGTCGATATTCCGCGAGTGGGTACCGCAAGCCTACGTAGACCACCACCAGATGGGAGCGTACGGCGCACGACTCTATGTGCCGCCCTATGCAGAGCCAACGAGGCCTTCCGCGGACCCCTTGGTCTGGCGAGAGATGAGCTGGTACGGCGCGCACATTGCCTACAAAGAGGAAGAGGCAGGCGTTCAGGGCGTGGTCAATGCAGCCATCTATTCCGGCTGGGGCCACTTTGGCTTTCACTGGATTACCCCGTTCCACAACATCGCGGGCATGCTGACCGAGTCGGCCAGCGCGCGACTCGCCACGCCCATCTTTGTACATCCGGACCAGCTGCGCGGCTCTCGGGGCCTGCCGGCTTACGAAGAGCAGACCACCTTTCCGAATCCGTGGAAAGGCGGTTGGTGGACGGTCCGAGATATCGTGGAGCAGCAGAAGATTGCCTCCTTTGCTACGCTAGACATCGCGGCTAGAAATCGGGAAACGGTTCTCAGAACATCGTATCTCAAGGCGGCGCGCCAGACCGAGCGCGGCGCGGCGCTTGAGCATGCAGCCTACCTGATTCCGGCAGATCAGCATGACCCGATGACCATGGAAAAAATGGTCGGCAAGCTGCTCGGTCAGGGCATCGAAGTGAGGCGGGCGAATACGCCCTTTACCCATGAGTCGCGCGTTTACGGAGCCGGCTCTTACGCCGTCACCATGGCGCAGCCCAAGATGGGTGTGATCCGCTGGTTGCTGGGCAGGACGTACTACCCGGACAACACGTTCACGCGGAACCGTGATGGAAGCCCTATGCGTCCTTACGACATGACCACGGACAACATTGCCGAGTTCATGGGGGTAGCGGTCTATACGGCCGCCTCCATGCCGGCGATGGCCATGGAGGTCATCGAGGAGCCGGCCTACTCGCGCGGCCGGGTGGCTGCGGGGCAGCGATACGTGCTGAATGGTCGCCTAAATGATTCTTTCCGGGCCGTCAA
>JBLFXH010000059.1:0-15075 GCA_047611125.1 Rhodothermales bacterium
AATTACGCCAGTCCCGCCGTGCTGGGCTCGTTGGAATTCGCATCGCTTCAGGCTGGAGCTAAGGTCATCCTGGTGCTGGGCCATTCGGGATGCGGTGCGGTGCAAGGCGCGTGCGGCGGCGGCGGCGGCGCGGGGAATCTTGGATCGCTGCTGGAGAATCTTCAGCCCGCCATCGATGCTGTTGAAGGGTTCGAAGGGAGGAGGACGGCATCGAATCCCATCTTCACGCATGCGGTTGCGCGAGAGAATGTCCGGATTACCATCGGCAACATTATCGAGCAGAGTCCGGAGATCGCAAAGGCGGTGGGAGAGGGGCGCATCAAGATTGCCGGCGCCATGCATGACGTATCGAGCGGGAGTGTCAACTTCTTCGACAGGCGGTAGCGGCCAGTCAGTCCAGCTCCTCAAACGTCTTGTTCAGAATCGGATACCGTTGCCAGTCGTTGTGGTCAAAGTGCCACCACTCGTACTGATAGATTCCGAAACCCTCCGCCTCCATCAGGCTCCGGAGCAGTTCGCGGCGCCAGCGTTGGGCGGAAGTCCCGCCGATGTACTCGGTGTAGGATCGTTCTGAGAACTCGTCATAGCCACTGGGCATCTCGACGGGCTCTCCGGTCTTGAGATCGTACAGCGTTAGATCCACGGCTGCTCCCCGGTTGTGGCGTGACCCGTTGGCGGGATTGGCCACGAAGTCCTTCTGAGCCTCTGGCGTGGCATCCCAGAACATCTTGGTGACGAACCACGGCCGGTAGGCATCATGGACAAGGAGGCCATAGCCGTGCTCCGCAAGCTTCTGGTGTACGCGCGCCACGGCCTCGGCCGCCGGTCGCTGCATGAAGGCATGCGCCGACTGGTAGAAGACGGCCTGCATGAAGTTGTTGGTGCTGGCGTACCGGATGTCGTATCTGATCCCCGGCTCGAGCGACTGCAACTCCACCAGGTCTGTCTCAAGGAAGTCACCCTCCTCTGGCGGGGGGCTCGCGGCCAATGCCTCGGGACGAAGCTCCTCCAGCGAGCGAACGGGCTCAATGGTATACGTCTCTCCAGTCTCGGGACCTCGGCGCTTTTCGAATCGGACGCCGGCAGCTAGAGCCGCCTGGACCCGGCCGGCCGAGTCCCGCTCGAAGACCACCTTTTCGCCGTGATAGAGTCCTCCGTCTTCCGGGAAGTTGAAGGTGTCCGTGCCTGCCGCGGCCAACGGATCCATCTCCGTCCACTCAATCAGAGCGTGCAGTTGCCCCGCCTTCTCGTAGAGGAACAGGATGTTGTGATCCCATCCGTATTCGCCCACGAAGTCGCGCAGGTTGTCTGGCGATTCGTCAGGCGCGGGACCTGGCCAGTCGGAAATGCGCGTTATCGGGGTGCCGTCTCTTGCCATGAGGTCTTTTCCTGAGGGGATGAGGTATCCGCCGAAGCCGTGGCGGTCGTCTATGACTAAGGTATCGCTCTGTGAGCGGAGCAAATAGCGTTCCCGGCCTATCTCGATCCAAGCTCCGGCAGGCCTGCTGACAACGGTCATGCTGCGAGCTCCTTCGTCGAATGTGTACACGCCCTCGGCCCGCTCGGCCGCTGCGAAGTCTAGTGGTTCCGTTCTCTCCGGCCAGGGAAGGGGCTCACCCGCCTTGTGAGCGAGCATCAACCTCAATGCGTAGTCCGTCACCCGTCGCATGATGTCGTTCGCCACGTCGGTGGTGGTCACCGCGATGACTCCCAGGTTGTCATCCGTGAGCATGCCTAGCTGTGTGGCAAAGCCATAGATGGCCCCGCCGTGCCCCGCATACGGGTGGTCATCCAGCGTTCCGAGCGAGAATCCGATGCCGAACTGACGACCAAACTGCGGAGAGAGCATTTCATCGAGTGTGCCCTCGTTGATTCCAAGCGTTGGGCTAGCGGAGAACACTGCGCTCATGAACAGCCCCAGATCCGTCACAGGGGCGTACATGCTCCCGGCCGGTGACATTCCCAGTTCGAAAGTGGGAGCGGGGAATTCGCGGCCGTCGTAGGTCCACATGACAGCGTCGGCCAAACGGGCGCGTGTCCCGGCGGTCGGCTCAAATGAGGAAGCCAACATTCCCAGCGGCTCCAGCACGGCCTCGCGGACATAGATCGGAAAAGGAGTGTTCTGGGTGACTTCCAGGACGTAGCCCACCGTGGCAATGCCCGCGTTCGAGTACTTGGTCTTGGTCTCAGGGGGATAGATGCGCGGCGTGCCGTTGAGACTGGCCACGGTCTGCGCCAGGGTCGGGGCGGTCGGGTCGAAGTAGTGACCGACGGGAGGCTCGCGGACGATGCCCGCCTGGTGGGAGGTCAGCTGCCTAAGCGTCGGGGGTGGGCCGTCTGGAGCGAAGTCCGGAAGGTAGGTGGTCACTGGTTCGTCTAGGCTCAAAGCTCCGTGCTCCACCAGCTGCATCACGGCCAGGTCGGTGAAGAGCTTCGAGACCGAGCCGACTCGGTAGATGGTGGCGGCGTCGGCGGGGACACCCGGACGGGCCTCGCCAAAGCCGGTGGCCCAGACGGTTTGCTGGTCGTCTACCAGGGCTATAGAAACGGCGTCCAGGCCCTTGTCGGCCATCTGCGTTTCAATAAATGCGGAGAGCCGCTCAACCACAGGCGCGAGGGAATCCTGCGGTTCTATGGTGACGGGCGATTGGGGTTGCGCGCTGCAGGCTGTTAATGCCAGCAGGAGCACGAGGGGGATTGCGTGTCGAAACATGGGGTCAGTTCTCCATCCAAACATGTGCGGAACGGGGGGGGAGTGTGGAGGTGGCCGCGCCGCCTCGGAGCGCGTTCCAATCGCCCGGCGGAAGTTCGAACGGCTGCTCCCGGTCCGAGGCATTGAACGCGATCAGCGCCCGCTCCCCGCCGAGACTCCGCGTGTAGGCCAGAACGCGCGTGTGGTCGTTAACCGTGACGTATTCGAGGGCGCCGTCAGCGAAGAGCCGCAGGTGCGCTTTCCTCAGCGCAATCAGGCCTCTGTAGACCGACTGTAGCGCGGCATCCGGTTCAACCTGATCTGTCTTCCGGGGCAGCCCAAATGGGTGTGTGGTTTCGTCCTCGTAATCGATATCGTCCCACACCATCGGTTTCCGCAAATCTGGATCATCCGCGCCCCACATGCCGACCTCGTCGCCATAGAAGATGTGTGGCGAGCCGGGATAGGTGAACTGCTGAACCAGGATCATCTCCTGGATCTCCCGGGTCCGCCCGTCAGGCCGGTCAATGCGATAGTCAGGCGTACCCCGCGGGTGGGGCTCATCCTTGTAGCGCCCGGGATTGTAGATCGAGGTCCCGAACCGTGGTGAATCGTGACTGGCGGTCAGGTTCATCATGGCCTTCCGGATCTCGGCGTGGATGCCTGTCTCGATCGAGTCCAGATGCGCCACGTACTGCGAGGCGGTGAGGTAGGGCGGGGTGGCCGCGAAGAAACTCCGGGATGGGTAATACCAGCGGTAGTTCATCACTGCATCGAACACATCGCCCGCTAGCCAGGGCTTGGGGTCGTACATGCGGTCCGGCCACTGCTCCCACCAGATTTCGCCCACCAGATAGGCTTCTGGGTTGATGCTTCGGACGTAGTCCCGATACTCGCGCCAGAAGCCGAGCGGCACGATTTCGGCAACATCCAAGCGGAAGCCGTCTATGCCATCGCTGGGGTCTCCGTCCCCATTCGGGTCCAGCCAGCGCCGCGAGACGGCGAAGACGTGGTTGCGAACATCGTCAGTAAGGGTGCCCTCAGAAGCGCCATGCGTGAAATCAGCCGGACGACCAACCTTGCGAAGCTCGGGCAATTCGCGGACTCCGGCCCAGCCTCTGTACGAGAATTCGTTCTCGTCCGGCGTGGCGGGGTCATCGAACCGCTCGATGTCGTACCAATCGGAGTAAGGGGAATCCTGTCCGTTCCGGAGCACGTCCTGCCACGCCCAGAAGGTCACGCCGGTGTGATTCCAGGAGTAGTCCAGGATGATGCGCATGTCCCTGTCGTGCGCATCTTGTATAAGAGCAAGGAGCAGGCTGTCGGCCGAGGTCCACTGCCAAGTCTCGGGGTTCACCGGGTCCTCGGAGGCCATGATGGCGGCATCCCCGGCTGGGTCAGGGCCAAAATTGCGGTCCACGTGGCGGTAGTTGCGCGCGTCATACTTGTGGAGCGACGGCGAGTCGTTCACAGGGTTGAGGTACAGCGCCGTCACGCCGAGGTCGTCCAGGTAGTCGAGTTGGTCGATTACACCCTGAAGGTCACCGCCATAGCGACGCAGTTGGGCCGTGAAGTAGAAATCAGCGCCGGTGGCCTCCGCCCATGGCTCTTGCTGGTACCAGTCCTGACCCCAGGGTGTGGGCTTCCAGCCTTCGGGCTGGGCGTTGGGCCAGGAGCCCTTCATGTCCGCGAGGGTCGGGTCGTTTGCAGGGTCACCGTTCCGGAAGCGCTCGACAAAGATCTGGTACCACACCACATCGTGTGACCACGCCGGGATGTCGGTCGAAGCCGACGAGGCAGGCGCGGGCGCATCGCCTGCCGAACACCCGGCAAACAGCAGAAAGAAGAGGCAGGCGAGAGGCAGGAGTCGTGTCATGGTAATTTGTGTCGGCAGGACAACATATGCCAAGCGGATACGAAATGGGCCAACGCGATGGCACCTTGGGGTGTGGCGCGGGTTGAGGACGTATGACCGAAGAGCCGCAACCGCAGAGCGTTCACACCGAAATCGACGATGATCACCATCACGACCACCAGCATGACGGCGAACTGGCCATCCCAACGCTGGCAAAGGTCGCGATTATGATCGGCCTTGCGCTGGTGGCCATCTGGGTTGGGTGGTTGCTGAGGTAGAGGCAGTCCCAATTCGCGGCGGCCGAAGGCTGACGCGGGATGAAAACAAAGAACCCCGGCCGCCACAAGGACAGCCGGGGTTCAGAACCGGGCAGCGCCGCCTGAGCAACGCGGCGGTACCTAGATGTTGATGGCCTTCCCGTAGGCGGCCTTGGTGGCCTCCATCATAGCCTCGGAAAGCGTGGGATGGGGGTGCACCGACTCCATTATCTCATGCGCCGTGGTTTCCAGCGTGCGCGCAACCACAGCTTCGGCAATCAGCTCGGTAGCATCATAGCCAATGATGTGGCAGCCCAGCATTTCGCCGTACTTGGCGTCGTAGATCATCTTGACGAAGCCCTCGGTGTGACCCGAAGCGGATGCCTTGCCGGACGCCGAGAAGGGGAATTTGCCAACCTTGATGTCGTGGCCCGCTTCCTTCGCCTTCTTCTCGGTCAAACCAACCGAGGCAATCTGCGGCTGGCAGTAGGTACAGCCTGGGATGTTGTCAGTCGTGAACGCGTGCACATCAAGGCCAGCGATCTTCTCGACACAGTTGATGCCTTCGTGCGATGCCTTGTGGGCCAGCCATGGCGGGCCTGCTACATCACCAATCGCGTAAACACCAGAGACGTTCGTGCGACCGAAGCCGTCAACGAGAATGGATCCGCGGTCTGTCTTGACGCCCAGATTTTCGAGTCCCAGGTTCTCCACGTTGCCGGCAATGCCGACAGCTGAAAGAACCTGATCAGTCTCCAGAATTTCTTCTCCCTTGGCCGTCTTCACGTTGACCTTCAGGACCTTGCCTGAGGTGTCTACGCTCTGGACCTGAGACTTGACCATCACCTTGATGCCCATCTTCCGGAACGTGCGGCCGAGCTCCTTCGAGACGTCTTCGTCCTCGACGGGGACCAGACGATCCATGAACTCAACCACGGTGACTTCCGTCCCCATGTTGTGATAGAAGTAGGCAAACTCGACACCGATAGCGCCGGCACCCACAATCACAATGCGCTTCGGCTGGGTCTTCTGCATCATGGCCTCTTTGTAGGCAATGATCTTGGTGCCATCCAGCGGGAGGGGCGGGATCTCACGGGCGCGAGCGCCAGTGGCCAGGATGATGTGCTTGGCCGTGACGGAGGTCTTCTCGCCCACGTTCTTGCCGTCCATGTCCGTGGAGGGGACAATGTCGATCTTGCCATTGCCGGCGAGGGTGGCGTCCCCCATGATGACGTCAATCTTGTTCTTCTTCATGAGGAACGTGACGCCCTTGTTCATCTTGTTGGCCACTCCGCGGCTGCGGTCGATGACCTTCCCGAAGTCGGCTTCAACCTTCCCGGCCAGGCCGTAGGTCTCAAGGTGCCTCCCGTGATCCATCATCTCGGCGCTCTTGAGGAGGGCCTTGGTGGGAATACATCCCACGTTCAGACAAACTCCGCCGAGCTTGTTTCGCTCAACAACGGCCACCTTCAGGCCGAGCTGCGCGCCGCGAATGGCGGATTCATATCCGCCGGGGCCGGTACCGATGACAACTACGTCGTAGGAGGAAGCCATATCTATCTGGAGGTGGGGTTGTCGGTGGCGATGCGGACTCGGGGCGCCCGGAAAGACTCAGCCGGTAATACCCTTGTGTGCGCGCCGGGTTCATGAATGGCGTGCTGAAAACGCTACTGCTTGCCGCGGTAGGCTTCGTCTACGTCTGCGATCTTGCCGACACGCGTGGCGTGGCGCCCACCCTCGAAGTCTGTCTCGAGGAAGACGCGGACGATGGATTTCACCACTTCGATCCCCAACGTGCGCGAGCCCAGTGTCAGTACGTTGGCGTCATTGTGCGCCCGCGCATTCCAGGCCGTGAACTCGTTGTACGGTGCGGCGGCCCGGATGCGGTAGACCTTGTTACAGACCATCGCCGACCCGATCCCGGCCCCATCGATCATGATCCCGATCCGAGCGCGCCCGTCAGCAACCATTCGCGCGGTGGCATAAGCGAAGTCGGGGTAGTCGCACGAGGCCTCAGAGTGGGTGCCAACGTCGTGGACCGCCCACCCGAGCTGCTCCAGGTACGGGGTTAGCTCTGCTTTGAGGGTAAATCCACCGTGGTCACTGCCAATAGCGACTTTCTTGGGACCGCTGGGCCTTGGAGGGGGAGCATCCGGATGCTCCGACGCAGTCCGCAGCTCGACTCCCAACGAGCGAGAGGCATCGCGGGCCAGAGGGGTGATGATGGCCTTGTCCGGGATCACCAGAAAGGACTCGCCTGCTCGATGCGCGTCGCGCACCTTCTGCTCTGATATGACGGACCTTCTTGCCAAGGCCGTAAGCTACGGTCTGCGGGGGGAAGTCGCACCGCCGACAGAAGTCTCAGAACACCTCTTGGAGGTCAATCCGCGCCTCAGGGAAGGCTGGTGGGCAAGCGAAGTCGGTAGTCGGGTCCCTACTTCAACCAGCGCGCAGGATCCACAAACCCGTCCTTCGAGAGACCGAAGAAATACCCGGCGCCGTATGGCTCCGAGTCCGTCCCTGCCTTCCCGACCATCTGCCCCGCGGTCAGCGTCTGTTGAGACGTGACGTAGACAGTCGAAAGATTGCCGTACACCGTGACGTAATCACCGTGGGACACCATGACGTACTTGCCGTACACCGGCATCACGTCTATTCCAATGACGCGGCCCTCGAATACGGAGCGGACGTCTGCTCCCGGCGCGGTGGCGACGACGATGCCCTGGTTGGTTGTGCGTGTACCGTACTGAGCGTTGACCTGCACGCCGAAACGCTCAACCATGGTTCCTGTGGCAGGCCAAGGAAGGCGTCCTCTGTTGGTCTCGAAGGAGCCCGTTAGGGCGGCATATTCGGCCGAACTGAATCCTGTACCGGCAGCGGCGGCGCGGCGGCGCTCCTCGGCAATAAGTGCCTCCAGGCGGCCTGCAAGTTCTGTTTCTGCGCGGCGGCGCTCCGCAAGTTGGGACTCCAATCGCCCCTTCTGTAGCCGGAGTCGCCCAACAACGCGTTCGCGCGTCATTCTCTGGTCTAACAACGCCTCCTGTTCCACACGTGCGCCACGGAGTGTTTTCTCGGTATGCGCCAGCGTTTCAAGCAGGTCTGCCTTCCGGGCTTCGAGCGCCGAGGTGGTTGAGCGGATTTCTCCTACCTGAGCTACCCGGGCCTCACTGAATCGATTCAGGTACTTCACCCGCACCAGCATCTGATTGATGGACGCGGCTGAGAAAATGAGTGCGAGATCATGCAACCGGCCATTCTTGTAGGCGAACGTGGCCCGGGCGCGGTACTCGTCTTTTAGAGCCTGAATTTCGGTGGCGAGTCGTTCCACCTGAGCGTAGACAGAGTCGCGCTCTCTGGTCATGTCGGCAATTCTACCCTCGAAGGTTCGGACCAGCTCCTCACGAATCGCGATGTCCCGGTTTAGGCTATTCAACCGTCGAACCGTGGCTGACTCGCGGGACCTCGTTGAGCTGAGTGCCTTCTCGTCGTCGGAAATTTGCGACCTAAGCGAGGACAGTTGTCCTTGAAAGGCCTCTCGGGATTCTGCACTGGTCGAGGCACGCGTCTGGGCCGAGGCCGGGGAGGCCAGCAGCACAAGCGCGACCGTAAGAGGCGGAAAGAGCCGGAGCACAATCAGTAGACGGGGATGCGTTGAACGTTGGGGCGAAGCCCGAGATCGAACGACAAATCCTCTGGGTCTGGCTTGATACGTCGAATCGAAATACTGGCACGAACTTCCTCGCTCGGCCTGGATGTCACGATCCGGCGCGGCAGATACCGCCCTTCGGTGCGTTCAAAATCGGTAAACCTCCTTTGTTCAAGAACCGTGCCTGTGCTGTCACGTCGGTCGGCGGCGACGATACGCCATCGCCGGGGATCGACGATGACTTGCCGCGTTAGGTCCGGGTTGCGGAGCACGTAGTACTGATTATCCAGGCTGACCGTCCACTCTTCGCCTGAGAGGTCATCGTATCCAAAGACGGCCGCCGCGATGTCGGATCTCCAAAAGCCAATCGGGAGCATGCGCTCGGCAACACCGCGGACCCCATAGAAGAGCTTCTTCTGCAAGCGGTCGTAGACAAACATGGAGTCCGGCGTCACTAAGGCGCGGGAGACTTCGATGCCAAAAGGCGCACGAAAGCGAATCAGGACCGAATCGGCGCGTCTGTATGCGATTCGCGCATTGAGTGTCCCCCGGTCTCCGGGGACGCTATAGGCCACAGATAAATCGCCCGTAAAGCTGCTCCAAAGGGAGTCGGGCACCGGCAGCCGCGCAATGATCTGCTCCGCGCTGTGGTGAGGAAAACCCTCGGGAGCAGGGAGTGCGGTCTCCCGTGCCCCCGTGCAGGCTGTGAGACTCAGGATTAGCGGAGCCAGCGCCAGAAGTAGTAATCGCACGATTACTGCAACCGAGCCAATACGAGGTCCGAATTCGGGGCGGCTGCCAGCGCTTCTTGCCATGCTCTGGCGGCGCGGGTGCGATTGCCTGCCCGAGCCTGGATGTCGCCGAGGATCAGCCATTGCAGAGCTGATCGCGAGGCCCCGGGAACGCCCTGGCCGAGCAACGACGCGGAGTTGTTGGTCGAGGCCACCTCTGCCCAGGCAGAAGCCCGGCCGGTCGGGACAGTGTCGAACTCTGCAGTGTCGCCAGTCAGGAGCCACTCCAGAAGGGCTCTGGCAGCACGCAATTTGTTCTGCCACTCAGCATCCACCGACAGAGCCTCACCTTGCTCCAGAATTGCAGCTGCCTCGTCCAGCTGCAATGCGTGCAGGTACGTTTCAAAGGCGGCTAGCGTGAGGTCCTGGTCACCGGGAAAGAACAGTAGTCCGTCCTCCACCAGCGGACTGGCTACGTCCATACGGCCGATCTCCAGGTTCGCCCAAATGGCCTCGATCCGCACGGCAAGGTTGCGGACGTCATCGTCGGCCGCAGCAGCGGTTCGGTGCGCCCTCGCCACGGGATCGCCGGCGTCAGCGTCAGGCGCCGCGACCAGATCAGGCGCCAAACTCGCCAGGGCAGCCGTGGCCTCACCATCTCCCGGCGAAAGGACAAGGACACGCTGAAACGCGGCCACGGCATCCGATGTGCGGCCCAGCCTGACAAGTATCTCCGCCCTGATCTGTTCATCCTCGGCAGTCGGATCCAGCCCGGTCAGGGAAGTGGCAGTCTTGAGGGCGGTGTCAAGTTCGCCAAGCGATACCGTCACATCTCTGTATTCGCGAAGGGTCTCCGGATTCAAGGGCGCGATTGATAGCGCCGTCGCGTAGGCCCCGGCTGCCGATACGCGCTGCTCTAGACGGGAGAGCAGTCGCGCTCGTGCGACGTGCGCCTCGACTCGCAAAGGTTTGAGCGCCACTAGCTGGTCGTAAGCCTCAAGACTCCCAACACCGTCGCCCGTGGCCTCGCGCAATTCTGCTACCATTTCGAGGTTCTCCGGCCGGTCCGGAGCCAGTTGGAGTGCGCGTTCGGCATAGAAGGTTGCCTGAGAAGCATCGCCCAGTTCAGCATAGGCTGACGCCAGCGCGGCGTGAATGGCCGCGTCCTCCGGCTGAAACCGAAGGGCCTGATCGAGCAGTTCTGCCGCTCCCTGGTGATCGCCCAGGAATGACCGCGTCATCCCCCGGACCAGGAGTCGCGAGGCTGTTAGCACGGGGTCTTGCGGCGCCTGAGCGCGCACTTCATTTTTCCCCAGAGGCCCCAGGAGACAGATAAGTAACAACAGCCGCAATCGCATACGGGGAAAACGAGGCCCCAAACCACAGGTTTCGCAGGACGGCAATGGATTGAGACCGTTGCGTGGCTTTCGTGCCGGTCTTAATCTGCAGGAGCAGGTCACAACAGAGAATCGATGGGCGAGCACGACGTAGAGAAGACATTCGATCCGGTAGCTACCAGGCGGTTCACCCGGCAGGTTATCCAGGACGTTCGAGCATTGGAATACATGCTCGAACACAAAATGCTGGAGACCGGCGTTTCGCGCATTGGCGCAGAGCAGGAGTTGTTTCTGGTAGATGCCAGCGGGCAGCCGGCCAACCTGGTCATGGAACTGCTTGAGAACAACACGGACGACCGGCTGGTCACTGAGCTAACCAGATTCAATCTGGAGTTCAATCTGGACCCCCACGACTTGGGCGGGGACTGTCTTCGCCTAATGGAGACCCAGATAGAGGAGGTGCTCGGCGATGTGCGAAAGTTGGCCGAGAAGGTTGGCGCGCGAATAGTGATGACAGGCATTCTCCCGACCATCCACCTATCGGATTTGGCCATCGAGAACATGACGCCGATGCCGCGCTATTACGCGCTGAACGACGCGATCATGGGGCTGCGATCTGGACCTGCGCAGTACGCCATACGGGGAACGGACGAACTGTTTTTCCAGCATGACAACATCATGGTCGAGGGGTGCAACACCTCGTTCCAGACCCATTTTCAGGTTGATCCAGAGAGTTTCGCGCACGCCTACAACGTTGCCCAGCTGGTGGCAGCCCCGGTTCTGGCAGCGGCGGCCAATTCGCCTACCCTCTTCGGCAAGCGCCTTTGGAAGGAGACCCGGATTGCCCTCTTCCAGCAGGCAGTCGACACCCGATCCAGCAATCTGTACCTGCGGGAGATGAGCCCGCGGGTCCACTTTGGCACCTGTTGGGTGGATGAATCGGTTACCGAACTCTACAAAGAGGACATCGCGCGTTTCCGGGTCATCATGACGTCGGACTACGACGATCCGTTTGTGGAACTCCGGGAAGGCAAGATCCCGAAGCTGAGGGCTCTCGGCGTCCACAACGGAACCGTGTATCGATGGAACCGGGCCATCTACGGAATCTCGGGCGGGAAACCGCATATCCGCATCGAAAATCGCATCCTGCCCGCCGGGCCGAGTGTGGTGGATGAGATGGCGAACTCCGCGCTCTGGTTTGGTCTGGTCCTGGGACTCACGAAGAAGTACGACGATATTCGACCGCTGATGGACTTCGACGAGGCACAGTCAAACTTCGTGGCTGCCTCAAGACTTGGCTTGGGATCCCAACTGAAGTGGATAGACGGCGGGCGCTATCCGGCACCCGAACTGATTCTGAATAAGCTAATTCCGCTGGCCCGCGAAGGGCTGCTTGGCGCCGGTATTGACGAGGCCGACGTGGACCGATACCTCGGGGTCATGCAGGAGCGTGTCGAGAGCCGCATGACCGGATCCCAATGGCAACTGGAATCGCTGGCCGCCATGAAGAAGGAGGGGAGCACGCGAGCAGAGCGCCTGGACGCCCTCGTGGCTGCTACAATCGCCCGCCAGGAAACAGGAGCTCCGGGTCACGAGTGGGCCCTGGCCTCTCTGGCCGAGAGCACCACCCTGAAGCGCCTTCGCGAGACACGAGTGGAGCATTACATGTCCACGGACCTATTCACCGTCCATCAAGACGAGGCAGTGGAGTTCGTTGCGGTTCTGATGGACTGGCGGGACATTCGTCACGTGGTCGTAGAAGATCACCAACACCGGCTCGTGGGCCTCGTGCCGCACCGCAGAATCTTGCGCTATCTCTCGGAGCGCGACGGAACGTTCGCCGGCAACAACGACGTGACCGTGAAAGACATCATGATCAAGGATCCCGTCTCGGTTGAGCCGACCACCTCCACAGCTGAAGCCATCAAGATTATGCGGGAACGCAAGGTTGGCGCCCTACCCGTCACGCGAGACGGGCAGTTGGTGGGCATTATCACGGAGTCTGACTTCTCACGGATTGCCGGGAAGCTCCTGGACGAAAGGCTCGAGGGCGAAGGTCAGGAGCCTTAGAAACGCGGGCGCCGCGGTCTAGCCTGCTCGATTCACTGTCCAATCGTACTCGAACTTAGCCCCATCGCGGGCAAGCTCCTTCGCAGTTCTACCCTCAAGCAGCCCGCGCATTTCAGCCGCGTCCGGGCGATTCGGGTCCAGATAGTCGAGCAGGAAATCGCCGGCGGGCTTCCCTGCTCGATCGAAGTCCTCGCCGAACCAGTCGAGTAGTCTGGAGGCCACGAGCCTCCCATCTTCCACGCGGAAGTGTCTCGGGCTGTTGACGAATTCGCGCATGGCACGGTCCAGCTGGGCATCAAGATCGGCGGCGCGGAAGGCCTCCGGCCAGAGCCTCGGGCAGGAAAGTGCGGCACAATTAAGGGCCACGTGGACACGAGGGTCGAATTGCGCCGGGCGTAATCGGGCAAAAGCTTCCTCGCCTTCTCGAATGATGCCGTGCTCAATCATATCAAGCGTCAGAGTCTGGCCGCCTGCGCGCACATCGCTCTTGAAAAAAATCCTACCGTCATCCAATCCCGTCACGCTACTACGCCCGGGACGTTGGGACACCTTGTTCAGCATGTGCACGTTGTAGGCATTCAGCCAGAACGCCAGCTTCTCTGCGTCCGGAGCGTCCAGTGAGAAATTGAATTCTTCAATGCCTTTTACCACAGAAGGCCATTCAGGGTGTTCAACAAGGCGGTCATAGTGCACCAGTCCCTCGGGTGTCAGAACATCCTTGAGGACGTTCGTGAATGCCGCAGCGTAGTCCGCGGATTGCGGCGTTCCCATGGAATCAGGGGACCAAACGGGATCTGCATGGCAGCCTAGGCCCAGCAGCGTGGTAGCAAATATCATCAGCAGCTTCATGCCGGTATGTACCCGATGGGTGTGCGGATGTTACTCCCAAGTTTGCGCGCTTACCTTTCCGAATGGATAGACGCGACTTTTTGGAACGATTGGGTCTGGGAATGGGCGTTGTCCTTGCCCCGGGCATAGCCTCGGCAATCCTGTCTGGTTGCGGTCCGGAGCCGGGCGCAGATCCAGGCTTTCTCACGACATCGGAGCACGACCTGGTGGCTGATTTGGCGGAAATGATTATCCCCCAGACAGACACGCCAGGAGCACGAGAGGCTGGGGTGGCAGACTATGTGGACATGCTCCTGGAGCATTTCAGTGACGACGAGGCACGGCGCGAGGTTCGCGGTCAGCTAGCCGACTTGGGAGCTTGGCTCAGCGATCACGGGGCCGATCGACTAGGCGATCTTGATACCGCAGCCGCCAAGGAGTTAATGCAGGCCCTGGACCAGCAGGCATTCCCGGGCGAGGGTCTGGTGGCGATAGGCCTCATCGGGCTCCCAGGAGGAGAGACGGCCCTTCTCAGACGGCTAAAACCCTGGACAGTAGCCGGGTATTACACATCCCAGATCGGGGCAACGATGGAACTGCATCAGTCACCACTCGGGAGCTACAAAGGAGATGTCCCCATGAGCGAGGTCGGCAAGGCATGGGCGTAAACGAATTCGATGCCATTGTCGTCGGCACCGGGATGTCAGGTGGCTGGGCCATGCGTGTCCTAACGGAGGCTGGACTCAAAACGCTGGCGCTTGATCGGGGCCGGATGGTGGAGCACGGCGACTATCCCACGGAGCACAAGCAGCCTTGGGACACGCCCTGGCGCGGCGGCCGTGTTCATCCCGACGTCGGCGCCGACTTTCTCAAGCAGCGCCGTCACTATTCGTTTGACGAATACTCCCGACACTGGTACATCAAGGACACCGACTCTCCCTACGTGGAGGAGAAGCCGTTCGATTGGATTCAGCCGGACATCGTGGGCGGTAAGTCCCTGATGTGGGGGCGCCAGAGCTACCGCTGGAGCCCGATGGATTTCGAGGCCAATCTTCAGGACGGCCACGGAGTAGATTGGCCCATCCGGTACAGTGATCTGGAGCCGTGGTATGACCTAGTCGAGCGGACCATCGGTGTGAGTGGGTCACGTGACGGCATACCCCAGCTTCCCGACGGGCAGTTCCAGAAGCCCATGGAAATGAACGCCGCCGAAAAGGTGGCCCGAGACCGTATCGAGGCCGCGTTTCCGGAGCGCCGAGTAATTATGGGCAGAGCGGCCGTGCTGACGGAGCCGCTGGAAGGAAGGGCTCCTTGCCACTATTGCGGTCCGTGCATCCGAGGATGTTCAACAGGCTCCTACTATTCCACCCAATCCAGCGCCTTGCCGGCCGCCCGCGCCACCGGAAATCTGACGCTGCTGTCCCGGAAGCTGGTCCACAGCGTGATCTATCGCGAGGGCAAAGCCACGGGCGTTAGAGCCATCGATATGGAGTCCGGCTCCTACGAGGAATACACCGCCAAAGTGGTCTTTGTCTGCGCGTCCAGTCCCGGGACGGTGCGAATCATGCTCAACTCGAAGAGCACGGAGTTTCCGGAGGGCATCGCGAATGGAAGCGGTGTCCTGGGGCACTACCTACTGAATCACCAGGCCCGCGTCGG
>JBLFXH010000060.1:0-15045 GCA_047611125.1 Rhodothermales bacterium
CTTCTTGTCCATAGCCTCCCTCGCGGTGTGATCATTGTGACGTCAATGACGCAATCAGGTTTCGTACGAAGGCGAACTTATCCGCACGTTGAACGAGGACGGGAAGCCAAGACGGTCCTACCCAGACGTCCGACTGTAAACCCCGCCGGCATGCGCCTCCACCCGTCCCTCCAACTGCAGGTCCAGCAGTTCCGTCAAAAGCGTAGCAACCGGAAGCCCAGACGCGGCACAGAGGGCGTTAACACTTTGCGGTCCATCCGCGAGGAACGCCAGAAGCCTGCGCTCTGAATTCGACGCCCGGCTGACCGCCACGCCGGCATCCTCCCGGTAGCCCGGGTTCAACTGCGGAATCAGATCCGCCGCCCGCACCAAGAGGCTCGCCCCGTCATTCAGCAGCGCATTAGACCCCGCCGCCGAAGCCTTCGAGATATCCCCAGGCACGGCAAACACCGCCGTGCCACCCTCCGCCGCAAACCGCGCAGTATGGATAGCCCCTCCCCGCGAACGCGACTCGGCCACAATCACAACCGCACTCATCCCCGCAATAATCCGATTCCGCTGAACGAAGTGCCCCTTGAAGGCCGGAGTCCCAGGCGGATACTCGGTTAACAGCGTGCCGTTGGCTTCGATTTGCCGCGATAGGTCACGGTGGACAGCCGGAAAACATCCGTCGATGCCGTGTGCCAGCACCGCGGTTGTCCCACTACCGCCTTCCAGCGCCCCGCGATGGGCGGCGCCGTCAATCCCGATGGCCATCCCGCTGACCACCTCGAGCCCGGCCCGAGAGAAATCGCGCGCCATGTCAGCGGCCACCTTCCTCCCGTAAAGAGTCGAGCGCCTGCTGCCGACGATGGCTACCGGAGGAAGCACCACGCGCGGCAGTCTCCCACGATACCACAGAACCAGTGGCGGGTCCGCCAGAGAACGGAGCCGCGGCGGGTAATCGGGATCGCAGTACGCCAGGTACGGCCACCCTTCGAGCGGACTGAGATCAACGTCCGAGTGGCCTACCAATTTGTCTACCGGCGCGTCCTCTCCGCCTGCCTGCAGCTGCGCCCGTAAGCGCTTCAGCCTAGTCAAGGGCACGTCCAGCAAAAGACGAGCACTGCCATCCGGACCGCCAAACGCCTCCATGGCCGCACGAAAAGCCTTGGGCCCAAATCCTGGCGTCAGCGCAAGCCGCAGGCATGCCTCACGGTCGGCCGCCAACGCAGCGCCGACGTACTGCTCCGGAGGGCAGTCCGTCCAGTCAGTCACTACCGGATTCACGGGTCAGACCGGGTTGCGCGCGCGTTCAACGCGGCTCCAGAGCGCGTGGGTAGTCGCATCCAGATTCTTCCGGGCCACGGCCGAGAAGTTCACCACATCAATGTCAGCGGGCAGTGTCTTTCGAATGTCAGCCAGATACTCTTCGAGGTCCTCTGGCGGCAGGAGATCCGTCTTTGAGAGCCCGATCATGCGAGGCTTCTTCAGCAGGATCTTGTTGAACGATTCCAGCTCCTGGAGCAGCACCCGGTAGACTTCGCCGGGATCGTCGGCATCTATCGGGATGACGAACAGGAGCATGGCATTGCGCTCAATGTGCTTTAGGAACTGGATGCCCAAGCCCTTTCCCTCGTGTGCGCCTTCGATGATGCCCGGAATGTCAGCGATCACGAACGATTTGTACTCCCCCACTCGGACCACGCCCAGGCTTGGCACGAGCGTAGTAAACGGGTAGTCCGCCACCTTGGGCCGGGCCGCAGAAAGGGACGCCACGAGCGTGCTCTTCCCTGCATTCGGCAAACCCACCAGGCCCACGTCCGCCATGAGCTTGAGCTCAAGAGAGACATTGCATTCCTCGCCGGGCTCACCTGGCTGGGAGTGACGGGGAGCCTGATTGGTGGCTGACTTGAAAAACGTGTTTCCTTTGCCTCCCCTACCGCCCTGGGCCAGCACCAGCTCATCACCGTTGTTGGTGACCTCCCCGATGTAAACTTCGGTATCAGAATCCAGCACTACGGTACCCAGAGGCACACGCAGGATGATGTCCTCCCCCTTCTTGCCGCTCTTCAGTGAGCCTCCACCCTGGCTCCCGTGCTCTGCAAAGTGATGGCGATTGTACCGGAGGTCCAGCAGCGTATACAGGTTGTCGTCACCCCGCAGAATCACTGAGCCACCAACTCCACCGTCGCCTCCATCTGGGCCGCCTAGAGGGATGTATTTCTCCCGACGAAAGGACATCGCCCCTTGCCCGCCTTTTCCGCTTCGAACGGTAATGGTTACGTAATCGACAAACTTCATGGAGACCGCTGGAGTGAAGGGCTTGTGGAACCTGTCCGGAGCTTCGCGCTTGGCTGCCCGGCTTTGTATCTAGAGCGGCCAGCCACCCCGCCTGTAACGGCCACCAACGTAGAACGTGCCGCATCCTTGAAGAAAGTCATCCTCTATACCGACGGAGCCTGCTCCGGCAATCCCGGCCCGGGCGGCTGGGCCTGTCTCCTAATTTTCGGCCAGCATGAGCGGGTTCTCACAGGATATGTGCCGGAGACCACCAACAACCGCATGGAGATGGCGGCGGTAGTCGAAGGCTTGCGGGTCCTCAAGGAGCGCTGTCACGTGCTGGTTCACTCGGATTCCAGCTACGTAATCAATGCCTTCCTGGAAGGCTGGATTCCCAACTGGATTAAGCGCGGCTGGAAAACGGCGGGCAAGAAGCCAGTCAAGAACCGGGACCTGTGGGAAGAACTCATCGCCCAGGTTGAGCGCCACAATGTGGAGTGGGTGAAAGTGAAGGGGCACGCGGACGATGACCTGAACAACCGCGTGGACGGGCTGGCCGTGCTCGCTCGTGAGGAAGGGGCCAGCCGCCGCTAGGCGCCCGCGGCCAGAACCTCTCCCCGCCCGGACAGCGCCTCCACGAAGGCGGCCGAAAATCGATCGGCCTCGGACTGGCGCACCCCAAGCTGCAACTCCGTCCTATTGCCGTACGTGGAATCCTTCACCTTGATGTCGAACTGCCCAATGGTGTGCATGGCCGGCGAGGTGTCGGCATAGTCGAACCGGACGCGCACCGCCGTCCTGACAATCCGCTTCCTGACCTGGAGCGAAGCCAGCGCCTCCGCCGCCGCATCGCCATAGGCCCGCGCGAGTCCCCCCGTACCCAGCTTAGTCCCGCCGTAGTACCGAGTGACCACCGCGACCACGTTCGTCAGGTCCGCCCCCTCCAGTTGCCGGAGGATTGGCATACCCGCCGTGCCGTTCGGTTCGCCATCGTCATTGAACCGCGATTCGGGCTCTCCTACACCCACTCGATAGGCCGTGCAATTGTGGGTGGCGTCGTAGTGCTCCTTGGACACGGCGCGGATCACGTCCTTGGCCGCATCCTGTGACAGAACGGGCACAATTCGGGCGATGAACCGGGATCCTTTCACTTTGATCTCGGCCGATACTTCGGTTGCCGGTTCCAGGTATTCGTCCTTCATCCCTAATTGATGCTGCAAGCGCATCCGAAGGGGCAATCGGCACGTCTTGCGGAATGCTGTTTGCGACTAGCGGCTACGTGCCACAATCGGTGGTCAATCCTTCCCCTGCCCCAATTATACAAAGGTCACCTCGGCCTTTTTGGTACATGCGCCTCCTACTTGCCGTTCTCACCATCCTGTTGGTGTACCCGGCTCTGGCCGAAGATCCGGATCTGAATGCAGACCGCATCATCCCGGCTCACCTGGTGTCCAGCAGCATCCGGGTTGACGGCCTTCTGGATGAGGACGATTGGCTGCAGGCCACTGCGGCCAGAGACTTCGTTCAGTTCGAACCGAATGAGGGCGAAGCCCCGAGTCAGGCCACCGAGGTACGCGTGCTCTACACCGCCGATGCGGTGTACATCGGTGCCCGGATGTTCGACACGAGCCCGGACCAGATCTCGGCTACCCTCGGTCGGCGCGACGATGTAAATCAGGCCGACTGGATCTTCGCATCCATCGATTCCTACTTCGACCGCAAGACCGCCTACACGTTCGGCGTAAACGCGGCAGGCGTCCAGATGGACGGCATCACCACACACCAAACTGACGAGAGTTGGGATGCGGTCTGGCTTTCCGCCGTGCATCGTGACGAGTTGGGCTGGACCGTTGAAATGCGTATCCCGCTGACCATGCTTCGCTTTGTCTCTGGAGCGGATACCTGGGGCATCAACTTTCGCCGCGAAATCCCCCGGACCAGTGAGGTTCTTGAATGGGCGATGGTCCCGCGCACCGAGCGCCGCAGTGGTTATGTGGCCCAATTCGGCCGCCTTCAGGGCATCGCCAACGTCTCGCCGGCGCGCAATATTCAGATCCTTCCCTACACGGTTACGCGTTTGGACACGTTCGAGGGCGACGAGGCCGGCCATCGTGACACGAGCAATGACATCGACCTCGGCGCTGACTTCAAGGTGGGCCTCACGTCCAACATTACGCTGGACGCCACCATCAATCCAGACTTTGGACAGGTGGACGCTGACCCCGCGCAGCTCAACCTGACGGCGTTCGAGACCTTCTTTGATGAGAAGCGGCCCTTCTTTGTGGAAGGCGCCCAGATTCTGAATTTTCGGACGGACTACGATGGGAGTCTTCTCTACACGCGTCGAATCGGAGCCAGTAGTCCCATTATTGGCGCCACCAAGATCACGGGGCGCACCGACGGCGGCCTCTCCTTTGGCGTGCTGGGCGCGTCCACGGGAGCGGAGTTCGATCCCACCAACCTTTACGCCTTGGTTCGCGGCCGCCAGGAGATCGGGCGTTTCTCTTCGGTCGGAGGAATCCTCACCGCAACCGAGCGTAGCGAAAGTGGCATCCGCGCCTACAGTACGGGAGTCGATTGGGACATGAGAATGGGTGGCAATCGCTACCAATTGGACGGGTTCGTCTCGATGACGGATCGCAGCGGCGCGGGACTCGAAGGTGACCAGCGCGGCCTGGCGGGATCGCTCGGCTTTGACCGCATCTCGGGCAACATCACCTGGGGCAACAGCTTTCGCTTCTTCTCGGCCGACTTCAACCCCAATGACTTGGGGCGTCTTCGCCGGAATGACTTCATGCGATGGGCTACGAGCACTAGCTATCAGATCAACGACGGCCAGCCGTTCCCCGGATTCATTCGAGGCAGCCTGCGCGGATTCTTCTGGCAGAGCTGGTCTTGGGCGGAGCGCGTCAACCAGGGCTTCGGCGTAAACCTGGGTGGCAACTTTGTCACCCGCGGGTTCCAGAGCCTAGACTTCCGGTACGAGGCTGAGAACATGTTTGGGGGCTACGATCTTTACGAGACTCGAGGGATGCTTCCCTATGCTCGGCCGCTAACGCACTCCCTCAGAGCCAGCTTCAAGACAGACTCGCGGCGGGCGTGGAATATTGGCCCCTCCATCAACCTGGAGTCGGACGCAGACGGTGGGCTGGATGTCCGCAGCGAGCTGGAAGGGTCATGGAATGCCAGTTCCCGGATAGACCTGGCGGCCAAACTCGGCATTGCCAAATCGAACGGACGGACGGCGTGGGTCGCGAATGAGTCCTTTCGCCGCATGGGATCTGCCTACGAGATCGGAATCACCGCCGCAGCCCCGGAAGATCTGGGCGATGACGATTGGACCGGTGTGGCGAATCCCGGTGGACTCGGCGTCCTGAACCTGGCCGACGGTCAGGCAGCCCGCTACTCCGTCTTCGGCGAGCGCGACACGCGTTCCATGGACATCACCCTCCGGAGCAACCTGACGTTCACGCCTAAGCTCAGCCTCCAGCTCTACGGACAGCTCTTCGGGGCACGTGGACAGTACGACAGCTTCAGCGTCCAGTCCGACCGCGACACGCTCTCAGGCATTGACGGCCATCCGAAGGGCCACGACTTCTCCCTCTCCCGCTTTCAGACCAACGTGGTTCTGCGCTGGGAGTATCGACCCGGGTCCTCGCTCTTTCTGGTCTGGAGCCAGTCCCGCGGTGAGAGCCTCAGACTAGATCCGCTTGACGGCCTGTCCACCTCCCCATACGACGTGAACAGCTTCTCTCAGCTGACCGATACGTTTGATCTCTTCCCAGCAAACGCCTTCCTGCTGAAGCTCAACTACATCTTCCTGCCTTAAAGTAAAACGGCGCGACCCCACCCCAGGAGTCGCGCCGTTTCTATCGTTGCCACAACTCGATAGAGCGACAGCGGGATTGCCGATTTTGGTGGTTCTCAGGCGTCGATCCCCCAACCTTCGCCTGATGACCCGGCGTACCCGACTACTCGGTGCTGGGCCGTTGAAAATCGACCCGGAATCTCAACGTGTCACCCGTCTTTGAACGCTCGATCGAGATCGCATGCTCACATCCTTCCGCTGACGCAGATCCCACCCTTCCGGGTTTGATAAACATCAGCTGCAGGCCTGGCTTTGCCGCTATTGCGGAAGAAACCAGAGAGAGTGCGGCGCTTCCGTCAAATATCGCCGAGATGGACTGGGCGAAGCGGTTGCGAGAATCGGAGCGGGACATGGTTGGGGTGACAGGTTGGGATTCCGGATCGCCTATCGGCAATCCCCTGCCACCACGCCCGCGCAGATGTGGTGTCTAAACTGTGTGCCACGTCCTAAGACGCGTACGCGGGCCCTGCTGCCATTATGCAGCGTACCGGGCACGATCTGAATACTGTATCGGCCGCGGCCGTCTGAGAATTAAGCTCGCGTCGAAACTACCGGAAATAAAAAAGGACACCCCGCCGTCGCGGAGTGTCCTTTGCAAAGGGAGAAACCCCTTTTTCTATGTATAGAGCCTTTGTACCAGGCTCTTGTACCCAAGGTCTTCCAGATCCCACTGTGCACGCAGGGCCTCGTTTCGATCACTAAAACGCTTGTAGTTCACCCGGTACATCCGCTTGCCCTGGGTGGATATCTCCTGCACCCAAGCATTTGGAATCTTTGCCGTCATGTCAGCCGCGGCAGCCTTCGAGTTGTACGTAGCCACCTGGAGGGTGAACTCACCCTGCCCGACAGATTCCGCAAGGGGTGCGGAGACTGCGGTGTGACCTCCGAAGGAGGCCAGGGCTAGGGACGTGATGAACAGGAAGTGTCGCACGGTATTGAGGGGTTTCACTTGGTAGGATCAGCCTGAAAACAGATCCCTTAAGTGTCCCACCAGACTTTATTGCAGATGGCGGAGAAAACTGTCCAAGCCGCGGTCGCTCAGGCTGCGCTGTGCGGTGCGTGCGGTTGACTCCCCTTCGAAGCTCTTGAAGTAGACACGGTAGATGCTTTTCCCGGCGACATCGGTCATGGTCTGAATCCAGGCGCCATCGTGATCGGCAGCCAACTGCTGCGCGGAGGCGCGTATAGAGAAGACGCCGAGCTGAAGGGTGTAGGACGCCGTAGATGAGACGTATCCAGTCGAGGCCGGTACAACCGGTGACGTGGTGGTAGCCGGAGTCGTGACTATAGCGGCACCTTCGCCGATGCGCACACGGGCAACGCCGGTATCCATCAGTCCCAACTGGCGTGCGGCGCCGCCGGACAGGTCAATAACGTGTCCTGGGCCGGACTCCATCCGGTCGTTGACGCGGACCTGAATACTGCGGCCGTCATCGGTCCGGGTAATCCGGATCATGCTGCCGAAGGGTAGTGTGGGATGGGCGGCCGTCATGGCCTCGTGATCATAAGCTTCGCCACTGGCCGTTGTGAGTCCGTGGAAGCCCTTGTTGTACCAACTGGCGTAGCCGACTTCGACTTCTTGGGCCGTTACCGGAGCAACGAGAATGGCGATGAAGGCGAGAACTGTAAATATGCGGGACATGACTGGAGGGATTGTGTCTTGTGCGTTCACTCATCCCGGTTGCCAGATTCGTGCCGAGAGGCCTGCAGACCGGAATCCCCCTCCACGCTGGCCTTGAATCACCTCATTTTCGCCTGCATTCAGCGTTTTTCCCCTCGGCGGAAAGTCGGGAACGGTGTTTGAACTATGTCCGGTGTGCCTTACCACAGGCCATATAGACTGAATATTTTTCCGCTGGCAACCACGCTTTTCCGCTTTCATACCATGACCCTCAGCACGCGCACCCCTCTGCTAGCTCTGGTAGGATTCATCTTCCTCCTTTCCGGATGCACGTCCACAGGCTTCGTGGCCTCGTGGAACGACGGCGCTAAGACTAACACAGCCGGTACGGCCGCTGGTGGATGGGGCGCACCTATCGCCCAAGCAGACCGTCCCCAGACCTCAGCGCCCGAAGAAGAGACCCTGGTGGACTCCTCCCCCGCTGGAGCCTGCTACGTCAAGACTCCTCACATTCCTGGCCCCGCGGAGGCGATTCAGGTTCTGAAACGCCCCGAACGTCAGGTTGTCGGGACCGACGTCATCATTCCGGCGCAGTACGTTAGCGTGGCCGCCTTCGACGACAACGCCGACGGGTTTGCCTGGCTGCCTTCGGTTTGCGAACGCGACGTGGACAACCGCCTCGTGATGAAAATCCAGGAAGCCCTAATTGAAAAGGGCTACGACATTGGTGCGGTCGATGGGATCGCAGGACCCTCCACCCAGGCCGGCTTGGAATACTTCAAGCGTGACCACTCGCTATACGGAGAGGGCTACACCTACGATGCGCTGCGCGCTCTAGGAGTGGATCCCCAAACCAGTGGCAGCGGGTTCGCGTCCCTGTAGATCCGCTTAGCGCCGCCTAGCCCCGCAACTCCGTCTGGAGTCCGATTTCGCTAAGCACCGCCTGCACACGTACGCAGTCGCCGATGTCACCTGAATGGGCGCCCGCCTGACCGCTGTGGTGAGCCTCGAGCGTTACTTCAGCTGCCTTACGCATCGTGCAGTTCGTGGCCTTCATGACCTGAAGGACCACTTCGTCGAACGCGTGGATCTCGTCGTTAAAGAGGATCACGTGCCAGGGCGCGCCAACGGCCACACCCTCCTCTACCGCGACGTCAACAAGAACGTCAATCTGTTCTTCAGGCCTCATCATGCCGCCGCCGCCTCGGTGACCCGGATGCTGAAGTCCTCCATGACCTCATTGGCAAGCAGCTTCTGACAGGCAGAGCGCGCCATGTCTTCTGCCGCTTCTGCGCTGTCTGCCTCTAGGCGCAACTCTACGAACTTGCCAATGCGCACGTCGTCGATTCCTTGGAATCCGAGTTGGTCCAGCGCGCGAGACGTGGCTTTGCCCTGCGGATCCAGGATGGAGGTGCGCAGGGTGATTTCTATTGCGGCGTAGTAGAGCATTCGGTCATACGGGTGCTTAAGGCCGGAAATATACTCACTCAGGGGCGATTTCGTCCCCGATTGAGGGGCCCTTCGCGTCTTCTTTGCTCTCTGTTTCGTCGATGCCTCTGCGCGCATCCACGACAGTCTTCCATATGGACATGGCCACGTAGATCAACAGAATCAGCAGGACGCCCTGCCGTGGCACGATCAACATCACCACCATGGCAGCTACATACCTGAGCGCGCGCCTGGGCTCTCGCCTGAGGAATTCCTTGGTTGGCCTTGGCGGGGCCTCAAAGGTGATCGGCGACAGCATCAAAACGCACAGGAAGATGATCACCGGAGCCAGGAATCCAATCTGGGTGGTGTCGATGCCGGGGAGCCCGTTCAACCACTCGGCATTCAGGATCAAGGCCACGATAATCATGGCTTGGCCCGGAACGGGAAGGCCCTCAAAGTCCTTTTTATCGACGCCCACAAAGTTGACGTTGAAGCGAGCCAGTCTGACCGCGCCGCAGATGGCCGGCAGTGCCGAGACCACTAGTCCAACCGTGCCGAAGTCTTGCAGCGCGTAGAGGTACACGATGAAGGACGGGGCCACACCAAACGAGACGATGTCCGACAGCGAATCGAGCTCGACGCCGAACAGGCTACTCCCGTTGGTTAGGCGCGCCATCATGCCGTCCAGCAGGTCGAAGAATGCCGCCAGAACAATCAGCCACGCTGCATTCTCAAATCGGCCTTCTGCCGCCTGAATCAGCGCCAAGAACCCGCTAAACAGGTTCATCAGCGTGAAGAACGATGGCACGGTGGCTGGGGGAATCCGGCCCCGGACCCGCAGGCCCGCCCGTTCTCCGTGGCCCTTCAGGCGCCGGCGGATACGACTGTGTTTTTTTCCAGGCACTCGGCTAGCCCTCCGCGCCGTCAGAAATCAGGTGACCCATGATGGTCTCACCACCAACCACCCGGTCCCCCACCTGGACGAAGATCGGGATATGCGGGGGGACGAGGATGTCCATCCGAGATCCGAATTTTACTATCCCAAACCGCTCTCCCGCCTTCAGCGCGTCCCCCACGGTCACGTGGTAGACAATTCGGCGAGCCACTGCGCCCGCAATTTGCTTGAAGAGAACTGGAGTCCCACTGGGATGCATCAGTCCAAGCTGTGACCGCTCGTTTTTCTCGCTGGCCTTGGGGTGCCAGGCCACCAAGTACTCGCCCGGCACGTACTGGTCAAACTCGATCACACCATCGGCCGGGGACCTGTTTACGTGCACATTGAGCGGCGAAAGGAAGATCGAGATTCGTTTAGCCGGTCCCTTGAGGTAGAGCGGGTCGTGCTCTTCCACGATCTCCACCACTTTCCCATCCGCCGGTGCCAACAGGAGTCCTTCCGCCTTGGGAGGCGGTGTGCGCTTGGGATCCCGGAAGAACCAGAGGGTGAATCCAAAGACCAGCACACCCAGCGTTGTGAGGGCAAAATGGGCGACCATCCCCACCTGCAAGCCGGCGAGGACGAGTGCGCCGCCGATAACAGCGGAGGCGGCGATGAGTGCGTATCCCTCGCGAGCGAACATGCGGGCTGGATAGAGTGGAGTTGACGGACCAATCCGGTGAACAGGAATCTACCTGTTTCGTTGCAGTCGTGCCTCCAAGTTCACCTCATGCGCGTCTCACTACATACCCTGGGCTGCAAGCTCAACTTTGCCGACACCGGCAGCATTGGCCGTGCCTTCGCCGAGCGCGGGTTTGAGACGGTCTCTTTTGGCGATGAGGCTGAGGTGGCGGTCATCAACACGTGCACCGTGACTGAGGAGGCCGAGCGGAAGTGTCGTCAGGCCATTCGCCGGGCGCTGCGGGCCAACCCAGAGACGTTTGTGATTGTCACCGGGTGCTACGCTCAACTCAGGCCCGATGAGATCGCGAAAATCGAGGGTGTGGATCTGGTCCTGGGCACCGCCGAGAAGAACCAGGTGTTCTCCTTCGTGGATGAGTTCACCAAATCGGAGCAGACCCAAGTCCACGTATCCTGCTTGGACGAGGCCACCGATTTTGGCCCCTCTCACGCCGCCGGAGAGCGGACTCGGGCGTTCCTCAAAGTGCAGGACGGCTGTGACTATTCCTGCTCGTTCTGCACCATTCCCGCTGCGCGCGGTCCCAGTCGGAGTCACACTATAGAAGGTGCGGTAGCGCAGGCCAGGGCCATTGGCGAAGAGGGCTTCGCCGAGATTGTCCTGAGCGGCGTGAACATCGGCCTGTTTGGACAGGACACGGGAGAGGATCTCCTCACGCTGTTTCGGGCCCTGGATGAGATAGAAACGGTGGAGCGCTACCGGATTTCTTCTATTGAACCCAACCTGCTCACTGACGACATCATCGCGTTCACGGCGGGCTCCCGCGCGTTCCAGCCCCACTTCCATCTCCCCCTGCAGAGCGGCGATGACGAAATCTTGGGGGCCATGCGCCGGCGGTATCGCCGGGACGTTTATGTGGACCGGGTAGCGCGCGTCCGGGAATTTATTCCCCACGCCTGCATTGGCGTGGATGTCATCGTTGGCTTTCCCGGCGAGACCGATCGTCATTTCCAGAACACGGTTGATTTCCTGGAAGGTCTGGAGGTCTCCTATCTCCACGTCTTCACCTACTCGGAGCGGCCAGACACGGTGGCCGTGGACGGCCTGGCTGGCCAGATGGTCGAGCGCTCCGTGCGGTCTCACCGCAATCGTGCGTTGAGATTGCTCTCCGCACGAAAGAAGAACGCATTCTACGAGCAGCATCTGGGGACGGTTAGGCCTGTCCTTTGGGAGAAATCCGGCGATGATTGGATGGGCGGCTTTACGGACAACTATATCCGCGTTCGGCAGGCGGCCGACCCTTCAGCGCGGGGCAGCCGAACGGAGGTGCGCCTGGACGCAATCGGCCCGGGAGGCTCGGTCGAAATTTCGGACCCTGATCTGGTGATCCTCTGACTCTGGAGGCGCGAAGCGCAAGCCGCCCTGAGTTTTTTCGCATCCGGAGGAATGAACCCTCCGGACCGGTTGTCTAACCCCACGAACATGGCTGAAGAACCTCGGATGTCAGATGTGTCCAGAGATGATCTGGATGGGGTGCGAAGCGGTGACCCTGATGCGTGGCGGGCTTTTGTAAGGCGCCACGAGGATGTGGTGGCCGCGACGGTGATCGGAATGATCGGCCGTGGCCCCGAAGCAGAAGACATCGGTCAGGAGGTCTTCATCCGGTTCTTTCGAAACGTCCACTCATTTCGCGGCCATGCCAGCGTGTCCACCTACCTCACCAGATCAGCCATCAACCTCAGCCTGAACGCCATCAAGCGGCGCCAGCGGATGAGGCGATGGTTTGCCGGTCCGCCGGTGGATGTCCACGAATCGCGGGACCCGAATCCGGCTGAGCGGGCTGAGCAGAGGGATCTCTCGGACTCCGTGGCACGGGCCATCCGGCGGCTCAAGCCTGACTACCGGGCGGTGGTGGTGCTTCGGTTGGTGCGCGGGCTCTCCACTTCGGCCGCCGCCAAGGCTCTCGGGATTCCCGAGGGGACGGTGATGTCACGGCTGTCTCGGGCTCAGGTCCAACTCCGCAAGCAACTCCAGGGGGTGATGGCCGATGGCTGAGCAACCTCTCAACGACCTGGATCCGCGGATCCTTGAGGCTGCACAGGCTTCGGCGGCCGATAGCTTCGGTCCTCACTTCGCGGAGCGGACGGTGAAGCTGGCGCTGGATGGCGCCGAGGCTCAGCGTTCCGCGCTGGGTCGTCCGGCGCTGGGTCGTCCGGCGCTGGGTCGCATCCTCCGCCCCGCCCTCGCGCTCGCCGCAGTCCTTCTGCTGCTGAGCGTCGGTGATCGCTTCCGCACGCGGACCGTGCAGACCGATCCCGGCACCACCCAGTTGGTCTCGCTCCCCGACGGTACGGAGGTCAACCTATCCGGTGGCAGTCTCCTCTCCTGGAAGCCGTTTGGCCGCGTGCGCCAGGTCAACTTGGAGGGCCAAGCATTTTTTGTCGTCTCCTCCAACGGAAAGCCCTTCGAAGTAGCCACCTTCAACGCTACAGTCGTGGTGACCGGGACGCGGTTCAACGTTCGGAGCTGGCCGGAAGCCGTACAACCCGAGACCTGGGTCGCGCTCGAGGAAGGCGGTGTCACGCTCCAGAAGCCTGGCGGAGCAGCGCTAGCCCTGACACCCGGTCAGTCAGCCGTGGCAAACAAGGACGGCCTCGCCATGGCGCCAGACCGCCGCATTGCGGATGCAGTTTCGTGGCGCGCAGGTGGCATCGCTCTCATTGACCTTCCCCTGTCAGATGCTCTCGATGCGCTCGAGCATCGGTTCAACGTCGAGCTGAGCACATCCGCAGAGCTGGCTGCTCGACCCACCACCTTTGTCACTCCCCGGGCCATGGGCCTGGAGGAAATACTGGATGCCATCTGCTTTGCATTGGACCTCCGGTACCGACCCATTCTCAACGGATTCCAGATCGAGTCAACTCAACAATGAACAATCGCATTTCAAGCTCCAGTTTGCTTCTCTTGCTCGCCGCTACCCTCTTCGCAGGCTGCGCGCTTACCGGTCCTGGGTCCATTCAAGAACCGGAGGGTCTGGAAGACGCGCGCAGGGTTTGGAATCAGGTACGCACTTCGGACTATGATATGAGCCTCTTCCGGGGCTGCTTCTGCATTGGAGGGGGAGAAATGACCGTCTACGTGCGCGGTGATTCTGTCGCTGCCATCCAGCAAACCGAGGGCCAGTGGCAGGGAGGAAATGACTGGTGGCAGTACATCCCGACGGTCGAGGGCCTCTTCGATCTTGTGGAAGAAGCCGACGCCGACGCTCACTCCCTGGAGGTGGACTACCATCCGCAACTCGGCTATCCCACCAGCGTGTCCATCGACTGGATCGAGAATGCCGTGGATGACGAAATATCCTACTCGGTCTCGAGTCTCTCGCTGACCGCCGTGGACGATGTGATCCGTCTTGAGGTGGGGTCAGAGGTCTCGCTGCCCGGCGGTCACCGTGTCTCACTGCTTCGCATTAATGAAGACAGCCGCTGTGCCTTGAGCGTTCAATGCATCTGGGCTGGGCGCGTGCAACTCGTCATTGGAATTGAGCGGGACGGAGATCAGTTCGAAGTGGTCCTCACACACGGAGCCAAAAATGAGGGCGATTCGGCGAGCGCGAGCATTGCCGGTCTGACCCTCCAGGTCATTGATGTCTCGCCCTATCCCCAGGATGCTGAGACTCCCATTCCCACCGGCCGCTACGTAGCTGGCCTTATCGTTGGAGCCAACTGACATGCGCAAACCTTCTTTTCTGGCGGCCCTCATCGGCCTAGCCTTGGCCGCTACCGCACTGCCGGTGAGCGCTCAGTACCTGAACCAATCTGTCCTGCAGAAGGACTTCGAAAGCGCGGACTTCTTCTTCCGCTCCACCTACCTCAACCCGTACGGTCTCGAGGGATTCGGCCCGGCCACAGCCGGAGTGCTCATCGATCCCCTGCTAGACCTGCAGCTCTCTCCTTCGCTGGCCAAGGCAGACAGTGCGCGCCGTACCTGGCTGTACGTGGACTTCCGCAGCGCCCGCCAGGAAGTCGAGCAAGACAACTATTACCGAGGCCAAGAGGTGTACGCGCTGGACCAGAGAGCTAGCCAAGAATCCGACTACTCGTCTTACCAGCCCGGCTACTACCCCTACCAGTCAACCTATCGCCGCCCCGAGCCAATCCTGGGTCTGGCGCTGTTCACCCGCCCAGCAGCCTCCCTTCCTGGCCTGATCACGGGCGTGACGTACCAGCTCATTTCCAGCGATGAGTCGTACTACGATGTGCCGGACGGTCTCTACCGTGGCCTGGATCAGG
>JBLFXH010000061.1:0-14923 GCA_047611125.1 Rhodothermales bacterium
ATGACATTCTTGCTGTCGGCCGGATCCCGCGGCAGCAACTTGAACTGGAGCTCTTCTTCGATCTGCGGGAGCCGATCTTCGATCTCGCCCAACTCAAGGGTGGCCATCTCGATGATCTCGGGATCCTCCTCCCCCTCCACCATAGACTTCAGGTCATCCCGCTCGGCAATCAGCTCGCGGTATGCGGTGATGGATTCGACCAGAGAGCGAAGCGTCATGTGCTCACGCCCGAGGTCGGCCATCTGCGTGGGATCCGTGGCAATCTCGGGCTGCGACATGAGCCCAGTCACCTCGGTGTTCCGAGCGAGAATCCCTTCTATTACGTCGTCAGCAATCATGCGCTCGCAAACGCCGGGCGGTCCCCGAATGATTCAGAACGGCCGTCTCGATCCGGTCCCCTGAGACCCTCCTATTCGCGGAATGAGACTCAAACCAGAGATGGAAGACGGGTCGAAGCGACGATTTAGGCCGTTGAGAGGGGTTCACCGGCAATGGCACGCTTTCTGTAAACCCAAGACTGAACCTAAGGAACGGATACTACACTATGCTGGCTTCAACCAGATACCACATCAAGAGCTCTTCCGCCTCTCGGGCAGTCATGATCTGGCTCATGACGTGCATGTCGGTCTACTACGTCCTAGATGGGGTGGCCACCCGCCATGTAGCCATCGAAGTCGAGAACTTCCGGACGCCCGGCATGAGCGATCAACAGGTCCTCTCTATGGCCGTCCAGAATGCCTACGCTGGGGAGGCCAACTACTGGTGGATCCACGACAAGACGCCGTATTTGGTGTTCGACCGCTCGCGAGACTACAACGTCTCGCCGCAGCTCTACGAGATCTTTGACCTAGAGATGATCGCGAACGCTAGCACGGGGCCAATCAGCCTGCTGAAGCCGCGCGTCGCTTCGATGAAGTAAGAAGCGCTGCGCCAAACGGCCCGGCCACCAGCCGTGCCTCCGGAGCCTCGACTACTCGACCGTCACGCTCTTGGCCAGATTTCTGGGCTGATCCACATCACAGCCCCGCATGACCGCAATGTGGTACGCCAGCAACTGCAGCGGTATCGAAGTCAGGATGGGTGACAACTCCTCGATGGTCTTCGGCACTCGGATCACGTGCTCGCACAACCTGTCCAGTTCTCCGTTGCCCTCATCGGTGATCGCGATCACGCAGCCCTTACGAGCCACCACCTCCTCGATGTTGGAAATCACCTTCTCGTAGGTAGAGTCCTTCATGGCCAGGAAAACCACCGGCATGAACTGGTCAATCAAGGCGATTGGCCCGTGCTTCATCTCTGCAGCCGGGTAGCCTTCGGCGTGGATGTAGGAGATCTCCTTGAGTTTAAGCGCTCCTTCCAGCGCAACTGGGAAATTGTAGCCCCGGCCGAGGTAGAGAAAATTCTGTGCATAGCGAAAGACGCTGGCGATGGCGCGAATCTGGCCATTCATGTCGAGAACGGACTGCACCTTACTAGGCAGTTCTTCCAGGCCATCGAGAATGGCCCGAGACTGCTCTTCTGGAAGGCCGCGGTTCTGGGCAATCTTGGTTGCGATCATCGTCAGGACTGTGACCTGAGCTGTGAACGCCTTTGTCGAGGCTACGCCGATTTCCGGGCCCGCATGCAGGTACACACCCGCATCGGTCTCCCGCGCAATTGTTGAGCCTACTGTATTAACGATTCCGTAGACCGGAATATCCTGGCCCTGAGCCTGGCGGACAGCGGCAAGCGTGTCGGCCGTTTCGCCCGACTGGGAGATCACAAGAACGGCATCGCCCTTCCGTAGAATCGGGTTGCGATAACGAAACTCGCTCGCGTACTCCACTTCTACCGGGATCCTCGCCAGAGACTCGATGACGTATTCGCCCACAAGCGCGGCGTGCCACGAGGTGCCACAGGCACAAATGATAATCCTGTCGGCCTGAGAAAGGCTCTCCATGTGGTCGGCCAGGCCGCCCAACGTGATTGTGTTCTCCTCGGCGCGAACCCGGCCGCGCATGCAGTTCGCAAGCGACTTAGGCTGTTCGAAGATCTCCTTGATCATGAAGTGGGTATACCCCCCCTTCTCGATCTGCTCCAGATCCCATTCGAGTTCGTGGATCCTCTTGTGAATGTCCTCCTCGTCAATCGTACTGACTTCGAAGTTGCCGCGGCTGACCACCACCATTTCGCCGTCGTTCAGATAGACCACCTGCCGGGTGTACTCAATCAGGGGCGCAGCATCAGAACCCAGGAAGTACTCGCCGTCACCGACGCCGAGAATAAGCGGACTCCCCTTTCGGGCGGCAATCAGTAGATCGTCCTCTCCTTGCGCGACGATGGCAATCCCGTAGGTGCCGACCACTTGGGTCAATGCCTGACGGACTGCCTCTGCCAGCGGAAGTCCTGTCGTATTTCGGACATCCTCAATGAGCTTGGTTAGGACCTCGGTATCCGTCTGACTATGAAACTCGAAACCGCTTCGCGTGAGCCGTTCCCGGATCGCGTTGTAGTTCTCGATGATCCCGTTGTGGACGAGGGCAAAACTGCCGTCACTGGCCAGATGGGGATGGGCGTTGGTGTCACTGGGTGCCCCGTGGGTGGCCCACCGCGTGTGGCCAATGCCCAGGGTACCAACCACCTTAGTGGTCTTCAGGAGCTTGTCCAACTCGCCAACCTTGCCGTTTTTCTTGTGCACGGACAACTGCCCGTTCACAACCGCAACGCCGGCTGAATCGTAGCCGCGATACTCGAGTCTTTTGAGGCCTTTGATCAGGACGTCAACAGCTTGACGCTCGCCGATATAGCCGACTATTCCACACATTCCTTATACCGTAGTGGTTCTAAGTCCCATGAAGGACCAATCCTATGTATCGACCAACGCGAGAAAAACTAAACAAAGGGGCCGTTGTCCGATAACTGGTGTTCGCCGGTGAGACCGGCCAGACACCAAAACCTGCTCCCCGAATAATTGGGGGCCCTCAGTAACAGTTGCCTAATGGCAAGTTCCAACGGCGCGATCACGTCAAACTTTCGCGCCCAACTACCGCGGCAATCGCGCGAACCTGCTTCATCAGCGTGGCAAATTGTTCGAAATAGAGTGATTGGGGGCCATCAGAGACGGCCGAGTCCGGATCCGGATGGACTTCAATCATTAGCCCATCGGCCCCGGCAGCCACCGCTGCCCGAGCCATAGGCGTCACCATGTTGCGAAGGCCGGTCCCGTGAGAGGGATCAACGATGATCGGCAGGTGGCTCTTGGATTTCACCACCGGCACCGCCGAAAGGTCGAGGGTGTTTCGGGTATAATCTTCGAATGTGCGTATGCCCCGCTCGCAGAGAATCACGTCCGGGTTTCCCTCGGCCATGATGTACTCGGCGCTCATCAGCCACTCCTTGATAGTGGCTGACATCCCGCGCTTCAGGAGTACGGGCGTCCGCGTCTTTCCCAGCTCCTTGAGCAGCGAAAAATTCTGCATGTTGCGGGCGCCTACCTGAAACAGATCGGCAGCCTCGGCGATGAGCTCGATATGGCCCGGATCCATCACCTCTGTCACTACGGACAGGCCATACGCGTCGGCCGCCTCCCGCAGCATGATTAGCCCTTCCTTGCCCATCCCCTGAAAACTGTAGGGCGATGAGCGGGGCTTGAAGGCTCCGCCCCGCAAGAAGGTGGCGCCCTGCGCTGCCACGGAGGCAGCGCAAGCATGGATCTGTTCTTCGGATTCCACGGCGCACGGTCCCGCCATGATGGCCAGTCCCTGGCCACCCACTGAATGCTTGCCGGCGGTGACCACAGAATCTTCGGTCCGCCAAGACCGGCTCGCGAATTTGTAGGGTTCTGTAACCCGATGGACGGCCCCGACACCAGACAACACCGAGATGTGGCGGGTGTCGAATTCAGGCTTGACGCCAACGGCCCCGAGCACAATCTGCTGCTCCCCACTGGAACGGTGGACATCGAACCCGAAGTGATTCAGACGCTCGATGACGGCCTGGATCTCGCCTTCGGCGGACCCGCTCTTCATGACTACAACCATAGGCTCAGGATACCTGTACCAGGCGGTAGTTTTTCTTGCCCTTTCGCAGCACCAACAGTCGCCCTTCGATGCAATCCTGCAGCGTAACCGAGCGTCCTTCGTCAGCCACTCGCACGTTGTTGAGGTAGACACCGCCGGACTTGACCAGACGGCGGGCTTCGCCACGAGACGCAGCCAGCCCCGTCCTATCCAGTAGATCCAGAAATCCGATGCCATCACCGGAAAAGGTGTCGGACTCAAACTCCGAGGAAGGGGCTTCTTCGAAAACGTCGAGGAGCTCAGAGGCTGACAATTCCTCCATGGCGCCGCCAAACAGCACCTTTGAGGCTCGCTCTGCGCCCTCGAGTGCCGATGGCCCGTGGACCATGCCGGTGACTTCGCGCGCCAGCCTGCGGTGTGCCTCGCGCTGGCCGGGGCGTTCGGCCACGGCCACCTCCAACTCCTCGACAGCGGGTTGGTCCAGCCAGGTGAAGTACTTGAGATAGGGAATGACGTCCCGATCGTCCGTATTGAGCCAGAACTGATAGAATCGGTAGGGCGACGTCCTCTCCGGGTCCAGCCAGACGGTGCCGCTTTCGGTCTTGCCGAACTTCGTGCCCGCCGCATTGGTGACGAGGGGGAAAACCAGACCGTGGGCCTTGCCACCCCGCACGCGCCGGATGAGTTCACCGCCCGCGAGAATATTTCCCCACTGATCGCTGCCGCCCATTTGAAGGGTGCAGTCGTGCAGTTCGTTGAGCTTCAGGAAGTCGTAGGCCTGAAGCATCATGTAGGTGAACTCGGTATAGGAAATGCCGTCCTCTGAATCCAAGCGCCGTTTCACGGACTCCTTGGACATCATGTAGTTGACGGTGAAATGCTTCCCCGTGTCCCGCAGGAATTCGATGAGTCCCAGCTGGCCTAACCAGTCCAGGTTGTTTACGATTCGGGCCGGGTTCTTGGCGGCGTTGAAATCGAGGAACGGCTCCAGCTGCGCACGGATGCCCGCCAGATTTTCCTCCACCTGGGCATCGTTGAGTAGTTGTCGCTCCTTGGTCTTGCCGCTGGGATCACCGATGAGTCCCGTGCCGCCGCCGATGATGGCAATCGGATTGTGTCCGAATCGCTGCAGCCGGGCCAGGCACATGATGGGGAGGAGCGACCCGATATGGAGGCTCGAGGCCGTCGGATCGAAGCCGATGTAGGCAGTCACCGACTCCTTGTTCAGGATGTCGGACAGGCCGGGCGTGGCATCGAATACCATCCCGCGCCACGAGTACTCTTCAAAAAGGCTGCCGATTTGAGGCATAGGTCGATCTTTATGGCTGGTAGCGCTCCAGGGTAAAATTCTCACCCAGGTAGCGTCGTCGAACTTCATCGTCGGCGACAAGTGCCTCGGCCGTCCCTTGCTTCAGGATTTTCCCTTCGTAGAGCAGGTAAGCCCTGTCTACAATGGCCAAGGTCTCGTGGACATTATGGTCCGTGATGAGCACCCCAATACCGCGTGCCTTGAGCCCCGCGACCACGGCCTGGATATCTTCCACGGCAATGGGGTCCACGCCGGCAAACGGCTCGTCGAGCAGGAAGAACTTGGGCCGTGTGGCCAGTGCGCGGGCGATTTCGGTGCGTCGCCGCTCTCCGCCCGAAAGCATATAGCCTTTGGATTTTCGCACCCTGTGAAGCCCAAACTCGTCAATGAGCTCATTGACACGCTGCTTGCGCTGGGCCTTATTCAGCGGCTGGTACTCCAGGACGGCCTCGAGATTCTGCTCGACCGACAACTGCGTAAATATTGAGGCCTCTTGAGCCAGATAGCCAACGCCTCGGCGGGCCCGCTCGTACATGGGTAGCTCAGTCACATCCTTCAAGTCAAGGTTGACGGTGCCACCATCAGGCCGAACCAAGCCGACGATCATGTAGAACGTGGTTGTCTTGCCGGCGCCGTTTGGCCCGAGGAGGCCCACAATTTCCCCTTGCCGAACATCAAGGGACACCGACTTAACCACGCTCCGCTTCTTGTACCGCTTGACCAGTTTGTCGGCACTCAATACAGCGCCGCCCTCGACCAACATCGACTCGGGCGGGGTGAAGCCTCGTGAGGAGGGGACTACGACCGTTGCTGGTGGAGGCGTGGCCTTGGACTTCTTGCCGTACATCTCGCGGACCGAGAAGGCCCGCTTTCCGGGGTCGATGACCGGGGAGTCGGAAGCGCCGTGCGGGGCCGGATTATACTCGTGCGGCAGACTGTTCCCCGAATTGGGAAGGGCGCTAGCCGCCGGCAATTCGCCCGAATCGATCTTATTCAAGTGATCCATGAACGCCGCGAAGTCCGGATCCGCTTCCTCGAGCGGGGCCGCCCGGACGGGCGAATTGGGGATCAAGCTATGGGCTCGCTGCCAGGAATGGACCGCAAGATCCTCCTGCTGAGTGGCCTCGTACGCCTGTGCTAGCATGACGTGCGCCAGCACATAGGAGGGAACCATCTTGACCGCCTGCTCTAGGACAGGTATCGCCCCTTGGGGGTCCCCCTCCTTGAAGCGCTCCATGGCCATTTCAATTTCTGTAATCGGCATTCAGCGGTCCGTATCGGGCTCTTGCTCACGAAATCGAATCAACGCCTCTTGGAGTCGCTGCCGAAAGGCCGCGGCCTCAGGCCTGTCTTCGGGCTTCCAGACCAGACCATCCAGCAACAGATCAGCAGGAATTAGCGTCCCCGGAAAGTACGTACCAATCACGTCCTGATAGACACGCAGGTCAGAGATCTCGTCTCCCGAGAACAGAAAGCGAATCCGGTCCGCCGTTACCTGCAGGGCGCCGGCCAGGCTGTCGGCGTCGTCGCGGTTGAAATAAACGGCCTCCGCATTGGGAGACACCTCAAGCAATCGCAGCGAATCGGCTCGAAATAGCCCGAGGACCGTCATTCCCTTCATTTGCTGCAGTCGATCGACGAGCGTGTCTCGTTGGGCCACGAATGCGCTCCCCCGAACCAGGAGCGAATCGATTGCGCCGTCATGGCCCGCGATCCGGATGGTGTCGCCTGACACCTGAGACTCGCCGACCCAGATGAATGGCTGCCCAAACAGACGGCTCTCGGACCGCCCGCCGACCCACGAACGCTGCAAAACGGAGTCGGCGAGAGCGGAAAAATCCGAGTCAGCTACGCGGACGTCGCCAACGGCGATAGTCGAATCGACGCTGTCCTCACGGGCCGAGTGAATCTCCCCCGCGCTGATGTACAAGGTATCCGCGGCAGTGGAATCAGTACTGATTCGGGCAACCAGCACGTTGCCTGTGGCGACACCTGTACCGAGGCTGTCGTCGTTCAGTGCGCGGTCTCCCAGAATGAAGCTCTCCAGGTCGTCATCGCGCCGAACGATCACCACATTCCCTCGGGCATCACTGCGCCGGCCATCTCGGGAATAGTCCAGCGAATCGGCCAGGACATCGGACTCGTCCGAGTCCAACCTCACCGACCCGGCAAACTCGGCCCGTTTTTCTTCCGTCCAGTAGGACCCAGTCTGGCTGGTCAGAACCGTAACTGAGTCCACCATCCGGACCCCCGCTCTGAAGTCGGCACGGTGCTCTTCCAAGTCGAAATCCCCCTCGGGCGCGGTGACCACCACTTCACCATCCCCCAGGCGAACCCGGCCGACAGCGCGGCCGACCTTGGTAATACGGTTGTACCTCACTTCGTCGGCCGTGAGCGTGTCCCCCTGATCGATGATGCGGACGTTGCGCGAAAAGAGGTAGCGACCGTTGCCGTAGTCCACACCGCGGGCTGCTCTCAGCGTAATCGTCTCCTGCTGCAATTGCACCTGGGTCATCTCGATGATCTGCACCCCGTTCTCGACCCGCATCTGAAACGTGCCGGCGTCCAGATTGAACCGGCGCTGCTGTCCCGAGGCCGTCGGTGCCAGCAGGACTCCGAACACGAAGGTGCTCAGAAGCATGGCGAAGCCTGTGCGCCGGATCACTGGCTCTCCTCGTCGTCATCCACGAGTACCGTCCCTGTCACATTCGTCAGTTTTAGGTTCGTCAGATCCTCGTCCGCCTCCAGGCCATACCCTTCCAACTGCCGATCCGGCATCTCTATCCGGGCAAATCCAGGCGTTGAGACCGAACGCTCGAACTCGGACCATTCGAGCTGCTCACTCTCCACACGCCGACCTTCGCGCGCTACGGCCACCACATTCCCTCGAGCCACCATCCGGCGCTCGCGGTCATAGAAAATCACCCGATCGGCCTGAAGCACGGCTGCCGAATCGCCGCGGGCATCGAAAATATCTACGATTACCCGGGCACCGTCATCAAGGCCTGAAAGAACCATGTAGGTACTGTCGGCCCGGTCGTAGTAGGCCATGTAGGAAGCGCGGATGTGTACGCGCGGCTTGCCGTCCTCACTGATGAAGTAGGTGGGATTCCAAGTCTCCTGGTCCGGTCCATCTTGGGTCTGGACCACATCGATGGACGGTGGTGGCACATAGCGCGTGCAGCCACTCACCAAGCCGGCCAGCAGGAGCAGTCTCGGAGCCATCATGGCGCTGCCTCTCATGCGCGGCCTCCGCAAAGGCGCACTCCGGTCTCAACAACAGGACCACAACCGGCCATCAACTCGCGAAACTCTTCGAGTGCGGCCGGCGCGTCCAAGCGGGCTGCTTCGGGGATATACATGATACCGGCAACGTTGCAGGATGCCGGGTGCGTCTTGGTCCTGTGACTGTCCTTGACCGGGTTGACCATGGGCCGATCCGACGAATCGGCGAGAACCAGCAGATCCTGCAACCCAATTTCCTGTCCCGAGGCATTAAATACATAGGACTCGCCCTCCCGGCCACGTCTGGCGAAGCACGTTTGCCCGGCCAGATCCAGATCCCAAACCGATGCGGGCACGAGATGCTTCAAGCTGATGTAGTTGCAGATGTCTACGGCTGGGGAGATTCCGGGAAAGCTACCTTCCCTGGCCGCTCTGATCAGGTATTCGCTAGCCGGCTTACCCCGACCCGTGGGCTTGTACCGCCCGAAGCGCAAAATGTCGCGCGCTGCCTTGCGCGTGGCATCTTCTTCCGCGGTGAGGTCGCTCTGCCGAGCAACCAACAAGGCGCCGAGCTGCTCCTCAAATCCATCCGGGTAGACCCCCGGCTCCATACCAATCGTCCACACCAGGCCAAAAAGGACACCTTCTGTCCCTCCCGGCGTGGTGAGCGTGATGGCCTGATCAAACTTTGGGGGAGACGATTCGGTCAAGGTGGCTCGATTCCTGCAAGGAAAAAGACAAATAGCCCGGTGTATTCGGGCGGTCCTTCCGGTTGTTCCTCGAACTGTGCTTCGGCGTTTGTCGCCTGAGCGGGAACGAGATGACCCGGTGGAGTAGAAAGGTCGGTTTTTAGAGGCCGGTTTCCCCTTTAGATCCACTGACGGCCGCCGATACTACGGGCCAGTGAAATCGTTTATAACTAAGACCGTCCCGGCCATGCAAGTCACCTCCATGAACTTCACGGTTGAATCCTGGACCCAGCAAACTGTCGTCGTCCACGTCGGCAAGGCTCTGGACTTTAGGAATGCGTCCGATTTCAAAGCGGCCTGCCAAGAGCAGGTTCGTGCGGGCGTTCGCAACTTTGTCCTTGATTTTTCTGAGACAGGAATCCTCGATTCCACGGGTCTCGGATCCATTTTTTCCCTTTATCGGCAGGTATCGCCGCTCGATGGCCAGGTGGTCTTCGCAGCAGTCTCCCGCCCAGTTCAGGTAGTTGTGCAGCTGACGCGGACCTACAAGGTCTTCCGCCAGTTCCCGTCGCTTGATGCAGCTCGCGAGGCCGTCAAGTAATCCTGATTGACTCTGCTTGCTCTTGGCAACGTGAAACCAGCACGCCAACATTTCGGAGACCTCGAACGCGTCATTGACGAAGTTCATGCCATGTTCGACCATTGGGAGAACAGCGGCATTTTTTCGCCGGCGTTTGATGAGGACAAGGTTCAGCTCATGAAGCTGGCTGTCCACGAATGGATGGCCAATCTGGTGCAACACGCCCACTTCGGAAATCGGACACCCGAGATCCGCATGGACGTCACGCCGAATGGCAAGCGAGTTCGATGCGTCATCGTTGACAATTCCGATGGCTTTGACCTTGGCACGTACCTGACCGACAAGCGCGGGGCCCTCCCTGTGTTGCCCGAACGAGGTATGGGGCTGCTCATGCTTGATGCAGCCACTGAATACATGAACTACCACCGAGATGACGACGGATGTCATCGTCTAGAGTTTTCTGTTTCGGCAGACCAAGATCCATGGCTCAACATTCCATTCTAGTAGTAGAAGACGAGCACACCCTGCGCAGGCTGCTTGAGTATCGCCTGAGCAAGTTGTATCGCGTCCGCACCGCTGCAAACGGTGAGGAAGCGGTCGAGCGAGTCAACGAGGAATTGCCGGATCTGGTGATCTCAGACATCATGATGCCTCGGATGGATGGGTTTGCCCTCCAGGCCGAGTTGCAGAAGAGGCGCGAGACCAGAGCGATTCCGTTCATCTTCCTGACCGCCAAGGCTGACGAAAGCAGCCGGCTCAAGGGACGACGGACCGGCGTGGATGATTACATCACCAAACCGTTCGACATCGACGCGCTGCTAACGCGCATCGAACGCCTGCTGGAGCGCACTGCGATTTTCCAGACGCAGTTGGACGCCCGCATCGGCCAGGACTTCTCCAGGAAGCTGATGCCGAAGAAGCTGCCGACTGTGGAAGGCTACAGTTCGCACTTCCTGAACAACCCGAAGGAGCACGGAGGCGGAGACCTGTTCGATTGGACCGAACCCGAACCCGGGACCTTCTACATCACGATTGGTGACGTGATGGGCAAAGGGTTGCAAGCCAAATTTTACGCATTCAGCTTCCTTGGATACGTGCGAAGCACGCTCCACGGGATGCTGCGGGAAACCCGCTCCCCTGCCCTGCTCATGCAGCGGGTGAATCAGGTGTTGATGGAGGACCCAACCATGGAAGAGACCTTCGCGTCCCTCCTTCTGGCACGCTGGGAGCCCGCCAAGAACGAGATCACCTACGCCAACGCTGGCCACTGTCGACCGTTGATTGTGTCGCCGCACAAGGCTGAAGTAGTGCCCTACAGCGACATCATCCTTGGGCTCGACCCCATGGCGGAGTTTACGGACACCACCATCCAACTTGGCCCGGAGAGCGCCTTTGTGTCCTACACCGATGGGCTTCTGGAACAGGAAATGGAAGGTGGCGCCCAGTTGGGCGAAGGCGGACTAATGGACCTGGTACCCGGTGTCTATCGGGAGGAGAAGCCCATCGACCGTATGCTTGAGCAGATCCTTGCAAAGAGCACCACGCCGGAATTCGCCGATGATATTCTGGTATTCTGGCTTGAACGTCAGGCCCTGCGCCACCGCCAGACTCCGCGCTGGTTCTCGCCGTTCTCCGATCAGACCAATCGGAAAGCCTGAGCGTCAGGTCCGACCCAGAATTTCGCGCATTGCCGTCTCGAACCCGTCCAGATCGGCGGCCGAGTTGTAGGCGTGTACCGACACCCTGAGACCACTTCCCCGAGCTGAAGTCTGGATCCCCCTTTCCTTGAGGGCTGTCGCGATTTCAGACGGATCGCCAACCTTGATCAGGGCAATCCCTGACAAGTGATCTTGATCGCGGGTGGAGAGCAGCTCCAAACCCAACCGATCCACGCACTCGTGAAGTGCTAGCATCAAGGACCTAATTCGGTCCGCCGTCCTCGCCGGCTCTTCCTGGCCCCAAAGTTTCGCCGCAGCGCCCATTGCAAAGGATCCGGGAAAAGGTGGATGTCCCGCCTCGGCAAATGACCCGTCGAGTCCCGGGTCCAGAACCCCGGCCTCCAACGCGAAGGGTTCCCGTTGACTCCGCCAACCTGCATTCGGCGACCCCTTGGCCGGCAGCCCTTTTGGAAGCGCTAGCCCGGCCACTCCGTAGCCAGACGTCAACCACTTGTAGCCGCTGAAGACAACGGCATCCAGCCTTAGGGCTGTGGCGTCGAGCGGAAAAGCAGCTACGCCCTGCGTTGCATCCACGACCAGTCGCGCGCCCGCATTCCGGCAGACCTCCGCAATGGAGACCAGATCCGCCCGAAATCCGGTGGAGAACTGGACCCAGCTAAGAACCACCACATCGACCCCGGCCGCTGCTGCCCGAACATCGTCAGCGTCGAACCCTCCATCCGCCCGGACCTTCCAGGCGCTGGGCTGAAACCCGCGGCGAAGCCAGGGCAGCGTGCAGGAAGGGAATTCCGTCTCGGGGTAGGCGAAGCGGTCGCCGGGGTAGAGACTGGCGACGAGGTTTAGCCCGACCGACGCATTTCCGACGAAAGCCATATGCTCGGACGGGCAGCCTACCAGTCCTCCGGTCTCCCCGCGGGCCGCGTTCGTTCGCGCAATCCATTCGTTCCAGTGGACGTCCCCATCCTCCAGAGACTCCCGGTAGTACTCAGCTGCAGCGTGATGGGCCACGTCCGGGATGGGCGCGCCACCCGCCGTATTCAGGTAGGTGGTCCGCGCCAGCGCGGGGAAACGGTCTCGTAGAGTCATGAGCCAAGTTGCGCGGCGCTGCGCTGCGGGTCAAGTCGGCACGCTTCTTGGTTTTCGCGGGTCGTCCCATACAGGTCACGACCATGAGCGAAAGGTTCTCTGGATTTGCCCCTTTCTGCACAACTGACCCGGCCCGGTCCACGGGTGGGAATGCTAACGAAGCGGCACAGAAGGTTGATCTTGTCAACTGGTCCGACTTTGCAGATCTTAGGATTCCATTCAGCGCCCCGGCCGTGCGATTCCTATTCCTTCTTGTCTTGCTGCTCTGCGCCGGATGCCGCGACTTCGCTGTGGACGCACTGAGTGACGACCCCTCGGGCCGACGATTCCGTTCGTTTGACGTTGAAGCCCAGGTCCCCTTTGAAATGAATCTCGGGGACGAGGCCTTTCTTCAGGTGGCCGACATGACGATCACCTTTTCCTTGGTTCTGGAAGACTCCAGATGTCCCTCAGAGGCATCGTGCAACGGTCCCGGAAAGGCGGGTGTTCTTATGGACATAGCCCACGGCATTGGCGACGACTCCCAGATTATCCTGAACATTCCTGGGCAGGTCCCGACTCCGTACCGGGTGAATGATTACGTCCAGCATAGAGATGAGCGGTTTCAGCTCCTCGAGCTCACCCCCTACCCCAAGCAGGACGACGTACCTAATGCGGCGTCGTACACCGCGACCATCCTGATCGATCGCTAAAGGCCGTTTCACGGACTTTTCCCGCCTGCCGGGAGTCATGAAACGTATAATCGGTGGCATTCCGGCGACGTCTCGTCGGGACCGTCCCCCCGGGGACACTCTCAGCAACCTCTACCGATACAGGTCATGGCCGTCGAACGTACCCTCGCCATCTGCAAGCCCGATAGCGTCAAGAAGAATCAGGTCGGCGAGATCCTGCGCCGCATCCAAGAAGCAGGCTTTGTCCTCCGCGCCATCAAGATGGTTCGCCTCACCCAGGCAGAAGCCGAGGGCTTTTACGCCGTTCACTCCGGTCGGCCTTTCTTCGGCGAACTGACCGAGTTCATGTCCGGCGGTCCCTGCGTGCCGATGGTGCTCGAAAAGGACAACGCCATAGCCGACTACCGCGCGCTGATTGGCGCGACCGATCCGGCTGAAGCGGCTCCCGGCACCATCCGCGCTGACCTGGCCGAGTCCAAGGGCAAGAACGCGGTCCACGGATCAGACTCGGTCGAAAACGGTCGCCTGGAAGCCAACTTCTTCTTCCCCGAGCACGTCATCGTCGCGAACTCGTGATTCGGCTGGTTTCGCTTCTGGCTGTTCTTCTGGTGCTCGGCTGCCAACCTGCAGCCGATGCACAGACTCAGACACAGAGTCAGACACAGCCCGGGGCGAATCCTCCAACTGAATTGCTCAAGACCGGAGCGGACGTCCTGCGGGAGTCCGGCTTCGAGGCGCTCAGTGGCCTCCGGGTAGGTCTGATTGCAAATCAGACCTCCGTATCCGGTGGTCAGCATCTGGCGGATCTGCTGCACGCCCAGCCGGGCGTGCAGCTGGCCGCGTTGTTTGGGCCTGAGCACGGCCTCCGCGGGGACGCGGATGCCGGGCTTGCGGTTGAGGACGGCGTGGACGACCGCACTGGCACTCCGGTCTACAGCCTGTACGGTAGCCGCCGGGAGCCCGACCCCGAGGTGCTCGAAGGCATCGACGTGCTGATGTTTGATGTCCAAGACATCGGTGCCCGCTTCTACACGTACATCGCCACTATGGGCCGTTCCATGGAGGCCGCCGCTCGCGCGGGCGTAACGTTTGTTGTACTGGATCGGCCCAATCCGTTGGGCGGATTGACGGTTGATGGCTTTGTCCTTGAAGAAGGATTCGAGTCCTTTGTCGGACCATGGGCTATTCCCATTCAGCATGGCCTTACGGTGGGCGAATTGGCCCGACTCCTGAAGGGCGAGGCCTGGATAGAAGGGGCGGAAGCATTGGACCTGCAGGTCGTGGAGGTTCAGGGCTGGTCAAGAGGTGATCTCTGGCCCGCAGGCGCTGAGTGGATCCCTACCAGTCCGAACATCCCGCGCTTTGACAATGCACTGGTCTACCCTGGTATGTGTTTGCTTGAAGCCACAGAGGCGAACGAGGGGCGAGGCACCGACAACCCCTTCATGCAGTTTGGTGCACCTGGTTTGAACGGTTCTGCGGTGGCAGCCAATCTCAACCGAGAAGTCGCAGGAATCGAGGCAACGCCGCTGCGGTATGTCCCCCAATCCATTCCAGGAAAGTCCACCAGTCCGCGGCTTCTGGATGTCGAGGTGACCGGAGTCTCGCTGGCTGTCACGGACGCGGCGCAGGTCCGGCCGATGGCACTAGGCATTCATGTGCTCGCTGAACTTGTCGCTCAGCAGG
>JBLFXH010000062.1:0-14837 GCA_047611125.1 Rhodothermales bacterium
CTCATATCCGCCAGAGGCCAGCCCACCGAGACGGAGCGCCGTCGCTGGATCGAATGGGTAGACGTTTTGGCCGCCGACCTGCGTCGCGGCGGCAACCGATTTGGCCAAGAGAACCGCACGGCGCCTGCGGGTTCGGACTCGCTCTACGGCTATTGTGACGCGCTCCCGTCAGTTCGGGCCCAACTCGCCGAATTTGAGTCGCAGGGCCACATCACCCACGTGGCCGACCCCGGCGTACATGGGTCTTCGATGCTGGGAGGAACGAGTAGGGGCTGATGTCAGCGAGACCTGGCGCGTGGTGGAGGCATTTCTGAGCGGCCTAGCAATCACGCCCTTGGCTGCAGCGGGCATCGTCGGGAACCGCTAGTTTCGGGGCTCCACCTCTCGACGAACCGATGCGCCTGATCATTACCCTCCTTGTCATTGTTTTTGCTGCCTTCGGGGCTGTGCCCGATTCCTCGCTCATAGGATTCACTGCCGAACGGGCAGCGGCCCAGTTGGCCATGGAGCAGGCCTTTGACGGGCACGTCCAGCCTCAGAATCTGGATACTTGGATGAGACACCTGACGTCCCGTCCGCAACACGTAGGTTCTCCGGCGGCCCTGGAGAACGCCGAATGGACGGCCGCCAAGTTCCGCGAGTGGGGGTACGACACGGAGATCGTCAGGTACGATGTCCTATTTCCGACGCCGCTCGAGCGGCACCTGGAAATGGTCGCTCCCTCGCGTTTCGTCGCGAGTCTGGATGAGCCGGAGCTTGCGGAGGACCCCTCGAGTTCGATCCGGAAGGACATGCTGCCGCCCTACACTGCCTACTCCGCCGACGGGGATGTCACGGGCGAGCTGGTCTATGTGAACTACGGCATTCCGTCCGATTACGAGGAGCTAGCCAAGCGCGGGATCTCGGTCGAAGGCCGGGTGGTGATTGCCCGCTACGGAGGATCATGGCGTGGGATCAAGCCGAAGGTGGCCTTTGAGCACGGAGCGATCGGGTGCATCCTCTACTCGGATCCACGGGACGACGGATACTTCCAGGGCGATGTCTACCCAGAGGGATCGTTTCGCATGGAAAACGGCGCGCAACGCGGGTCAGTGGCTGACATGCCCACCTACCCGGGGGATCCGCTAACGCCATTCGTCGGGGCGACGCCAGACGCGGTCCGACTGACCGTGGCTGAGGCACCGACCATCATGAAAATTCCCGTGCTTCCCATCTCGTACGCCGATGCGTTGCCGCTGCTTAAGGCTATCGACGGCCCGGTTGCTCCTGCAGCCTGGCGAGGCGCCCTGCCGCTGACCTACCACATGGGCCCGGGCCCGGCCCGCGTCAACCTCAAGCTTCGATTCAGTTGGGACATCGTTCCTGCCTACAATGTCATCGCCCGCATGGAAGGCAGCGAGCTGCCCGATGAGTGGGTGATGAGAGGAAATCACAGGGACGCGTGGGTCTTCGGGGCTGCCGACCCAACGTCTGGGCACGTGGCCCTGATGGAGGAGGCCCGCGTCATTGGCGAACTCGCGCGCGAAGGCCATCGGCCGCGTCGAACCATTCTCTTTGGCAGCTGGGACGCGGAGGAGCCGGGACTATTGGGGTCTACCGAATGGGTCGAGGACCATGCGGTCGAGCTACGCCAGAAGCTGGTGGCCTACATCAATACCGATGGCTCCGGTCGTGGCTTCCTCGGGATGGGCGGATCACATGCGCTGGAGCCCCTGATCAACCAGGTGGCTCGTTCCGTGACCGATCCCCAGACTGGCGTCAGCGTCTCGGATCGATTGCGTGCACGTCGCCGCGCAGGCGGGGAGCGCGAGGCGGACACCCGCGCTGATCTACGTATCAGCCCACTGGGCTCGGGGTCGGATTACACGCCGTTCCTGCAGCACCTCGGAATCGCCTCTCTCAATCTGGGCTTTGGCGGCGAAAACTCTGGCGGGTCCTACCACTCGGCCTATGATTCCTACGAGTACTACGTCCGCTTTGGGGATCCAGGCTTTGTGTACGGTGCGACGCTTGCCAAGGTGGCTGGACGTGTCACCCTAAGGTTGGCCAACGCTGACGTGCTGCCCTTCCGGTACACGGCCTTCGCGGACAACGTCTCCGGGTACGTAGACGAGGTGGTAGAGCTTGCCGACACGCGCCGGACCGAGGCGACGCGCGAACGCAGCCTCATCGCGGACGGAGTCTACGGGCTGGCCGCTGACCCCACCAAGACCTTCATCACGCCCCCGCCGCCGGACGCCGTGCCTCACCTGAACTTCGCTCCGCTGCTGAACGCCAGGGAGTCGCTGGTGGCTGCAGCGGCCGAGCTCCAGAAGGCCCTTGAGGGCGCAGACGGCAGCGAGCAGCTGAACGCCGCGCTCTTTCAGGCCGAGCGGGTGATGACCCGAGATGACGGATTGCCGAAGCGCCCGTGGTTTCGCCATCAGATCTACGCGCCTGGCTACTACACCGGGTACGGCGTCAAGACGCTGCCCGGCGTACGGGAAGCCATCGAAGAGGCTGACTGGGATTTGGTGGCCCAACAGATCACCCGCGTTTCCGGGACGCTGGAGGCCGTGGCCTCGCACCTCCGCAGCGCAGCAGCCATCGCGACCCGCCCATGAGTCTGTATTGTGACATTGCGGCCGGGCACCCCTGGCACGGCCCGTATCACGACACGCAATATGGCTTTCCGATTGACGACGACGATGCACTGTTCGGGCGCCTGATCCTCGAGATCAATCAGGCCGGTCTATCGTGGCTCACCATCCTCAAGAAGCAGGAGGGTTTCCACCGCGCGTACGACGGGTTTTCCATCGAGAAAGTGGCGGCCTACGGGGAGGAGGATCGGGCTCGGCTCTTGGCGGATGCCGATATCATCCGGAATAGACTGAAGGTGAACGCGGCCATCCATAACGCGCAAGTGATTCAGGGTCTCCAGGCTGAACACGAGTCTTTCAAAGCGTGGTTGGACCTGCACCATCCGCGCGAGAAGGTGGATTGGGTCAAGCTGTTCAAGAAGACCTTCAAATTCACGGGAGGGGAGATCACCGGTGAGTTCTTGATGAGTGCCGGCTACTTGCCGGGGGCGCATGGCGAGGCGTGTCCGGTGTACAAGGAGATCGCGGCGCTGAGTCCGGCCTGGATGGGCTGAGGCTTGCACCTGCGGTATGCTCCTTGCAAGCGATGGGGCAAGCAACCCCACCATCGCCATGCAATTCATTATTTGGACCGGAATCGTCATTTTGGGCCTGATCACGCTCAGCACCGTGGGAATGATTTTCTTCCATACGGTCGGAGAACTCCGCAAGGGAGCTTCCAGTGAGCTTGTCGCTGAGCCGATTCGGCCTACAGCTCGACGAAAGCACCTTCGCAAGGTTGATCTGGAATCGCTGCGGGATCATCCGCCGGCACGCCGCGCGGCCTAACGGCTTCCTGAAGACCCAGTCCCGGCATCCCCGACGACCCTTCTGTAACTTCGGGCTCTCACTTTTCCAGGGAAGCCCATGGCAGACGTGCGTTACTGGCTCATGAAATCCGAGCCGGACGTCTATTCGTTCGAAGACCTCCAGCGCGACGGAAGAACCCATTGGGACGGGGTTCGAAATTACCGCGCGCGCAATTTCCTGCGGGACGATATCAAGGTGGGGGATCGCGTCCTGTACTACCACTCGAACATGAAGCCAAGCGCGGTGGTCGGGCTGGCCACCGTTGTTCGCGATGGATATCCCGACTTCACCGCGTGGGATCCTGATTCAGACCATCCCGATCCGCGAAGTCCCGAAGCCAGTCCACGCTGGTTTATGGTGGACATCAAGCCTGACGAGCCGCTGCCGAATCCCGTCACGCTGCACGAGGCGAAGGCGAATCCCAAGCTGGCCCTGATGATGCTGGTCCGGAATCCACGGATGTCCGTTCAGCCTGTGCTCAAGCAAGAGTGGGATGAAGTGTTGCGGATGGGCGGGCTGTAGCCCTTAGCTAAGTCGGGCTCGAAGCCGCTCCAGCAGCGACAGATCCTCTGATCCGTCCTGAGCAATGCGGCGGCCAGTCTTCGCATCAAGAAGGTTGAGCTCCACGGGCAGATCGCTGCCCTCGTAATACTGCACCCGGTATTTCCCGATTGAGCCGGTGATTCTCCCTTTGCGGACAGTGAGGTCCGTCAAGGCGTCGATGGTGCCGGTTGTCCAGAAGTCGATCAGCGGCGGGTCATAGCGGTCATTGACCGACCGCACTTCGGCCACGTGGTCCTCAAATTCAGGCGTTGACTCCACCGGCCCGATCAGTTGGATTGCCGGACGATGTGCCCCTTCGAGACCACCATGCGGATAGACCGGGTGTTGTCGATGTCCTCCAGCGGATTCCCTCCAAGCATGACGAGGTCCGCTCGCATACCAACAGCCACCTGACCCATCTCATCGGTGAGGCCGAAGAATTCCGCGGGGCGTACTGTGGCGGCGCCCAGGGCATCGACGGGATCAAGTCCGCCCCGAACCAGCATCGAGAGTTCGTTGTGCAAGCTGTATCCGGGAATGGCTAGTCCGATTGGCGTATCGGTCCCCGCGCCGATAGGCACACCGGCGCCCTGCATCAGGCCGGTGAGGTGGAGGCTCCAGTTGCCGAATGTGGTGTCAACCTCGTCGTTCGAGGCCAACCTGCTCTCGCCAATGGCCCGGTAGGCTTCGGCCTTCTCGCCGCCCAACCGTTCCAACGCATCGGGCCAGTCAGGCCGGCTGTAAGGAGGCTGAACACTCAACGCATTCAATCGCAGCGTGGGGACCTGGATTGTGCCCGTCAGGGACGCGATCACCTCAGCGCAGCGATCAGCATTCACCGCCTGAATGGCGGGGATCCGTTGGGCGGAGTGAAGCGAACTGCGCAGCGTCCCGCCCGGCAGGCCCTCGGGATTCTCAATCGCCATCAGCCGGGCATACAGCAGCTCCTCGTAATTGACCGCGCAGTCCAATTCGACATTCCGGAGGTGCTCCATGGAGTTCATTTGTGGGCCGGCCTCGGAGGCTAGCATCGATAGCGGGACATGGCCCGCTATGGGCAGTTCGTGGGCTCGAGCGGCAGCCACGAGCCCGCCAAAAACCTCCGGCGAGACCAACTCGTAGATCTTAATGAAGTCCACGCCAGCGGCGGCCAGACGTCCCACATTCGCTACCGCTGCGCCGGGATTGGGATTGCTGATCCCAATCTCTGGCCGGCTATCGCCGTCATAGACCACATCGCGACCATCCTGAAGGGGACCCGCAAAGAAGACGCGCGGCGCCTGCTCGGCGTCTTCCAATCGTTGCACTACTGGCTGGATGAGGTCCAGGAGACCGCCGGTGTCACGGATGCTGGTCACCCCATAGTCCAGAAACAGCCGGGCCATTTCGTCTGCATCCGCATCGCCGTAGGTCAGGTGGACGTGGAAGTCCCACAGTCCAGGAATCAAATAGCTGCCCGTTCCATCCACAACTCTCAAAGCCCTGGCAGATTCGCCCGCCGGGATAATGGCGGCGATGGTGTCGGCGCGGGTCAGGACCGTCAGGTGTGGACGCGCACCGGAAACCGCATCCACCACAGTGACGTCCGTGATCGCGAGGTCATACTCGGGCGGGTCACAGGCGGTGAACAGAATCGCAATCGCGAGCAGAACAGTAAATCTCATCAGAATCGGGCTAATAGACACCCTAAAGGATAGACCAAATGGTCGTAGGTTTCACAGCCCCAAACCCTCGAAGACACCCGCACCATGACTCTTACCGTTGATGTCAGCATGTACCCGAACCGGGAAGACTTCATTCCGCCCATCGACGGATTCATCAAGCGAATCAATCGCTACGAGGGGCTGAAGGTGACCACCTTCCCGACCAGCACGGTGGTTCAGGGGGACTATGACCGGGTCTATGCCGCACTCGGAGAGGTGATGGCCGAGTGCCGCGCCGAGTTCGGAATGGCCGTCTATGTGGTCAAGTTCATTCCAGGCTACGAGGCACTGTAGCCCGGATGGCAGTGCTGACCTGGGAGAACCTCGCCGTCGTTCTGGCGATTGCCTACCTGCTGCTCGCCATGCGAGAGCACATCCTGTGTTGGGTGGCGGCATTTCTGAGCACGGCCATCTACACGGTGGTGTTCTGGAACGTGAGTCTGGTGATGGAGAGCGCCCTGAACGTTTTCTATATGGGCATGGCGGTATACGGATGGATGCAGTGGACGCGTGGCGGCGAGCCCGGCGGCGAGGCGGTGGAGATTCATACGTGGTCCTGGAAGACGCACGTTCAGCTGGTCGCGGCCATCCTGGTCCTCACCGCTGTTGTAGGGTACCTGATTTCCGGAACGGGGGCAGCCCGGCCTTACGTCGATTCTTTTACCACAGTGGCGAGCGTCTTCACCACGGTTATGGTTGCGCGGAAGGTGCTGGAGAACTGGCTGTACTGGATCGTCATCGACGCGATATCGATCTGGCTCTACCTGGACCGCGGGCTGGAATCCACGGCAGGGCTATTCGTGCTCTACGTGGTGCTGGCAGGGGTCGGGTTCGTCCAGTGGCGCGGCCGCCTGGTGGACTAACCGAGTCCGGGCGGCTTGCGGTCGCGCTTCTTCTCGCCAACCTGCTTCTTGGCAGTCAGCCGCCGCTCGATTGAGCCCTTCGTGCGGCGGGTCTTCTTCCTGCGTCTTGGCGGTGTGGCCGCCTCCTGGATCATGGAGACCAGACGGTCGATGGCGTCCTGACGGTTACGGTACTGGGTGCGGTGCCGGCGCGCCGTGATCATGAGAACCCCTTCGGTGGTCATGCGGCTTCCTGCCAGCTTCTTCAGTCGACTCTTGACGCTCGGGGGTAGCGCCTCCGAGGCACCTACATCGTAACGCATCTGGACAGCCGTCGAGACCTTGTTGACGTTCTGACCACCCGGACCCGACGCGCGAACGAACTCGAATTGGAGTTCGTTTTCGTCAATCTCAAGGCGTGGACCGATCCGAATCATGAGCGTGGCTGGCTGAACGGCCTCTACGAACTGACTAGCTGGGCGGGTCCCATTGAGAAACCGCAGTTTCAAACCGTTATTAGGTAGTAGCGAACCAACATTGTCATGACTGCAGTACTTCTCTTTGTCGCTCTTCTCCTGCCTCAACAGGTGGTGTCCCAAACGGGTCAGTCCCTGCGCGGCAGAGTAATTCTGGCATCCAACAATCCGAAGACCCTACAGCCAGTCAATGCGCGCGGGATGCAAGCCGCGAGCGAGGCGGTAGAGATGGTCCGCGCTCCCGAACTACTGGTCTTGGGTGATCCGCTGTGGCCGATTTCGATCGCAAGAGCCGCAGTCTCCTACGATGATGCTGCGTTCGTGGCCCGGGCCACCAAACAGGCGGAGGTTCAGACGCAGTCGCCCGCGATGACCTACGAGCAGGTAACCGCGGCCCGACGAGCACGTGGCGCTGGCCAACCCCCAATCCTGAACTTAGGAAAGCCAGATTTCTCGCGTCCCAGAAGCGCTGGCGAGCAGTTGGAGCTTCGTGACACCAGTCCCTACGCGTCTCAGGTCGGTCCCGCCCCGATTGAAGCCGCACCCCGCGCTGGAATGGCCACAGTGCCGGCGAAGCGGATTGATCGCGCCTCTGCTGAGGTGGCAACAGATGAAGCGCTCCCGGTGGCCTATCAGGTTGAAGACAAGAGCGAGGCGTTCCAGGTCCAGCAGGTTTCGGCCGCTGACGCCACGCGGCAACGAATCGTAAACACGGACGAGACCACGTTGTACTTCTCCGACGGCTTTCCGGTGTACCTGAGGCACACCCCGGCGGGGCAGGGCGGTTGTTATCTGGAGTTTGATTTCGGCCTCGACGGCCATCGCAGCATCCTTGGAAACGGCGGATACTGGCTCGAGGCACCGACATTCGGCGGGGTTGCCCTCCACTCGTCCGGGGACGACCGCATGAAGCTGGATCTTACCCATGCCACCGTTCCGGGCTGCGACCTGCCTGAAAAACTGGACCTGCGGAAGAACGGACGCAACTGGGAGGCCCGTTAGGCGGTTTTCAGCGCGTGTTGCCAGGAGAATCAGTGCGTTGGTGGTGTCGGCGTCGTTAGATTGACCCATTGTCAGTCCCGAACATCCGAACCCGAGAAATGCAGAACGCACCCCAAGAAGTCGACGCTACCATGGAGGTGGCCCGGGCCACAGTAAACGTCTGGACGAAAGTTACCGGATGGATTGAGACCGCGATCGCGATGCTACCAAACATGGTGGTGGCCATTCTGGTGGTGATCCTGTTTGTGATCATCGCCAAAATCGTCCGGAGCGTGATGGGTAAGGTGCTGGGCCGCGTGGTTCCCAACCCGCAGGTCGCCCGCCTTCTCCAGACAATGGTCTATGTGGCCGTGGTCGCGATTGGGATATTTACTGCGCTGTCCGTTCTCCAACTTGACGACGCAGTTACCTCGCTGCTGGCCGGGGTAGGAATCCTTGGGCTGGCGTTGGGCTTCGCCTTTCAGGACATTGCCGCCAACTTCGTCTCGGGCATTCTTCTTGCCGTGCGGCGTGAATTCAAGGAGGGCGACGTCATCGACTCAGGCGGGGTCTTGGGTGTCGTTCAGGAGGTGAATCTGCGCGCCACCATTGTCCGCCAATTCGACGGCCAAATAACGTACGTACCGAATAAGGATGTATTCGGCAACACCGTCACTAACCTGTACGGCTCAGGAGAGCGACGGGTGGAAGTGGCCTGCGGAGTGTCCTACGGTGACGACCTTGAGAATGCCAGCCGAGTTGCTGTGGAGGCCATGATGAGTGTGCCCGGGCGCGATGAGAGCCGCGATCCGGACGTGTTTTATACCGGATTCGGCGGCAGTTCTATCGACTTTGTGGTCCAGTTCTGGATCAAGAATACGGGCGATCATGGGGCTTTTGTGCGGGCCCATAGTGATGCCATCATTGCGCTGAAGGCCGCCTTCGACAAAGCCGGCGTGGAAATTCCATTCCCAATCCGCACGCTAGATGCCGGCGATTCTCTCAAGGAGCTACTTGCGCCCAAGGGATCCGCCTGAGTCCGAGTAGCCGGTGAAGCGACACGTTCGCAGACAACAAAAGCACAACGGGCGCGTGGCCTCAGCTCTAGACGCTGTGCTGGCGCGTCACCGGGCGGGCGCCGCGCCGGTCGTGTCGTTTGATCCCTCCTCTGGAGGACTGATAGTATTCAGTGATCAGCACAAAGGCGCTCGCGACGGCGCGGACGACTTCCGTAGGTCTGAACGTGCCTACAACGCAGCGCTCGCGTACTACTTCCAAAAAGGGCACACGTTGGTCGAGCTCGGCGACGTGGAAGAGCTGTGGGAGGAGATGCCATCTGTGGTCATCGCCAGATACCCACGGACGTTTGCGCTGACGCGCCGATTTGAGTCGGCCGGACGATACTGGCGGATCTTTGGCAACCACGACGATCTCTGGAGCTTTCCGGACGCGGTTAAGCGACTGCTTCACCCTGTGATTGGGGAGACTCTCCAGGTCCACGAGAGCGTCATCCTTGAGTTACCTGTGGGCAAGTCCATTTGCCGACTGCTGTTGGTGCACGGACATCAAGGCAGCACCATGAGTGACGGGCACGCGCCGCTCTCACGCATGCTGGTAAGGTGGCTGTGGCGCCCCGTTCAGCGCTTGACCGGTTGGTCGCCCAACACGCCTGCACGAAGTTGGGATCTGCGGAATTCCCACAATCAGGCCATGCATCGCTGGGCCGAAGAGCAGAGTGGACTGCTGCTTCTAGCCGGTCATACGCACGAACCAGTGTTCATTGGTGGCTCCAGGGTCGAGCAGCTTGAGCGCGCGATTGGAAGGATTGGACTTCCGGATGGTGAGGCGGATCGATCTCGGCTTGCCGCCCTGCACGCGCAGCTGGAGTGGGCCATGGCCGAGCGCGATGACCAGAAAATCCCGGCCTCAAAAACGGAGGGGCAGGCATCCAACGCTTACTTCAATACCGGCTGCTGTTGCTACAGCGATGGCGACATCACTGGGATCGAGATAGCAGATGGCCGGGTACGGCTGGTGCGTTGGCCGGACAATTCCGGTGACCCAGAGCCAGAAGTGCTCGCGTCTGCGGATCTCGCGGAGCTGATTCAGGCTGGGCCGGCGGCTTCTACAGTCGTCGCTTCGTAAGGCCGCACCGAGAACGACTTCCCGCCGCAGGAGGCATGTTTGTAACGACCGGACTCGAAGTCCCTCCGTGGCATTCGGTGATAGTGTCGGAGCCGCTGTCCGCAAGTTTCACACCACAGGCTGTAGCGGGGTTCGATGTCGAGAGGTGCGCGGGTGCAGCGGTCCGTCGAGCAGCCGAGCTGCCGAGCGATGCGCTTCCAGCGTGGACCATGTCCGGCATCAGGACCCGCGAGTGCATGAGCGATCTCGTGGAGGATGGTCTCCTGAATTTCGCCTAGCGGATTCGCCCGCACGTAGTGGCGGCTCAAGCCAATGATCTTTGGCTCGAACCGGCAGACGCCGACGCGGGTGCGGGCGTTGTCAAATCGAAACGCCCAGCCAACCAGGCCGTGTTCGCGGATCAGGGTCTCAGCCTGGTGCCGGGCCGCTTCTAGCTGCATACGGCCAAGGCGGGCGAAGTCATTTCAACCATCCGTTTGCGTTCGCTTTGCGTGAGTAGGTGGCTAGATAGACGGCAACTCCAACAATCACAGCCGGGAGCACTGCTGCCCCAAGGCCCTTCAGCTCAATGAGGTCCGAAACCGCGAGGCCGTAGCCCATCTGCACCAGGATGCCGGCGAGCGATGCCACGAACAGCGGAATCGCCCATTTTCGCCGAAGCAGAAGCAAGACACTCGCTAGTGTGCCTGCATGGACGGCGAAGGCATAGGCGGCCGTGACCAGTACAGGTACATTTGCCTGTAAGGCTTGGTCCGCCTCGGGAAGCATCGCGAGGGTCGCCTCACTCATCATGACCGTTGCGAGATAGGTCACGACGCCGATGGCGTTCCAGAGCAAAGCGATGACGCTGATGATCCAGAAAGAACGGGGGGGAGATTGGAGCTCGGCGGACATGATTCAAGGGGGATTGATTCTGCCACAAGAAACATGTCCGCCAAGTCCCAATCCAGCCTATTCCCGAGTCCGAGGAAGACCACGGAAGACACGGTCACGTCGTGATCAGATCGAGGACGTTTTCCAGAGTGCTGTTGGACGTCTTGTACAACTCGGTGTATCCGCATCGTTGACAGGAAACCGTGTTGAACTTCTTGTTCTCGATATCAAAGATGGAAGCCAGGCCGCCGCCGGAGGCTCTGAACCGGTCGGAGTCGAAGGCGTCGTGGTCGCATTTCGGGCAGCGCCAGTTAGGGTGATTCATGCTGGGGTAGGTCTGTTTGGCATCGCGTACGGATATCCCCGTCCGCAGATGCGCGCGGAGATCCCTTTTTGGCGGCTGGGGCTGTTCTTGGTATTGTTCGTAGAACCCCGTGAGTTCGATCTTTGCACGGCGTTCTCAATCAGCCATCAGCCCCGACGTTTACGCATGACCGGTATTGTCGTAAATAGTCTCGTTGGACTCGTCGCCATTCTGCACCTCTATTTTTTGGTCCTGGAGATGTTCTTCTAGGACAAACCACTGGGACTTCGCGCGTTCGGACAGACCCCGAAGATGGCGGCGCAGACCAAGACCTTGGCCATGAATCAGGGGCTCTACAACGGATTTCTTGCTGCCGGCCTGGTATGGGGCCTGACTCTCGGCGCAGAAGGGACGTCCATCAAGATCTTCTTTCTCGCGTGCGTGATCATTGCGGGGGTGTTCGGTGGTCTCACGGCGAGTAGGAAGATTCTCCTTTTCCAGGCGCTGCCGGCGCTTGTGGCGCTCATCCTGGTGCTGGTCTCGGGGTAGGAGGTCCTACGAACAAAGAAGCCGCCGCACGTCATTGACAAAGATGGAAGCACTACGGCTGCAGCCATCAAGGCGGAGAGGGAGGATGGACTATACCGCAAGAGTGGCTATCGGCCGCGCGGGTGTGGGTTTGAAGCTGGCGTGGGAATAGTTGCCACGCCAAGCCGTCTTCTTCGACCTTGCTCAGTCCCAGTGCCCGGCGAACAAAAGGCCGCTCAAGCCGCTCAGCCGCAAAGTAGAAAAGCACGTCAGCGACAGGCGCAAACTCAACCCATTCCCGCCTTCAGCTCAGCGATCCTCTGATGAACATCATGCGGCACCGTCCCACCCGATCTCAGGACCGCCTCAAAGAGCCAAGCGGCCCGGAGTTGGCCGTCGATGCTTTCGTCCTCCGCCAGCAAGTCCGCTGCCGCGATGGCGAGATCCTGCCGAAGGACTCCGTCGACAGTAACCAGTCCAAGCATCTCCTCACTATTCAGGGCGCGAACGTCATTCAAAGAAACGCCCAGGAGATCCATCATGGTGTTGTGAATGATACCCTGAGCGAGGTCCCGTTGTCCCTGCTGCTTGTTCAGGATGACCATTGCGAGCGCCTGGACAAACTGCTGGAGTTGGCGAACGAGGTAGTCTTTGGAGAACATGGGCTTGGGTTGGGTGCCGAAGTGTGCCTGAGTACGAAAAGGCTCCTGCCGGTCCAAGACGTACAGCGGCTTGTTGCCTTACGCAGAGTGCCCGAGACTGGATTCGAAGTTCTGTGCGTGGTTGCGGTCAGGTACCGCAAGGAACAACAAAAATGGCGACTCTACGCGAATTGGGTGTGCTGATGCATCCGGATGGCGCAGGGAGGTCCACGATTTGTTGTACCTGTCAATCAATCGCGCTGGACCTCAGCGCCGCACCGGTGCGGCCGGCGGACAAACCGGTCCACCTGTTGCCCGACGGATGGTTGTGGGCCATGATGATGTTCGCTGCGTTCCCCAGCACGTGCACGTCCGCTCTTCAACGGGGCGCGTTTGGCAAGTCCAATTCGGCCTTGAAATTGAATGTAACATATGCTACATTATGTGTATTACCTGTTACAATTCTAACAAAGAGCCCGCCTTGAATACCAACGCATCGCACCAGACCAAGGTCGAGAGTTCGTCCGTTCCGGCCCGCATGAAAGGCACGCAACCCTCGGACGCCTTTCCCTTCGAATCCAGGTACGTCGACGTGCTCGGCTCGAAAATGCACTACGTCGATGAAGGGGAGGGTGACCCGATCCTGTTTCTGCACGGGAATCCTACGTCTTCCTATCTGTGGCGCAACATCATCCCACACCTGAGCCAGCAGGGTCGATGCATTGCGGTTGACCTCATCGGGATGGGAAAGTCCGAGCACCCGGACATTGAATACCGCTACGACGATCACTACCGCTACCTGTGCGGGTTCATCGACGCACTCGGAATTGATTCGAACCTGACCCTCGTGATCCACGACTGGGGCTCGGCCCTTGGTTTTCGCTGGGCCCATAAGCACGCCGGCAGCGTCAAGGGGATCGCCTTCATGGATGCGATGATCAAGACCATGTCGCTGAACGACATGCCGGGGAGTCTAAAAGTGGCATTTCGCATGATGCGCGCCCCGGTTCTCGGGTGGCTGATGATCAGCGTCGCCAATATCTTCATCAAGAAGATGCTCCCCGATCTGACTCATGCGAAGATGAGTCCCGAAGCCCTGGCCTACTATGCCTCGGCATACCCAACCGTCGCAAGCCGCAAGGCAATTCGCCAGTGGCCCTGCGAGGTGCCTCTAGATGGCAGCCCGGCAGACAACGTGGCGACGGTGGAGGCTTACCGCAAGTGGCTGACGGGGACTGCGGTGCCCAAGCTCCTCTTTCACAGCCAATCGGGAGTCTCCATCAAACCCGCGGAGGTCGCTTGGTGTCGGGACAACCTGTCCAACCTGGACGTCGTGGACCTGGGCGAGGGCATCCACTTTGTTCAGGAGACCCACCCGGAAACGATCGGCAACGAACTGTCGAAATGGTATCAGGGACTTGGCGCATAGGCACGATTCAACCACAAACAGAGGAATTCGAGATGATGTATCGATCGCAAATACTAGTATGCAACGCCGGCAAGAGGGACCAGATGCTCATGGCACTGGACAAGGGCCTGGCTGACAAACCGAATGGCATGCTGGCTATGGCGTTCTCCGCCGACGCCCACGACGACAACACGATCGTCATAGTTCAAACTTGGGAATCCAAAGATTCCTGTACTGCGTTTCAGGCCTCACTCTCCGCCGAGCAGGCCGCCGGATTTGCGGCCCTCGTGGCATCGAAGGCTGAGGGTTGGCATAGAGAGGTTCTCTCAGTAACGGCGTCATAACCCTCCGGTAGAAGATTCAGCGTACCACATATGGGAAGATCACCCGACGAGTCTACGCGAGATCGCCTGCTGAGATCAGGCACCCTGCTCTTCGGTGAGAAGGGGTTCAGCGGGGTGTCCGTGCGGGAGGTATGCGAGCATGCCAATACCAGCATGAACATGATCCACCACTACTTCGGGAGTAAGGCGGGCCTGCTCGACGCGATCGTCGAGCAATTCAGCTCTGGCGTCTTTGCCGTGCCGATGCGACTGCTGGATCTACCGCCGCGATCCATAGAAGAGTTTCAGTCAAGAATGGAAATGCTGTTTGAGGCCACGGTTGACGCCTACATCCAGCACAGGGACGTCCTGATGGTGGTTGTTCGAGAGCAGGCCGATCCCGGCGCGCTCCCTGAATTCATAGCGCAATTGGCTCAATTCCTGGAGCAGGCCAAGGATATGGGCTTTGTAAGAAAAGCACTCGACTCCGAAATGATCACGGGCTTCATGCTCGACCGAATTCTCAACCAGGTTCAGTTTGCCCCCTGGATCACGCGAAACTACGGGACGGATCTACTGACCGACGCGGCCTACAAGAAGCGGTGGTGCAAGTCGAACCTGGATGTTTTCGTGAATGGGATT
>JBLFXH010000063.1:0-14809 GCA_047611125.1 Rhodothermales bacterium
TGGATCGCCCCCGGGCTCTGGCAGAGCATGGGATGGGTTCACTGGTGGTGTTTCAGGACGAATGTGACGGCGCAGCATCCACTTCCTGCAATCCCTACCCCCAGGGGCGAGGAGCGGGCTTCTACAACCTGATGCAGGGCCTGAGGCCCTGGGGCGAGCCCACCCGGGTGTTCGACGCAGGCTTTGGCGGCCCACTAACTACGCCCATTATGTATCCGGGCACGCCGCCCTTCTTCTGGAGCGAGGGCGATGTAGATGGGGCAGGGACACCGACTCCTCCCGGAGACCGGAAAATGGTCGTCTCCACTGACCCCTTCACCATGGTCCCGGGCGAGATCCAGGAAGTGGTCTTTGCTATCGTGACTTCACGCGGGGAGGACAACTTCGATTCCGTGCGAGAACTGGCGCAGGACATGGCCTTTGTCCGGGAGCAGACGGCCCTCATACTCACCCCACTGGCCGCCGGCCAAGACGGCCGAGCCGAAGAGACCTTCGAATTGCAACTCAGTCGCCCCTGGCCAAACCCGGCGGATCAGCGAGCGTGGCTCGATCTGTCGTTGCCAGTGCCAATGGAAACCCGGATCGAGCTTTTTGACCTTCTGGGGCGCCAAGTTGCCGTGGTTGCCAGCGGCCTCTTTGAAGAAGGCAGGCATCTCGTCGAGGTCGAGACCGCCCACCTGCCCACCGGCATGTACGCCTATCGGGTCAGAACAGGCCTTTTTAACGCTTCTGGGACGCTTTTGGTGAACCACTAGCATGAGTTCCCACGCGGGAACCCTGTTCTCGTCACTACGACCAACGGGAACTACCTGCCTCACAGGCGTTTTGCGGGCGGTTTTATTCAGCGAAGTCCTACACGTCCATGTCCGTCAATACCAGAAACATAGCCATTGTAGCCCACGTGGACCATGGCAAGACCACGCTCGTGGATTCCCTGCTTTGGCAGAGCGGCACGTTTCGAAAGGGCCAGGAGGTGCAGGAGCGCGTCATGGACTCCATGGACCTGGAGCGTGAGAAGGGCATCACCATATCGGCCAAAAACACGGCCGTGATCTACAAGGGGTACAAGATCAACATTGTTGATACCCCGGGTCACGCTGACTTTGGCGGCGAGGTGGAGCGAACGCTTCGCATGGTAGACGGCATCATGCTTTTGGTTGACGCCGCCGAGGGACCGCTTCCCCAGACACGCTTCGTCCTGTCCAAGGCACTCGAGTTGGGCCTTCCGGCCATCGTGGTCATCAACAAGATTGACCGCGGTGACGCCCGGCCAGAAGAGGTCCTGAACGAAGTTTACGATCTGTTCATAGACCTGGATGCTGATGATTCCCAAATAGAGTTTCCCGTCATTTTTGCGGTCGCACGGGACGGCAAGTGCAAGTTGAACCTGGAGGACGAGCTGACCGAACTGCACCCGCTGCTTGACACCATCGTGGAGCACGTCCCCGCGCCTGTCGGTGATCCTGACGCAACCCTGCAGCTTCTGGTGACCAACGTCGTGCCCGACAAGTATCTGGGCCCTCTTGCCATCGGGCGAGTGATGCACGGCAAGATCAAGGCCAAGCAGCGCGTGTCCATGTGCCGCCGCGACGAGACCTTCACCCAGACCAGCGTGACGGCACTCTTCGGCTACGAAGGTCTGAGCCGCGTGGAAATCGAGGAAGCCGGCCCCGGGGACATTATCGTGGTTGGCGGAATGACCGGAATCGGACTCGGCGAATCCATATCTGATGCTGAGGAGCCCAAGGCCCTTCCCCCGCTCCATGTGGACGAACCGACGATGTCGATGGAGTTTCGGATCAACGATTCTCCCTTTTGCGGCCTAGAAGGCAAGTATGTGACCTCCCGCAATATCCGGGATAGACTGTTCCGTGAGGTCGAGACCAACCTGGCCATGCGGGTCGAAGCGACCGACTCAGCTGACAGCTTCCTGGTTTTCGGACGCGGCGAGCTTCAGATGGCCATCCTGATCGAGCAGATGCGTCGTGAGGGCTTCGAGTTCTCCGTGGGGATGCCACGCGTCCTGACCAAGGAGATCAAGGGCAAGCGGAACGAACCGTTCGAGGTTGCCCTGATCGACGTTGCCGAGGACTTTATGGGCGCGGTCGTGCAGAAGCTCGGCACCAGACGGGGCGTGATGACCAAGATGGTCAATCACGGTTCGGGCCGGGTTCGCCTTGAATTCGAGATTCCCAGTCGGGGCTTGATCGGATACCGGACTGAGTTCATGACGGACACCAAGGGCACCGGGATCCTGACTCACAGGTTCGATCGCTACCGGCCGTGGGCCGGCGAGATTGCTCACCGGGCTACCGGCGCGCTGATCTCGGATCGCAAAGGAAAGGTGACTGGATTCGCCGCGCTCAATATGCAGGAGCGCGGAGATCTCTTCGTCAGCCCCGGAGATCCGGTCTACGCAGGGCTCATCATCGGGGAGAACACCCGGGACATGGACCTGGAGGTGAACATCACGAAAGAGAAGAAGCTGACGAACATGCGCGCAGCCGCATCCGACTCGTACGAGAAGATCGTCCCGCCGCGGCGAATGTCTCTGGAGGGCTCGATTGAGTTCATCCGTGACGATGAGCTTTTGGAGATCACCCCATCGAACGTCCGGCTTCGCAAGCGCCATCTGGATCCGCACGTGCGGAAGCGGGCAGATCAGCTCCGGACCCAGGCAGCTATCTAGCGGGTCACCGTCAAGGTCGAAGAGAGCGTGGCCGCATCACTCGTGATGCGAACGGCATAGATGCCTGGTGTCAGGTTGTCCACCGGGAGCGCCACTCCCGCGTTCAGGCCTGCGCTGAGGAATCGGGTGCCTGATCGAACCTCGCGGCCCAGCATGTCAAAGACGCTAAAGGTCACGTTCCCGCCGTCCGGCAGGGTAATGGCTGCGAATGCGGTGCCGTTGCTCGGATTGGGATAGACGGACAGGCCCGCGTTCTCCGGAGGTGTGTCCGAAGCCTCCGATACGGACGTCGAGGTGGCATCGTGAAGCCAAACGCCGGATCCGTAGGTGCCCGCGTACGCATTGCCCTCCAGGTCAAACGCCACAGACGTCACCCGCCGTGCCTCCTCCATTCCGGAGACTAGGGCCTCCCAGCGGTTGTTGTTCAACCGATAGACGCCGTTGCCAAAGGAGCCAATGTGCATCGTGCCCGTAGCATCGAAGGCAATGGTGCGGATGTCTTCACTGCCAGATAGCCCGTTAGTCATCGGCGTCCATGTCTGTCCGCCGTCCGTTGAACGCATTACTCCGAAATACCGTGTGCCTGCGTAGTGGGTCCCGTCTGTGTCCATGGCGAAGACCTGCGCTTCGAAGTACGGCGTCGCCTTGCTTGTCAGCCTCACCCAGCCAGTTGTCCCGGTCCGGCGCATAAACGAATCGTAGTTGCCACCTGCGAACAGCGTCCCCGCTTCATCTACACCAATGGCGATAACGTGTCGAGGTGCCTGGTCAGGACCAATCAGGGGGTAGGAGGTCCAATTGCTCCCTCTCAGGTGGTAGACGCCCTCATGGTAGCCTACGTAGATCTCGCCGTCATCCCCAGAAAGGACATCCTGAATGGGAGGCGCCCCGGGAGGTCCCAGTGCGTCCCAAACGTCCAGGCTCTGGTCAAGCCGGAAGAGCCCATTCAGCGTACCGTCTAGCAGCCTCCCTTGGTCGTCAAACGCCAAGCTTTTAGCTGGCCGAACCGGAGAATCGAGGTCATCCAATAAGTCCCATGAAATACCGCGGTCGTGTGAAGCGTAGACCCCACCTAATGTGGCTGCGTACAGGCCCTGATCCGGGCCAATCTTGACGTCGCTAATGGCGCTGTGGAGTCCATCGTTTGAGGTCTCCCATCGAGTCCCTCGGTCCCCCGAGCGAATCACGCCACGGCCGTAGGTCCCAGCAACCACCGTTGATCCGAGAGCGGCGATTCCGTGGACCGTGGTAGTGGTCGTGGCCGCCGGTTGCCAAGTCGATCCCTCGTCGTCTGACCGGTAAACGTATCGGTAACCGCCGAAATACAGACGTCCCTGATCATCTTCGGCCATGCCACCAGCGCGGACCGGATCCCTCTGTGGCTGGACACAGGTCCAGATGCGTCCGGCACTTCGCGTGCGAAACAAGGTGCAGCCGCCCCTGATGGGGCTCGTACCCGAGTAGAGGTCGCCCGTTGATGTGATAAAGAGCATGTCCACGTCGAAGGTGGTCATGCCGCTTGACGCCCAGTCCCAGGTTCGGCCCCTATCGTCCGATCTGTAGACGCCTTCTGATGTAGCTGCGTAGACGGTCGAGCCCTGCGCGATGACGTCTCTGATGTTGAGACTGCGCTCGTCCACGGAGTAGGCATCCCAGGTACTGCCACCGTCGTCGGACCTCAGGATGCCCGTGATCGTGGCCGCGTAGAGCGTGCCGTCGTCTGACTGCGACAATGCCCGGATCCAGGGGCTGGCGGATGTCGCCTGCTGCCAGGTTGCCGAGCCGGGCCAGCGTCGATAAATGCCGCCGCCATAGGTAGCCAAAAAGCTTGAGCCGTCCAAGGCTCTGATCATCTCGCGTACATCAACGCCTGACGCGGTCACTCCCTCGGTATCCAGAGTCCAAGTCCGTCCAGCATCGCCAGAATGGAAAAGTCCGCCCACTGTTGCCGCGAAGAAGCCTTCCGCCGTCACCGTCATTTCCGAGACAATCGTCCCACCGTACGGACCGTTGGCTGGACGCCAGTAATCCTGCGCCTGCACCGGGAAGGCCAGAAGAATCAAAAGCAGGAATGTTGGCTGGAATCGCATGGTTCGATGGTATGCGGGCAGATGTACCCGCTTCCTGTATCGAACCTCGATAGGCCTGGCTTAAGCGCTAGACCAGATTGGCCTTCTCCGCCGCCTTGCGCAGCTCCTGCTCCTCGAATCGGGTCAGATCCTTCGGAATCGTCACTATGATCTCAACCAGGAGATCACCCATGTCGGAATCGGTCTCAACGCCCTGATTCCGCAGGCGCAGTTTCTCGCCCGGTTGGGTCCCCTTGGGGATGGTCAGCTTGAGCTTTCGGCCATGTGGCGTCAAGAGGGATCTGCTCGCACCCAGCATGGCCTCGAACGCCGTCACCTCCACACGCGTCAACAGGTCATTGCCGTCGCGCCGGAATTCCTTGTTCGCCGTGACGCGAAATCGGACGTACAGCTCTTTGTTTTGCCCTCCTGCCTTCCGCTTGAGCCGCACCTTGTATCCGTCGGCTATTCCCTTGGGAAAGGGCACACGAACCTTGGCTCCGTCCGGTAGGCTGAGTTCGACCTTGCCGCCCTCGAGCGCCTCCTCAAAGGTCAGGATCACGTCAGTCTCGGGCTCGACACGTTTGGCTTGCCCGCCGGGTTCGCCATCGCCACCGAAGAAACGGCCGAATAAGTCACCGATTCCGCCAAGCGGCTCCTGTGAACCGGCGCTACCTGGGCGACCGCGGTCCATTCGGACATAGGTCCCGTCGCCGGACCGGTAGTAGCGAGATCCGCGGTTGGTAGCAAACGGATCGCCTAGGTCTCCACCAAAAGGATTCTTACGGGCCCGGTCATACTGGGTCCGCTTGGTGTTGTCCGAGAGGGTCTCGTACGCCTCCTGGATTTCCTTGAACCGGTCTTCAGCGCTCGCGTCGGAGGGATTGCTGTCCGGGTGGTGCTTGCGAGCCAGAACCCGAAACGACTTCTTAATTTCGTCAGCCGACGCGGACTCCCCAACACCGAGAATCTTATAGTAGTCTTTGAGAGCCGGCATTCGGTTGAAGGTCCAACTACAGTATTATCTGCCAAATCGGCTGATTGTTTTCCCGCGCCGCGTGCTTCAGAGCCTGATAGGCTGCATTCCTGTCAGTCAATCGGCACCAAACGGGTCCACTCAAACAGAGGCATAAAGCGTGCCATCGTCGGGAATGGAAAAACGCATTAAAAAGATTCTCGTCGCCAATCGAGGGGAGATTGCAGTCCGGGTCATGCGCACGTGTCGCGAACTGGGGATTGGCACCGTAGCGGTGTACAGCGACCCCGACCAGGCGGCGTATCACGTGCGGTATGCAGACGAAGCCTATCACGTGGGTCCCGCGGCGTCTGCCGACAGCTACCTCCGGGCCGACCGCATCCTGGATGTTGCCGTGACCCACGGATGCGACGCCATCCATCCGGGATATGGGTTCCTAAGCGAGAACGCCGACTTTGCCGAGGCCTGTGCGAAGGCGGGCGTCATCTTTATCGGCCCAACTCCCCACGCCATCCGCATGATGGGCGACAAGACAGCCGCACGGAAGCTGATGGAGCAAGCGGGTGTGCCCATGGCACCGGGTACGGTCGATGCGGTGGCTGATGTCGGCGAAGCACGCGACATCGCGCGGGGAATCGGTTATCCCGTCCTGATCAAGGCCGCCGCCGGAGGCGGGGGCAAGGGAATGCGTGTAGTCTCTGAAGACGCTGAATTTGAACGCTCAATGGTGGCCGCGTCACGAGAGGCCGCCTCCGCATTTGGGGACGGCCGAGTCTTCATTGAGAAGTTCATTCAGGAACCCAAACACATCGAGTTCCAAGTTCTGGCGGACACCCACGGGAACTGCATCCACCTTTTCGAGCGGGAATGCACCATCCAGCGACGCCACCAGAAGGTGGTTGAAGAGGCCCCCGGAGCGACGATGACGCCAGAACTGCGTGAGGTCATGGCCGAGGCCGCTGTAGCAGCCGCTCAGAGTTGCGGATATGTCGGGGTCGGTACCGTGGAGTTTCTCCTCGATCACGACGGCTCCTACTATTTCATGGAAATGAACACCCGCCTGCAGGTGGAGCATCCGGTGACCGAGTGGATCACGGGTCTGGACCTGGTGGCTGAGCAGATTAGGGTCGCTGAAGGCAAGGTCCTGGATATCAGCCAAGAAGACGTGGTCATGAGCGGCCACGCAATCGAGTGTAGGGTGTATGCCGAAGACCCGGCCAACAAGTTCTTGCCCGTGCCTGGTAATCTGATCGTCCATCGCCCCGCTTCTGGCCCCGGAATACGAGTGGACGCCGGTGTGGAAGAAGGTGACGACGTCCAGATCCACTACGATCCGATGATCTCCAAGCTCACCGTGTGGGCTCCCACTCGCGAGGCCGCCATTCGCCGAATGATTCGAGCCATCGACGAGTACGAGGTGGCAGGCGTCGAAACCACCCTTCCCTTCTGCCGCCTGGTCATGGAGCATGAAGCCTTCAGATCAGGCGCCTTCTCGACCCGGTTCGTGGAGCGGTATTTCACCCCGGAGGCGTTGGAAGTGCACGGCGATGAGGAGCTCTTGCTGGCCTTTGCGGCACTCCAGGCGGCGAAGGGCGCCAGTCGCGGAATCGATTCCGCGCCCCAGCAGGTCGGCACCGAGTCATCAAAGTGGGCCAGGCGGCGCCAGACGAACTAGATCCAGGTCTTCCGAACCGTAAGCCCGTGGCTCTGCAGCACGTCAGTCACGGCGTGAACCGCTTCCCGACAACCACGCGTTCCCATCGGATCGCCGAAGGGCTGTAGCCCCACGAATATGCCATCTGCCTTTTCCCACGCCTTGACCAGCAGCTCCTGGTGCAGATCCGCTTCCTCGACCACGACCTCGAACATCAGCACGTCATCGGCAAGGCTCCGGTAGGCCTCCAGGACAATGGCGGTTCCGCCTTCGAATTGTCGAACGTGTTTGGATACCTGGCGAACCGCGCCAAGATCTCCATCCATAAGGGCGTGCTGCATGTCTTCTATCTGAGTTTCGCGGACCGGCGGCGCGGGCCGCTCGGTGGGAGTGAAAACCGCATGGTAGATGGGGCGCTGCTGATCCTGCCACTTCATCGCATACTTGGTGCGAAGCGTCTCCGGTGGCGGCGCTAGAACCTCTTCCTCGAAGATGCCCGAGGCTTTGGCTGACGCTCTGGAGAACTCGAAGTACTCGGCGTGATCCGTGGTCAGGACGAGGTCGCCACCGAGTGCCAACCTGTTCGCCGCCATCCGGAAAAAGCCGGGTTGGAGTAGTCGATAGGCAAGCTGATTGCGCCGGGGCCAAGGGTCCGGAAAGTTGACGTAAATCCTGCGCAGGGATTCCGGCTCAATGAAATCCCGAACCACCATGCGGCCGTGACCGCGGTACAACCTGACCTGGTCTACTCCTTCACGGTGCATTCGGCGGAAAGCCCGAGACACCGAGGCCAGCGAGATCTCGACGCCAACCAGATTCCACTCCGGATGAAGCCGAGCCAGTTCCACGAGAAACCGCCCGTCGCCGAATCCTATTTCCAGGACCAACGGCCCAGACCGCTCAAACAGACTCTTCGGTCCGCCCGCCATGTCCCGTTTTCGCAGAATCCGTCTGCTACTGTACGAGAGGGGTGCTACTTCTGCCATGTGGTGTCCGCCCGGCGCCCCCTTACCGACTTCCATTCAGGCCGCCCATGACATGGTTTGGCATGTACTCCAGCGGCACCGGAGTGCCCCGGCCATCAAAGCTCCATGATGTGATCCAGTACCGGGTACCATCCCACACCATCTCGATCGAGTTGATTCCTCGCCCTTCTATTGGGCCCTCGGGAGAGGACTTCCACTCGTAGGTGGACCACACGTGGATCGTAGAACCGTGTTGGCGAACCTCGCGAGCGATCTCGTACTCGTAGAACGAGTCAGTCCGCACGGGACCGCTGTTGGCGTGCCACTCGCTGATGGTGACCGGACGAATGGTCAAGGAATCGGCGGTGCCACCACTGATCACCACAAGTGCGTCCGGGATGTGCAGAGCCTTATCCCGCTCCCACTCCGAAGGATCACCCTCGGCGCCTGAAACCACCTCGTAGTAGGCACGCATGATGCCATCCATGGTCGCCACATCCTCCGCCGCAGGAACCGGCCAAGAGACATCCTGAGCCTGAGACGCTCCGGCGGAGACGAGCAGGATTAACGCGAAGACTCCTGATAGACTAGCCTTCATGCCGCTGGCTCGGGCTGCCGAAGTCCGAGTTCGCGATCAATCATGAACATGGCCTCGCCTGATTCTCCGGCAAGGCGAATGCTGTCGATGATGCCCTCAGCGGCCTCCTCCTCTTCCACCTGCTCATCAATGAACCAGTGCAGAAGCGTCTGGAGCGGATAGTCGCGCTCCGTCTGCGCCAGATCGTAGAGTTCGTGGATGCACTTCGTAATGTGCTGCTCGGCCTCCAGAGCCTGCCCAAACGCCTCGAGTATGCTGTCGAACTGCACGACCGGAGCCTCGAGAGTCTGCAGGTCGGGCGTCGCTCCGCGCCGGATGAGGAAGTCGAAGAACTTCATGGCATGGATGACCTCCTCGCGCGCCTGCGTGCGCATCCAGTTGGCGGCTCCTGGCAGCTTGCGCTCCTCAAACCGGGCAGACATGGCCAGGTAGGCATAGGAAGATTGGAGCTCTTCGCGAATCTGCCGATTTACGGCGTCTATAATTTTCTGCTTCATGACTTCGTTATTCCTTTAGCGGCGTAAAGTACGCTGACCACTGGGGCGGTTCCTGAGCCGCAACCAATCCTGATCCGACAGGTATGAAGCGCCTGCAAAACCCGACGCGATGCTCTCTGGCTACTGATTCAGAATTACGAACTCAATTCTTGACCAATGGCCAGTCGCATTCTGTGGGCGGACGACGAAATTGATTTTCTTCGGCCCCACATTCTTTTTCTTGAGTCCAAAGGGTATGACGTCACGAGCGTCAACAATGGCTCCGACGCAGTAGTCCAGTTCCGGCAGAATGCCTTTGATCTGGTCCTGCTAGACGAACAGATGCCCGGACTGGATGGTCTCGCGACCCTGGACGAAATCCGGAAGCTCTCCCGAGAGGTGCCGGTGGTGATGATCACGAAGTCCGAGGAAGAGCGCCTGATGGAAGAGGCGCTTGGTGGACAGATCAGTGACTACCTGACCAAGCCCGTTAATCCCAGTCAGGTTCTGCTGACGGTCAAGCGCCTGCTTGACGGGGGCCGCCTCGAGAGCGAGAAGGTGTCGCAGGACTACATGCAGTCCTTCGCAACCATCTCCTCCCGGATTCAGGATCGACTCAACCACAGCGACTGGGTAGAGGTGTACGAGAAACTCGTGCAGTTCGACATGGCTCTGGAAACGGACGACGGGGCCCGGCAAATCCTGGGTGATCAGTTCCGGGACGCAAACCGGGCCTTCTGCCGCTACGTCGAGAAGGAATACAGAGGCTGGATCGCGTCCGTTGATTCGCCGCCTGACGAAGAGCGGCCGCTGCTCTCTCATGAGGTGGTAGGGAAGCACGTGGTCCCCGAATTGGACGGTGGCAAGCCTGTGATTTTCTTCGTCATCGACTGCATGCGATACGATCAGTGGCTGGAGTTCGAGCGCTTGCTCTACCCGCTGTTCGGGATTGAGCGCGAGTTCCACTACTCGATCCTCCCAACTTCCACGCCCTACTCCCGGAATGCCATTTTTTCGGGTCTCCTCCCCATCGACCTTGCCCGTCAGTACCCGGAAATGTGGTCGGACAGTGAGGATGACGAGACTAGCCGCAATAGGCACGAGGATCGACTCCTCAAGGACCAGCTAGAGCGCCGCCACAAGAAGCCCAAGACGCGCTACACGAAGATCATTGGCACGCGGGAAGGACGCGATTTTGCGTCCTCGGTCCACGAGTACCTACAGAATGATCTCTCGGCGATTGTCGTCAACTTTGTGGACATCCTCGCACACAGTCGGTCAGACTCAGCGGTGCTGAAGGAGATAGCTCCGGACGAGCGCGCCTACCGGGCGCTGACTCGTACCTGGTTCGAGCACTCCTGGCTTTACCAGGCCTTCCAGACCCTGGCCGCGGCAGACTGTACGGTAATCGTAACCACCGATCACGGCGCGGTCCGCAGTTTGCACGAGACGAAGGTGATCGGAGATCGAGATACTTCCACTGCACTGCGCTATAAGTACGGCCGGAATCTGAAGAGCGATGACCGGCATGCCATTTTCGTGCGTAATCCGGAGGAGTTTGGCCTGCCCTCGAAGGGGCGGAGCTCCAACTTCATCATCGCGAAGGAAGACTATTATTTCGTGTACCCGACGAACTATCACCGATTCGTGAACAAGTACAAGGACACCATGCAGCATGGCGGTGCCTCCATGGAGGAGATGATCCTTCCGGTGGCCCGCCTTACGCCGAAGCGCTAGGACGTGGGCACGGGGCTCGATAGTCTTTTTCCGATCGAAACGGCTTCGGCCGGGGAGACTCGCGATGCAGGCCGGCGACTGGCCCTGGTGCTGAAGGGTGGAGACGTGCTGGCCCTGGAGGGTGACCTTGGGTCCGGGAAAACTCAGCTCGTGAAGGGTCTCGTTGACGGTCTGGGCGGCGATGGCGACGCGGTATCCAGCCCCACGTTCGCGATTGCTCAGCAGTACGAAGTGAACAGCGGTGTCATGCTCCACGTGGATGCCTACCGAATTGAGGACGAGCGCGAGTTTATAGAGATGGGAATGGAAGACAGCATGGACGATGCCTTGCTAGTTGCCGTGGAGTGGCCGAGCCAGATGGGCTGCCTTCTTCCTAGGCAGGCCATTCATATTTTCATTCGCCACTTGGGTGGAGATCGGCGACGGATCTCGTTAGTGCCCCATGCGTAGCGGTGGCCACCTAGAGGTGCTGAAGGGGATTGACTACCTCATGGCAATGCCGCAGTACGGCCTCGTGGGAGACGCCTCACTCAGACCGGGACTCTCCAGAATCACGCGCCTTTTGTCGGGCTTGGGCAACCCCGAACGCGGCGTGCCGGTGATTCACGTGGCCGGGACGAACGGCAAGGGATCGACCGCCTCCTGGATTGCCGCCATCCTGACAGCCCACGGCCTGCGAGTAGGGTTGCACACCTCGCCACATCTGAAGCATGCTGGCGAGCGCATGCGAGTGGATGGCACCACTGCCTCAGTTGAATGGCTGGGCTACCGAATAGACGAATATCGGACGCTCATCGAGGAGACTCGGGCCAGCTACTTCGAGACGACGGTGGCCATGAGCATGCTGCGTTTTGCGGAAGCCGGCGTGGATGTCGCCGTTGTGGAGGTGGGCCTAGGCGGTAAGCTGGACGCCACCAATGTGCTCCGACCCGCGGTCAGCGTGGTCACCACCGTCGGCCTCGACCACACCGACATTCTGGGCGACACCCTTGGGGCCATAGCCGGGGAGAAGGCCGGCATTATCAAGAACGGGGCACCCGTCGTGCTAGGTCGACAGGCACCCGAAGCGGCCATCGTGCTGGAGGCAGAGGCCGCAAGGCAGGGCGGAGCGCTGTTCAGCGCGGAACGGGACACCCAGTGGAGAGGTCGCACGCTGCAGACTCCGTCGGGTCAGTACACCCACCTCTTCCCGAAACCAGAAGGAGACCATCAGCGGGACAACGCGGCCACGGCGGTGCTGGCGGTCGAGGCGTTTCTGGCTGGGACCGGACGCTCCGTGTCCGCCTCCGCTGTGCGAAACGGGTTGCGCAACGTGAAGCGACTCGCCGGACTCCGGGGGCGGTTCGAAGCCATTTCCGAGGATCCGTTGATTGTCCTGGATGTCGCGCATAACCCCGATGCTCTGGGGCCCTTGTTCGATCGATTCCACCTCGCGTCGGCGGGACGCTCTCCTGAGGTTCTCATCGCCCTGATGCGGGACAAGGACATCCGGTCCGTGGTAGCCCTACTGGCCAGGCACGCCTTTCTGGTACATCCGTTGAACCTCCAGTCGCCGAGGGCGCTGCCTACGGCGGAGCTCCAGGTCCTTCTCGAGAACGCCGAAGTACCGCTCCGCCCGGTGGTTGAATTGCATCAGCTGGGTGAGCTTCTACGCGATATCGAAGGCGGCCGGGCCCTGCTAGTCACCGGCTCTCATCAGGTAGTGGCCAGCGTCCTAGACTGCGTGGAATAGGCCTATCCGTGCCTGTATTTGGCGATGCGGGTTGGATGGGGCTATATTCTCTCAACTGATCGGCGAACTCCGATCTCGTTTGGACAATTCGGGCTCCCGACACGTCCCATTTTCTGTGCATCCGGCGGCGGGTGCTCGTGGCCAATTTCCCACCTGACTCGCCCACCTATACTTCCCCAGGACCGACCGGTCCGAGCGGTTTTCCCGAAGTCTCGGGCCCCGCACAATCCAGTGAAGGTCCAAGGACCAAAACTCCTCACACTCCTTGATGCGAATCGCAGACCTGCAGGAGAAGAAGCTCCCCGAGCTCAAAGAGCTCGCCAAAGGCATGAAGCTCTCTGGCTTCTCCAATCTCCGAAAACAAGATCTTGTTTACCTTTTGCTCGAAGCCCAGGCTGAGGTTCAGTCCGGCAGAGCGAAGCCCAACGTGGACCCGCCTGCTGAAAAGGAAGAGAGCCGCAGCGATCGATCCAGCGGCAGACCGAGTAGAGGCCGAGGCGACCGCAGAGGCGGACGCTCGGACGAGCGTACCGCAAAGACGGACGACGTCGAAAAGAAGGGCGACGCACCAAAGTCCGGAGGCGACGATGATAGCCGGCGCCGCTCGCGGACCCCTGCTGGTTCGCGCATTGTGCGCGTTGACCTGAGGACTCAGGCCGCGGCAGAAGATGGTGCGGAAGCACCCGAGGCCGATGCGGGCGGGAAAGATGACAACAGGGAAGGACGAGGCCGCGGAAGGTCCCGTGACGATTCCGCCGGCAAGGAAGGCGACGATGGTGCGCGCGGACGTTCCCGCGAAGGGTCTGACGACGGAGACGATGGAGGCCGGGACGAGCGACGCGGTCGCGGTCGCGGTCGTGGCAGACGTGGCCGTGACAGTAGCCGGGAAGGCGGGCGCGACAGTAACCGCGGAGGCGGACGCGAGAGCAGCCAGGAGGCCGGACGCGAGAGCAGCCAGGAAGGCGGACGCGAGAGTAATCGCGAAGGCGGACGCGACAGTAACCGCGAGGGCGGACGCGAGAGCAACCGCGGAGGTGGGCGCGAGAGCAACCGCGGAGGTGGGCGCGACAGTAACCGCGGAGACGGGCGCGACAGTAACCGCGGAGACGGACGCGAGAGCAGCCAGGAGGCCGGACGCGAGAGCAGCCAGGAGGCCGGACGCGAGAGCAGCCAGGAAGGCGGGCGCGAGAGCAGCCGCAATGCCGATCGCGAAGGTGCCTCAGAAGGACGCGGCCGGGGACGTGGGCGGGGACGCGAGAGCAACCGCGACGGAAACCGCGACACGGAGAGTGGACGCGGAAACCGGGATAGCGGGCGCAACCGCAATCGCCGTGACCGCGATGACAGTGACAAGCGAGGCCGCAACAAACGCGACCGCAACGATCGGAGTGACCGCAACGATCGGAGTGACCGCAACGACCGGAATGACCGTAGCCGGCGTGATCGCTCCAATCAGGAGCCCCAACGCCCGCAGGCAGCCGGCTTCAGTGACAAGGAGTACCGCGATCCGCCGGACCAGGACCGCAAGCGCGGACGCGGCAGGTCACGCTCTCGAGAGAACCTTGAGGAACTCAAGCAGCGGGCGTACGCCGACAAGCCGGAGTACATGCGCAGCTACGATCCGGAGACCGTAGAACTGGATGGGATGATCCAGAAGATCGGTGTTCTGGAACTACTACCGGACGGGTACGGCTTCCTCCGGTCCGCAGAGTTTCACTACCTGCCGAGCCCGGACGACATTTACGTGTCTCCATCCCAGATCAAGCGGTTCAATCTGAAGATTGGTGACACCGTTGACGGTCAAGTAAGGCCTCCAAAGGAAGGCGAGCGGTTTTTCGCGCTGCTTCACGTCAACACGATCAACGGCCGGACTACCATAGAGATGGAGAACCGTCCCGAGTTCGATCATCTCA
>JBLFXH010000064.1:0-14688 GCA_047611125.1 Rhodothermales bacterium
GCTGGCTTCCCGGTAAAGGCACGCCATATATATGTGCGTTAACTTCCGGGCATCCGTCGTGTGTCGGTTCGGAATCTACCATTCCGTCCGCTCCGCCCCATTCTGTCCATCGACTTTGCATAGGCCCAAGGCCCCCGAGCAATGAGATTCACTGCTTCCAGCGTAGAGCTGCTTCGTGCCCTCCAAACCGTTAATGGCGCCGTTCCGTCGAAGAGCACCCTTCCAATTCTGGAGTGCATCCTCTTCGAGCAGGACGGAGCTGCCCTCCGGCTGAGTGCAACCGACCTGGAGATCTCCATTCGGCAGAAGCTGTCCCTACCTGTTGAGGTGGGCACCGACGGTAGTCCCACGCGTGTGGCCGTTCCTGCCAAGCGCCTGATTGATACGCTGCGCGCGTTGCCAGAAGTCCCTGTCAGCTTCGAAGCTGATGGCGATTACAATATCACCCTGACTACCGATCATGGTCGCTACAAGATGGTCGGCTTTGACGGTGCCGACTACCCTGCCCTGCCCGAACTGACGGAATCCGATAAAATTGAGACCACCGGCGCATTGCTCAAACGCGCCATCCAGAAGACTGGCTTTGCGGTGAGCAAGGATGCGCTTCGCCCGGCCATGATGGGGATCTACTTCCAGATCGGCAGTGAGGGCGCAAAGGCGGTCGCCACCGACGGGCATCGACTGGTCAAGCTTAATCTGTCGACCATGACCAGCGAGGCCGAGATTAAGTTCGTGGTCCCGGAGAAGGCCATGTCGCTTGCCGCGAAGGTTGCGAACGATGCGCCCTGCACCATCAGCGTAGACGGCGGATACGTCGCGTTTGATTTTGACCGGTCCCGCGTCTTGGCCCGCCTTATCGACGAGCCCTACCCAAATTACCAAGCCGTCATTCCGGTCGACAACGAGAAGCAGCTGACTGTCAACCGCGAGGACATGCTCGCAGCCGTCCGCCGCGTGGCGCTGTACTCGTCCAGCATGACCAACCAGATTCGCCTGGCGATTTCGCCTGAGGAGGTCCGGATTTCTGCTGAAGACATTGAGCGAGCCAGCGAAGCGCACGAGACGGTCCCGGGAGAATTCCAGGGCGAAGAGATGGTAATTGGATTCAACGCCGTCTACCTCACCGAGGTACTCTCGAACATTGACGCCGTAGAAGTGCTCTTCGAGTTCTCCTCGCCCAACCGCGCCGGCGTTGTTACCCCGCTAGAGCAGAAGGAAGGCGAGACGATGATGATGCTCATCATGCCGGTCATGCTGAACACCTACGCCTGAGGGGGGTGCTTCGCCCTCGCCAGGGCCCCCTCAGCTACAGAGACCGGTCTCCTGGGCCATCGCCGATACGTCTAACGTCCCGCCCTTGGGGGATGAATAGGCCCAGTGGCGGCCTCCGAGTACCAGGTACAAGGTGTCATCATACCCAACTGGACCGAAGGAAAACCCCGTAGCGCGCCCCGACGACGCGTGGGCAAGCGTGAGTTTTTTCACGGTATATGGTGGCCGGAGCAAGGCCCCCCCGCCGCTGAGTGGCGAGGGCCCGGGGACAGCCAGGACAGAGAGGGTCGGTACGTCGGTCACGCCGAACGAAGAGCACCCTGTCGGCGAGGCACGAACCTCCGCTAGGTCTAGCGCCGGAACTCTTTCGAGCGAGACGTCGAGGTGCGCGTCACAAAGACTCGCGTAGTTCACCTGGGCGACGCTCTGCCCGTGTCGCACCTCAAGGGTGCCTTGCCAAAAGCTCGGAGGCCCGTCCAGGACCACCTCTCCAACGTCTGGCCCAAAGCGCCACACGCGAAGGGCATCCGCCTGACCCGGATTTCCATGCCAGGCTACCACGGCACCTCCCAGACTGTTGCCGGACAGCGTCACGCGGGCATCTGCGCAGTGCCCAATCAGAAATCCGACCGAGAAAGTGCCAGTCTGCGCACTGCGGAACGACGCCGCCAGGGCCCCGTCAATTCGGTGGACCTCGGCCTGGGCGTGCTCCCGCCAAAGCCCCGCCTCAGGCCTCCAACGGAGTATGTCGACCACATCACCGGGTAGGATGGGAGCGTTGGTACGCGGACTCTTTAGGGTAGAACTGATAAGCGAAGTGACCATCAACGAGTCCCCGAAGAGAAGGCCGCCCGTCCCGGGTACTGACATCGAAATGATGGCCCCGGTGGTAATCGTTGCGGGGGTTTCGAATCCGTCCAAGGACCTGAGGCCTGAGTCCATGCCTCCAGGAAATAGGCTCAAGGCCCGGCTCGAGGGGGGCGACCACGCTGCCCTCAGGACCTGCCCTCCCGAGACTACGGCGCCACCGGATATGGACTCCGCCGCGCTTCTCGCGGGGAGCCGAACGCTCAGGACCTCTCGGCCCAGAGAGGTGACATTCACTAGCGTCTGCGCCACCGTTGAATCGTTCAGAATGTCGAACTCGGCGCTTCCCTGCCCGGCCGCCGGTGGGGCGCCTTCCCGCGCCAGCAGGAGGCGAAACTCGTGGCGACCATCGCGGCGCATCTCGATCCGGGTGCTATTGGTCTGGTAGCCGGTCGCCCGCGCGATCACGCGGAGCCCTACCGGCCGGTCAGCTCTGGGGCGAACGCTGTTGGCGATGCCGAAGGAGGCGAACCCCTCGCTGTTGGTCCATCCTTCAACCGGTGCTCCAAGCAGGTCTCGCACCAGGGGACCCGCCTCACCGGCGAACGAGAGTTGGGGAGAACCGCTAATTGGAGCTCCGGTGCTCGCATCCAGGATGGCGCCCGCCACCACGGTTCGAAAGGAGTCCACGGCGACCACCGGGGTCACGACTCCGAGGCCTCCCAGTGGACCGGTGAACTCGCAGGCCGCCATCACTAGGGCGCAGCCAAGGGCCAGGCCTCTACCGAGTTGGCGCATCGAGTTCCAGAGATAGGCCGAGCTGAATCACGGGAATCAGTCTTGACGGTGAGACCCCGCTCTGTGTCTCACGAAGCCAGGATGCTGTCGGGGAGAGTCGGCCCGAGGCTTCGCTTTCGGTGCTGGAGCGTCCGGTATAGAGCACACCCAAGTCAACTCTCGCGGCCCATCGCCGAAACAGTCTCGCCGTCTTGTATGCGCCCAAGTAGGGCATCGGATGCTGAGGCAGTGACACTCGGACGCTCACGGAGCCTAACTCCTCCGGAGTCAGTTCCGTGCCCGCGAGCATCCCGCTGACCGGCTCGAGGGCCAGTGTGCGCTCGGCAGCGAGCACACACAGGCCCGCGCTAATGCCGAAAAGCTTGGGCAAGTGGCGATCAACCGATATGCTGACAGCACCGGAGACGGTGCGGTCCGTGGAGGCAAACCGAAGCCCGCCGCTGGCATAGGGTCGTGCGGTGCTTCGGGTCTGATACGATCCCCGGATGTGGAACGTCCAGTTCTCGGAAACGTCGGTCGAGAGGCTAATGCCCTGGCCCAAAGATCCTGTTATCACGCCCACCTCGAGCGATTGCCCGTCGCTCAGGGCGACCAGGTTCAGAGTGATGAGGCAGGCGAAGCATCGGGCAGACATGCACCCAAGGTAGCGAGACTGCCGAGTGCGTATGCCGCTGACACGAAAAATGCCCGCCCCTGACAGTCAGGGGCGGGCATTAAATCGGTAAAGTGGCTAGAGTGCTATCGCGTCTCGCACGTCATCCCGACGTCCTCGGGCTCTAGCGCTATCAGCCAAGCGGCGCCGGCGCCCGGTGTAGTCTTCATGGTGGTTGAGGCATCGATACCCAAGACACCCTTGAAATCATACGGAGTAGATGGCTTCAGCGACAGGTTACCCTTGATCTCGATCTTGTCGTCTTCGGCAACCTTTGAGGTTATGGCACTGCTTCCAAGAACCGTCCACGACTCGCCATTGCCGGCGATCCGGTAGAAGGTGCTCACAGCGTCCAGGCTCCCACTGGTTATCTGGACCTCGAACTTCTGGCCGGCAGGGCATTGAAGCGACGCCGTGATGCTGAAGGTCTGTAGATCAGAGGTCGCTGGCATTGTCAACGAACTAGTGCCAGACAGGGGACTAGAGATGTCGATAGCGGTAACCTGCGTGGACCCGACATACTTGGCTGAAAGCGAGTATGAAGCTTGAGTTACGGCGTCAAACGAACCTGACGCTCCGACCAGTGAGGCCAGAGAGTAGGTACCATTCGCAACCGACTTGTTCGCCCTCAGATTGAGGCCCGGTCCGGCGACCGTGAACTCGATGTTCTGAGTGCCTGTCAGCCCGCCGACTGCCACCTGGTGGCTCAGCGTTCCGTTGTTAACCAAGGCTGAATCGAAGGCATAGGTATAAATGATCCCTTGTGATGCATCCCCTATCGCCGAGGTATTGATGACCCCCGTATCGCCTGAGCCTCCGCCCAAGCAGAGGTCCACCTTGAGACCTGCGCCATCGGTTTCGACAAATGTATCGGCCACAAGGACGTTGTTGCCGTCAGCTGGCGTGTAGGCATAGGCCTTGGCATCTACACCAGACCCGGCACTTACCAGCAGGTCATAATTCGCTTGGAGCGCCGCGTCGGTAGACTTGAGGCTGATGAGAATGCCACCCGTGCAGACACCGGCGCTCTTGGCAGCTGTCAGGCCAGACGGCGCGGCGACTGCGCCGACTGCGACGTTTCCATTGGAGTCGGTCATCTTGAAGAATGCTGCGCCACCAATAGCCTGATTGCTACCATCGCTGCGTTGCTTTGCAGCCGCCGGAAGGGCCTGAAGGCCGGCCCCGGAATCGTAGCTCCGGACATCAACGGTCAACTGACCGGTCAATGGAGTGCCGGCGGCCGTGACAGGCACCGCACCCTGTGCGATAGCAACAGATGCCGTAGAGCTGGTCTGCGCATTCTGCTGCGTAGTCACTGTCACCTGCTGGGTGACGGCGCCGCCTGAGTCGGTTGTCGTACTGCTGTTGCTCGTCGAAGTAGTTCCGACTACGGAAGCAGCGATGTTCGAACTCGAGAGGGAGACAGTGAACTGGGCGTCGCCGATCTCGGTGATCTCGAAGGTCTGACTGCTGGTATAAAAGCCATCGGCTGTAGCCGTGACGGTCAACTCAACAGGTGAAGACTCGCTGGGGACGACGGCGTTCTGAAGGCCGAAAGTCACCACTCCATTCTCTGCGTTAAGCGAAGTTAGAGGGTCGGAGTAGGCATCCACCAGAACGCCGGCTCCAGAGCCGGAGAACTCGAGGGTAGCCGCGATGAGGTTGCCGGTGTTATTGTCGACAACGATGCCGTTGACCACAGTGTTGATGGGCTCAAGCTCGATAATGAGGCTGAACTCGTCGAATGCGTCTTCTGCTGCTTGGAAGTCGCAGCCCACAAGGGCCAGCGCCAAGACGGCAGAGAGTGCAATTGGGCGGGAAAATTTCATAAGTCTGATATAGAGATAAGGTCGTGTGCCGGTCTGGGCGTAATTCAAATGCGTACCGCGACGCCGACAGAGACAACAGGGAACCATTGGAAGGATTCAATGCCCTGATTCAGGGTATTCTCCTGCTCTGGTGAGGCAGTGGGGGCAAGTAGCCCCGAGCCATCTAGGTCGATCTCAGGAGATCCGGTGTAAAGCGCGCCGATATCCAGCAAGAGTCCGATGCGCTGCTTGCCTGCTACGCGGCCGAAGCCGATTCCCGCGTAGGGAGCGATGGCCGAGCTGTAGGACAGGGTTGCGCCAAAGCTACCCAGACGATTCGGAGCGAACAGTTTGCCGTCACAGGCTGCCGCATCGCCGTCCCCGAGACAATAGGATCCGGTCGGTAGCCCAGTCCCGCTCACTTCAAACAGATTCACGTTCAGACCACCGGAGAGTCTGAAAAAATTTCCGAAGGGGTGGTAATCAACGGCCACACCCACTGCACCAATTGTGGCTTCTCCCTCCAGGTCCACTGTTACCTCTTCGTCAATCGAGTCATTGATACTGTAGGTGAGGTATGACCCGGTGGCTCGCACTGCGAGTTTATCTGAAATGCCGTAGGCAACATTGATTCCCGGTCCAAGCGTGCCTGCCCGGATGGCGACACCAATCTGCGCAAAGGCAGGCGTGGCAAGGATTGTGGCTAAAGCCACGAGAGTAAGTGTTCGTTTCATTTCAGGCGATGCGCAGTGTGTCAAAAAAGGAATTGTAGCGATGTCAGCGCAGAGGTTCAAGCCAAATTATAGACGACCCCAGGGCTCACGAAATATCGTGGAAAACCCTTAGTTTTCCGATTTCCGCGAGACAGCGATTGCGACTCGTCTGCAAGGACCGGGCCATCCTCATCCTTAACGCGTCAGCGCAGCGAGTCCGGGGCCAGGGCTTGCCTGAGGGCGCGCCAGCTTGCCGGCTCAGGAGCTTGGGCAGCGGCGTCAAGCGTGCCGCGGGAGCGCTCGAACTGCCCTGCCGTGGCCTGTATGCGTGCGCGAAGTAGAACGGCGGGCGGGTCATCCCGACCGGTCAGCATGGCGTCTGCCTCGAGGAGACGAGCCTGATCATATCTGGGCCAAAGCCCGAAAACCGTCCGCCGGGACACTATGGCCATCTCGTTGGCCCTCTGGAGTTCGGTCGCGGCAAAAGCGGCGCTGCGAGTTGGTCGAGGCCGATCCAGCTGCGACCAGGCGGCTCGGCGAGCGGGGTTTTCCACCACGCTCTCATAGAGGCCGTGGGCTAGCACAAGGACAACTACAGACGCCGCGGCAAGCCAGAGACCTCTTCGACTGGGACCGGGTGCTGCGGCATGGCCAGTTAGGCGGGCGAAGTGGGCCGCCGCGTCGGACCCTGCCTCCAGATCCGCGACCTGCCGCCGAAGATCCTCGGCCCGACCCGCCGCCTCGGGGTCGCCTTCCAGTTTTTCGCTGATCCGGGCGCGCCAGGTGTGGGCGGCGTGTCCCTCTCCAAGCGTGGAAAAAGCCAGTAGAAGGTCGTCCAACTCTCGGGCTTCAAGGGCACCCCCACCCTCGAGGACGCCCTTTAGCCTGTAGGATTCTGCGACGGTCTGCGCACGATCCGCGTCATCGCCGATGTCGGCCTCTAAGGCCTGACGTGCCGTCTCGTCTAGGAAAGCCACCACAATGTCCATTTCTATTGAGGACCTCTTCATGACCCTCCTGACACATTCCTTTCGACTTCGTAACCCATGCCTCTCAAGAATATTTTGTCCTGCCGAAGTCTGGTCACTGCCTTGTGGGCGTAGGTTCGGACCGAAGGTACGGGAATCCCGGTCTGCTCCTGTATCACCTCGTACGCCAGCCCCTTTACGAGTCGCAGACGCGCTACCGCCCGCAGATAAGCGGGAAGTCTCCGGATGGCGGCATCGAGCGCTGATGCCCGAATCGCCTCATCGTGTAAGGCGTCCAGAGGCTCAGGGTCGGCCCGCGGCTCGGCAATCCGGTCTACCGGAATGTGATCGGGCTGCCGCGTCACGAAGTTGACAAACGTGTTTCTGCAGACGACCACAACCCAGTTTGGATAGCGGGTGGCATCGCGGAGAGAATCCCGACCGGCGGCAATTTTCTGAAAGGCCTTCTCGATCACCAGCTCCAAATCGCCCGAGCTGTACCCGCCGTCGCCCCGAACGAACTTGACTAGGAAGTATCGTCTTACATAGCAGTAGGTCCACAGGTCTATGAGATACTGGTTCTGCTTGCCGGGTGCTCCCTTCCACTCCGCGTAGAGGGCTCCGACGGCGGCACCGTCGTCCAGGTCGAAAGGCAGCTCTCGAACGAGACCGTCGAGTCTGGAGAGATCTGATTTGTGCGAGAGCCTTGAGAACACTGTTTTTCCTTCGATCGAACACTCCCTAGAGCGCCCGGACATGGAATATGTATCAAGAAACGACGCGGACCCCCCTATTACGCAAACTTTGGGGGCTATAAGCGCGTGCACCGTCCTTCCGTGACTGGAATCTGTTGTCAGTCTTAGGCAAAGTCGTTACTTTGCGAGGCTGCGGCATATCCCACCGTCGCAGGCCCGGACTCGTCGGGCCAAAAATGGAAAAGCAGACTGCCGGTCCCCGTGCCGGCCCTCAGAATGCAAGTTAATTCTTTTAAGACCCTCAGCGCCCGGCCGCAGGACGTAGATCGCAAGTGGTTTGTGGTCGACGCCGAAAACCAGGTTGTCGGTCGGCTCGCCTCTCAGGTGGCGTCCATCCTTCGTGGCAAGCACAAACCCTCCTTCACGCCCCATGTGGACACAGGAGATTTTGTGGTGGTCATTAACGCCGACAAGGTCCGGTTCACCGGTAATAAGGAAACGGACAAGGAGTACTTCCGCCATACCGGTTACCCGGGCGGTGGACGTACGCGGACTCCGCGCGAAGTGCGCGACCGCAAGCCGACCTTCATTGTCGAAAATGCAGTCAAAGGCATGTTGCCAAAAGGCCCTCTGGGTCGGCAGATGCTGAAGAAGTTGAAGGCATACGCCGGCACCGAGCACCCTCATGAGGCCCAGCAGCCTGAATCGCTGACGTTCTAATACCATGGCAGTTATCAACCAGCATCAGACCGTCGGTCGTCGTAAGACCTCTGTGGCGCGTGTTTATCTTCGTCCCGGCAAGGGCAAGGTTCAAATCAACAAGCGCGAACTCGCGGAATACTTTCCGCTCGAGTGGCGGCGTCTCGCCATCTCGGCCCCCTTCGAAGTGACCGGGACTGCCGGCCAGTGGGACCTCTTGGTTAACGTAAAAGGCGGCGGACTTACCGGTCAGGCCGAGGCCATTCGCTTGGGCATCGCCCGTGCATTGGTAGACGTAGACGAAGACCACCGCAAGGCCCTGCGTGACGCAGGATTCCTGACGCGTGACCCACGTATGGTGGAACGGAAGAAGTACGGACAGCCCAAGGCCCGTAAGAAATTCCAGTTCTCCAAGCGTTAAGCTTTTTGGGGCATTCGCCCTCCCGCTGGATGTCGGGTATTCCATCCAATCCTATCACACATACGACCTGATGGGCAGGGGGGTGGCTGGCATTTGCTGGTTCCTCTGTACCACGTGAGGGCCGTAGCGGAAAAACCGATACATACGATGAGTGAAACCACTCCCAAGCACCGCCTCGAAATAGACGCGTTGCTCAAGGCAGGTACCCATTTTGGCCACCTGACCAGTCGCTGGAATCCGAAGATGCGCCCCCACATCTTCATGGAGCGCAACGGGATCCACATCCTGGACCTGACGCAAACCCAGCGTTACGTTGATGCCGCCGCAGAGGCCGCCGGACGCTTTGCCAAGCGCGGCAAGCGCGTTCTCTTCACGGGAACGAAGAAGCAGGCCCGCGACATCATCCGCAAGTATGCGGCTGACTGCGGTTCTCCCTACGTCGTCGAGCGCTGGCTCGGTGGTACGCTGACCAACTTCCAGACGATTCGCAAGAGCATTCGTCGTATGGAAGAGCTGGCCAAGATGGAGGACGACGGTACGCTTGACCAGCTCAAGAAGAAGGAGCGCCTCATGCTCCGCCGCGAGCGGGAGAAGCTTGAGAAGGTCCTCAGCGGAATCCAGGACATGGCCCGCCTGCCAGGCGCACTGTTCATCGTGGATATCAACCGGGAGCACATCGCGGTGAAAGAGGCCAAGCGCCTCAACATCCCGATCATCGCAATGGTCGATACCAATTGCGATCCCGACCTCGTTGACTTCCCGATCCCCGCAAACGACGATGCCCAGCGCTCTATTGAGCTGATCACGGCCGTGATCGCAGAGGCCATCGCCGAGGGTTCCAAGGCGAAGGAAACCCAGGATGCCGCAGCCAAGGCTGAAAAAGAGACCAGGCAGGCGGAGAAGGAGGCTGAAAAGGAAGCTGCAGCCAAGGCTAACAAGGCCGCCAAGACCAGGCCTCGGACCCCGAAGGGTGATGCTCCCAAGGGAGACGCTCCAAAGGCAGCAGCTCCAAAGGGAGACGCTCCAAAGGCAGCAGCTCCGAAAGCAGACGCCCCCAAGGCAGCAGCAGCTCCGAAAGCAGATGCCCCCGAGGCAGCAGCAGTTCCGAAAGCAGACGCCTAGTCAAGCACATCTCCCGGGATCTCACCCGGGGCAACCATAGATCCGACAGACATGTCAATTTCTGCCAAGGACGTCAAGAGACTGCGGGACATCACCGGTGTAGGGATGATGGACTGCAAGAAGGCGCTCCAGGAAACCAACGGTGACTTTGATGCCGCCATTGACCTACTGCGCACGCAGGGTCAGAAGGTGGCCGCCAAACGCGCCGACCGTGACGCCAAGGAAGGGGTAGTCGCCACGGCCTCCAGTGCCGATGGTTCTACCTCTATTCTCGTTGAAGTGAACTGCGAAACTGACTTCGTGGCCCGCAACTCTGAATTCCAGGGCTTTGCCGATAAGGTGGCCGGCCTGGTTCTCAGTGAGCAGCCTGCGGACGCTGATGCGCTTATGGCTGTCACCTTTGACGGCAACGAGACGCTAGGTGAGGCCGTCATCCGCATGACCGGGAAGATTGGCGAGAAGATCGATGTCCGTCGCCACTGCGTCGAGACCAATTCCGGTGGCAAGGTGGTTTCGTACATCCACCCCGGTGCTAAGCTGGGCGTTCTCGTCCATGTTTCCGGTGACGGAGACCTAGATTCAGCCGGTCGGGACGTAGCCATGCAGGTGGCTGCGCTCAACCCCATCGCCACCAGCCGCGACGACGTAGCGGACGAACTGAAGGCGAAGGAAATGGAGATCGCCCGCGAGGCGGCCCGTCTCGATGGCAAGCCCGAGCATATTATCGACCGAATTGCAACCGGCAAGCTCGAGCGCTACTACAAGGACAACGTACTCCTTGAGCAGCCCTTCGTTAAGGACTCGTCCCAGACCGTGAAAGAAATGCTCAAGACCACGGGGGCGTCAGTCTCCGGTTTTGTGCGCTTTGCACTGGGTAGCTGATCGTTGCCGTGATTCTCAGAAGGGCGCTTTGGTTTTTCCGAAGCGCCTTTCTTTTTGAATGGCAGTTTCCATCTGCCTAGATTGTTGGACTTTGCATTGGGCCTGCCTGTGACTCCTTCCCTGAAATACAAGCGCATCCTCCTCAAGCTGAGCGGCGAATCCCTACTGGGGACACGCGAATACGGCATCGACCAGGATGTGGTCACTCGGTATGCTTTGGAGGTCAAGGACGCAGTCGGCGCGGGCGCTGAGGTGGCCGTGGTGATTGGTGGCGGCAATATCTTCAGGGGCGTGAGCAACGCCACAGAAGGCATGACTCGGTCCCACGCGGATTACATGGGAATGCTGGCGACCATGATCAATGCGATGGCGCTTCAGGATGCCTTCGAACAGATCAACATGAAGACGCGGCTTCAGTCTAGCATCAAGATGGAGCAGATCGCGGAGCCCTTTATTCGGCGGCGCGCCATGCGTCACCTGGAGAAGGGCCGCGTGGTCATTTTCGGTGCCGGAACAGGCAACCCCTACTTCACCACCGATACCGCCGCCGCTCTTCGGGCGCTTGAGATTGACGCGGACATCATCCTCAAGGGTACCCGCGTGGATGGGGTGTTCTCTGCCGATCCCGAAAAGGATCCAACAGCAGAGCGCTTCGGCTCGATACACGGCAGCAACGTCATCGCCAATGACCTTAAGGTGATGGACATGACGGCCTTTACCTTGTGTCGGGAGTCTTCGATGCCGATTCTAGTGTTCAACATGAACAAGCCAGGCAACCTCATGCGAGTGCTGGCCGGTGATCCTGTCGGGACGCTGGTGCACTGGCGAGAAGAAGGGTCGCCTGTCCAGCCCTAGTCACCACAAATCATGCTAGACGAAAACCTTCTACTGGTCCTCGAGGATGCTAAGGAGCACATGGAAAAATCCATGGAGCACATCATTGCCGAGATACGGACCATTCGCGCCGGCCGCGCCACGCCATCCATGTTGGAGGGCGTGCGGGTAGACTACTACGGCTCCCAGTCGCCGCTCGAGCAGATGGCCAGTATCAGCGCGCCGCAGCCTGACCTCATCGTTGTACAGCCTTGGGACCGTTCGGCCTTGGGCGACATTGAGCGCGCCATTATTGGGGCCAATCTTGGTCTGAACCCCGGGAATGACGGCTCGGTAATTCGCCTGCCCGTCCCTCCGCTCTCTGAAGAGCGCCGACGGGATCTGGTGAAGACCGCCAAGGTCAGGTGCGAGGACGGAAAAATCGCCATCCGCGGTGTGCGCCGAAACTCCAAGGACCACATAAAATCGTCTGTGAAACAGGAGTCTCTACCGGAAGACATGGGCTATGAAGCAGAGGCACAGCTACAGAAAATGACCGACGATTACATAGCGCGAATTGATAATCTACTCTCGCGCAAAGAGGAAGAGATCATGGAGGTGTAGCGCGCAGGCGCTCCGAGCGAAACATCCTGAAGAAGGGCGGCATTCGAGGCCGCTCACCGGAGAGGTGCCCGAGTGGCTTAAGGGGCACGCCTGGAAAGCGTGTGTGCCGTATCCCGGTACCGTGGGTTCGAATCCCACCCTCTCCGCAATGACCGCCGGGCGCTCTGTGCCTTCATAGAGTGCCCTCATCAAGTCACGCCAATGATCTCTTCCATGACCGGCTTCGGCCGGGGCCAGGCTGCCGGCGAGGGCTTCGAGGCCACCGTCGAAATTAGAACGGTGAACTCCCGCTTTTGTGAGGTCACCATCCGTGGTCCGCGGGATTTGAACGATCGCGAGGCTCAGATCCAGCGGCAGGTCAAGGACACCCTGGCTCGTGGGCGCGTGACGCTCAACGTTCAGTTGGAGCGATCCAAGAGTGACGACCTCGGATTACGCGTGAACGAGGCGGCCGTCCGCGGCTACAGAGCCCTTCTGGATGACGTAGGACGGATTGCCGGCATCCGCGATGAAGGGATCTCGCTCGAGCACCTGCTGCGGTTCCAGGACATCTTCGAAGCCAAGGCTGCCGAGGCTGAGGATCCAGAAGCCCTCTGGGCACCGGTTTCGGACGCGCTGACCCAGGCTCTGAAAGCCTTGAAGGCCATGCGCCTGGTAGAGGGCGCTGCGCTTCACGACGAGTTGATCCAGCGCATCGATTCCATCGCAGCGGGACTCGTGGAAGTGCGTGTACTGGCACCCGAACGCATCCCGGCAGCCCGAATCCGTGTACGAGAGCGTCTGGATGAAATCATTCAGGAAGGCCGCGTTGATCCGGACCGTATTGAGCAGGAAATCGCCTTCTTGGCGGACCGTCTTGACGTGACGGAAGAGTTCGTTCGGCTCGATGCGCACCTCATCGCATTTCGCGATGCACTGGGCTCGGACGAGGCCGTCGGGCGCAAACTGAACTTCATTGCCCAGGAGATCAACCGAGAGGTCAACACCATTGGCTCCAAGGCCAATGATGCGGAGATCGCTCAGATTGTTGTCGGGATGAAGGAAGCCCTCGAGAAAATCCGCGAGCAGATAGAGAACGTTGAGTAGGCCGGAGTCGAGGTCGCCTACCGCCAAGGGGCGGATCGTTGTTTTGACGGCTCCGTCGGGCTCCGGGAAGACGTCCATCGCCCGACGCTTGCTGGCGGCCATGCCTCAGCTTTCTTTTTCGGTGTCGGCCACCACGCGGCCCCCGAGGGCGTCGGAGGTAGATGGGGTCCACTATCACTTCCTCAGCCCGGCTGAATTCCGCGCCGAGGTAGCCCGTGGCGGGCTGATCGAGTTCGAGGAGGTCTACCCAGATCGCTTCTACGGGACTCTGAAGAGAACGGTGGAGGCTGCGACCAATGCCCAGCCAACAATCCTGGACATCGAGGTGGTGGGCGCCGCAAATGTCAAGCGGATGTTTGGCGCCCAGGCGCTGGCCCTGTTCATCATGCCCCCTTCCCTTAAAGCACTGGAAGAGCGCCTCCGTAAGCGGGAGACCGAGACGGAAGAGTCGCTCCGCGAGCGACTAGCCCGCGCCGAAATGGAGCTTGGGGCCGCAGACCGATTCGACATGGTGGTGGTGAACGACAATCTGGATGCGGCTGTTAAAGAAACGATCGAGGCCGTGAGCTCGTTTCTGGCTGGAACACTTACCCTACCCCATCAAGCATGAACCCGAACTCTGCTCTGTACGGAAAGCGCTTCGTCGTCGGTATCTCGGGTGGAATCGCCGCCTACAAGTCGGTTGAGCTCGTGCGGACGCTCCGCAAGGAGGGCGCGGAGGTTCAGGTTATTCTGACACCGGATGCGCACCGGTTCGTCACTCCACTCACGCTGGGTACCCTGTCAGAACGCGAGGTGTTCACCGAAATATTTCCGGCTAATGAGAACGGCAGCTGGACCAAGCACGTCCACCTTGGCCTATGGGCTGACTTGGTGATTGTCGCTCCCGCGACCGCCAACACACTGAGTAAACTGGTTTCTGGGGCCTGCGACTCCATGTTGATGGCTGTGGCGCTCTCGGCCCCATGTCCGATGCTGGTTTGTCCGGCGATGGATCACGACATGTACGAGCATCCGTCGACGCAGGATAATCTTGAGACCTTGCGCTCCCGTGGTACCACGGTGATGGATGCCCCTGTGGGGCTCCTCGCATCCGGCTTAACGGGTAAAGGACGTCTACCCGAGCCGGTAGATATCGTGTCGGCAGCGGCGGCCATTCTGGGCGGCCTAGCGCCGCGATCCTCAGGACCTCGCGTCCTCGTGACCGCCGGGCCGACCCGCGAGTCCCTGGATCCAGTCCGCTACATTACGAATCGTTCGTCCGGGACCATGGGGTTCGAGCTGGCGCGCGCCGCCCAGCGCCTCGGGTATCAGGTTACCCTGGTTGC
>JBLFXH010000065.1:0-14584 GCA_047611125.1 Rhodothermales bacterium
CGCGAGGTGGTACTTCGCGGCTTCAACAACGCGTTCTCAGGTGCCACCTACGTCTTGACGGACTATCGTCAGGCCGCCGCGCCCTCCCTCGGTGTGAACATCTTCAGCATCATGCCGAACATCAACATTGATGTCGATCGCGTGGAGGTGGTTCGTGGACCGGGGTCTGCGCTCTACGGTCCTGGCGTGGATTCCGGCGTGATTCACTTTATCACAAAGGGTCCATTCGAACACCCCGGGACTACGGTATCCGTTTCCGGTGGTGAACGCTCCTACATGGGAATCCAATTCCGTCATGCCGGCGTGGCCTCTCCGAAGTTCGGGTACAAGCTGACCGGTACGTATGGCCAGGCCGATGACTGGGCCATGGACCCGAACAACGCGGAGGATGCCGTTCAGCTGGCCGGAGACGTGACGGATCGGAACAACGACTTCGAGAAGTTCAACATCAACGCCAATCTGGAATTCCGACCACGCGACGGCACGTCCATCATTGCCAATTTCGGAACCTCGGCATTGACCTCTACGGTGCTATCGGGCATCGGAACGCTTCAGGCAGACGGGTTCGGTTACCGCTATGGTCAGGTCCGACTGCAGAGCGGCAATCTCTTCGCGCAGGCGTATGTCAACCAGAACGATGCGGGTAAGTCGTTTGTGTACGACCAGGACTTCAACGGCGATGGCGTGCCTGATCCGGTAACGGACAACGGTGTGCAGATCAATTTCCAGACTCAGTACGACTACCAGATGAGTCGGAACCAGTCCTTTATTCTCGGCGCCGATGCCGACCTCACCCGGCCGGATACCGAAGGGACAATCCTGGGTCGGAACGAAGACAATGACTCCATCAACGAGTATGGCGTCTACCTGCAGTCTCAGACGGCCTTGACACCGAAGTTCGATGCGGTTCTCGCCCTTCGCGGGGACTACAATGATGTGCAGGAGGCCGCCACCCTTTCGCCACGTGCAGCACTGGTCTTCAAGCCCGACAACAACAACTCATTCCGCGTCACCTACAACCGCGCGTTTTCCAGCCCGGGCACGAACTCGAACTTCCTGGACATCGTTGCCTCTACGTCGCCGCTTATTGCGCGCGGCCGCGGCTCGGCTGCCGGGTTTAACTGGGAACGCAATTCGTCCTACTTGGGCTTGGGCGCCATAACCGACCTGGTCGCGACCAGTCTCCTGCCGACGTCGCTTGGCCAGCCATCACCTGTGGGAGCTGACCTTGGAGAGATGTACGGCCTGGTGTATGCTGGACTGGCTGCGATGCCAACCGCCAACATTGCGGCAATTCTCAACGCACAGGGAATCCCAATTGACGTCGCCACCACCGGACAGCTCGTGCAGCTCCTGAGCCCACAGGCCGGCACGCAGGTCAGCGGATTCACGCCGGGCATCATGGCCATTTTGAATCTGACCACCGGAGCTCCCGGCGCTCTCCCGGATGACCTCGCGAATATCAAGCCGCTAGAGCAGACCACGACGCAGACGTTCGAGGTGGGCTACAAGGGATTCATCGCGAACAAGCTGTCCTTCACGGTGGATGCCTACTACACGCAGAAGGAAAACTTTGTCGGCCCTCTGCTTCTGGAAACCCCACTGGTGCTTGTGCCCAACCTGGGGAATGACCTCAGCGTCGCGCTGGCGGCAGGCATCCAGGGTAACCCCACGCTTGCGGGCGCGCTTGGCAGCTTCGGACTGTCACCGGCCGCCGTTGCAGGCCTGGTCGTGGCCCTTGCCGAGCCAGACTTTCCGTCGGCGGTTGGTATCGTCCAGCCCGGTGAGAACAACCCGGGACCGGGCACTGCGCCTGAACTCATGCTCACCTACCGCAACTTCGGTAAGCTGAGCTACGCCGGTGTGGATGTCTCCTTTGATTATTTCCACAACAACCAGCTGTCTTTCTTTGGAAACGTCTCCTGGGTCTCGGATGACTTCTTTGACAGCAGCGAGCTGGAAGAGGACAATCCGGATCTCGCCCTGGCGCTAAACGCCACCACGCTTAAGGGACGCATTGGAGCCAAGTACCGGGCCGATTCGGGCCTGTCTGCCAATGTGGCTGTTCGCGTCACGGACGGCTTCCCGATCCGCTCCGGTCCGTACGTCGGCGACCTGCCGGCCTTCACTATGGTAGACATTGGCATGAGCTATGACCTCAACGCCAATGTGCCTGGCCTCACTGTCGGCGTCGGTGTCAACAATGCGCTGAACGAAGAGCATCGCGAGTTCATCGGGGCACCCCTCTTGGGACGCATGGTCATCGGACGATTGACCTACTCGTTCTAAGATTCCTTTTCGGTCTTGTGGAGAGCCTCGGCGCGTTTGTTCGCGCTGGGGCTCTCTGCGTTCAGGGCCACCGCACCGCCGCTCATCGCTGCGCCGGCCCATTTGCCCAATATTCAACGCTGTTCGTTGATCGCCGGGGGAAGGCCGCGTAGCTTTCTAGGTGCATTTTTAGGTCCTTTAAGCCCTCCCGCGATGCTTTCGGAATTCCTTCCGCTTCTTCTGATGCTCCTGATTGCCACGGGGTTGGCAGTGACGCTGCTCAAGGCCGCCGAGCATCTCGGTCCAAGCCGACCGAATCGCATCAAACAGAAAGCCTACGAGAGCGGGATGGATCCTATAGGGACTGCCCGCGATCGGTATTCTGTCAAGTTCTATTTGGTGGCCATGATCTTCATCGTGTTCGATGTTGAAGTGGTTTTCCTGTATCCCTGGGCCGCGAGTTTCGATGAGTTCATGGCAGCTGGTCAGGCGCTGCCTGTCTTGGGCATCGTGTTCTTCTTTATTGCGATTCTAGCCATCGGACTGCTTTACGACATCAAGAAAGGCGGCCTAGAGTTCGACTGAGGGCTAGTCCCTCGATAACCGCGGACCGAGTTCCGCGACAACCAACCCCACTATGTCCGACGACATTCTTGGCGGAGAAGGCTTCCTGACGACGCGGGTAGACGCAGTCGCCAACTGGGCGCGATCCAACTCTCTCATGCCAATGCCCATGGGGCTGGCCTGCTGCGCCATCGAGATGATGGCCTTCGCCGCGCCCAAGTATGACGTGGCCCGGTTCGGCAGTGAGGCCATGCGCTTTTCGCCGCGTCAGGCCGACCTCATGATCGTGGCAGGCTGGGTGTCCTACAAGATGGCCCACACGGTCCGGCGGATCTGGGACCAGATGGCCGACCCGAAGTGGTGCATCGCGATGGGAGCGTGCGCCTCCACCGGGGGAATGCACCGGTGCTACGGTGTGGTCCAAGGATGCGATAATTTCCTGCCGGTTGACGTTTACATCCCCGGATGCCCGCCGCGCCCAGAAGCGGTCATCCACGCCTTGATGGACATTCAGGAGAAGATCCGCAATCAGTATTCCGTCGCGACCGATGGGCATGAAGGACAGGGCCAGGCCCAACCTGCTCCGCTTCGTCCGCGCGTCTTAACTCCCGGCGGCGACAACGCCATCTCTCCCGCTACGCTATTCGGAACCCACGAAGACTAATGTCGAAACTGGAATTCCATTTTACGCCCGTGGATGCGCCGTCCGAGAAGGAGGCCACCCAGAATCCGCACGCGAAAGACACGACGTTCGTGCCCGAGGCTGTAGAGGCTCTGCAGAAGCGGTTCGGTGACGATGTGCAAGAGGTATTCCTGTTTGCCAACGAGCACACAGCCTACGTCAGTAAGGATCGCATCGTGGACGTTTGCCGGTTCCTCAAGGAAGAACAAGGATTCACGTACCTGGTTGACCTCGGGGGAATCGACATGTTCACCGATGAGGACCGCTACGAGGTGTTCTACAACCTCGTGAACATCAAGGCGGGCAAGCGGCTTCGCCTGAAGACTCGTGTTGATGAGGAGTCCTCCTCCCTGCCGTCTGTGTACGAGGTCTTCCGTGCCGCTGGCTGGAACGAGCGAGAGGCCTGGGACATGTTCGGGCTCAAGTTTGAGGGCCACCCGGATCTGCGCCGGATGTACATGCCGGAGGACTTCGAATACCATCCCTTGCGAAAGGAATTCCCACTCCTGGGCGTACCGGGCTCGCTGCCCCTGCCTCCCCAGACGCCGGAAGGCGGACTCACGCACGATCCCTTCGCAGCCGCACACGGATCGAAGCCCATCAAGAGCTACGAAGAAGCAGCCTCCGACGAATGAGTGTCATTACTGAAGAAGGCCCCGGCGAAAAACTGAGTTTCTGGCCCCGTCACAACGAGGCCATCTATCGCCGCCTGGAGTCCAAGCACTCTTGGCTTGAGGAAAAGGGCATCGCCAAACAGAAGGGCGAGGATCCTCTCGAAAACGAGATGACCCTGAACATCGGCCCGCAGCACCCTGCCACTCACGGCGTGCTGCGCTGCGCGGTAAAGCTGGACGGCGAGACGATCGAGAAGTGTGTCATAGATATCGGGTACCTGCACCGGGGTCTGGAAAAGGTCGCTGAGAACAAGACCTACCAGGAGTTCATGCCCTATACGGATCGTATGGACTACCTCAGCCCGTATTCCAACAACGTGGCCTGGTGTCTGGCGGTCGAAAAAATCGCCAGCATCGACGTGCCGGACAGGGCACAGTGGATTCGCATGATGATGTGCGAATTGGCCCGCATCTCCGCGCACCTGCTCTGGATGGGCGTGGGCCTGATGGATGCTGGTGCAATCTCCGTCTTCCTTTGGTGCTTCAAGTTCCGGGAGGACATCTACTCCATTTACGATGAGATCGCTGGGGCGCGCCTGACGGTTTCACACAGCCGCATCGGCGGCATCGCGTCCGAGCCCTCCGAGAAGGGTCTGGCGATGATCAAGGATTTCGCGGACAAATTCCCGGACGTGGTTACAGGTTGGAAGAAGCTCCTGAACCGAAACCGGATCTGGGTAGACAGGAACGTCGGGATCGGCAAGCTCACGGCCGACGAAGTCATCGCCTTTGGCATGACCGGCCCGAATCTACGCGGTTCCGGTGTTGCGTACGACGTCCGCCGCTTCGAGCCGTACCTGAAGTATGACGATGTGGACTTCATCATTCCGATGCGTGAGGAGGGCGATTCCCTTGCCCGCTACTTCATCCGCCTAGAGGAAATGGAGGAGTCGGTCAAGATCATCCAGCAGTGCCTCGCCAAATTGCCGTCTCTGCGCGGTCCCATCCGCGTGGACGATGCCAAGAAGGGCTACGCTTCGAAGGACGAGGTCTACTACTCTATGGAAGGCCTGATTCACGACTTCATGTACACCGACACGGGCGTGTGCCCGCCGAAGGGTGCCTGGTCGTACCACGCCATTGAGGCGCCCAAGGGCGAACTGGGCTTCTATCTCCAGTCGGACGGCACCGGCCAACCGTATCGCGCCCGTATGAACACTCCCAGTTTCTCCAACCTCCAGGCGCTCGAGCCCATGATGGAGGGCGCCGTGATGGGCGACATGGTGATTCTCATCGGAACGATCGACCCTGTATTGGGCGAATCTGACAAGTAGCATGGCTGACTTCATCAAGAACCCGGTTGTTGAACTGCCTGAGCGGAATCCCGCCCCGGCGTTCCCGGCATCAGAGCTCGTGTTCACCGATGCGGAGAAGACGCAAATCGCCGAATACGTGAAGCGTTACCCCACGGCGGACGGCGCGATCATGAGGGCGCTGTGGTTGGCACAGGAGAAGTTCGGCTACCTCCCGCCCGATGTGATCAAGTTGGCAGCCGGCGAAGTGGGCATGCCCTACGCGAAGGCGTACGGTGTGGCCACGTTCTACACGCAGTACTACAAAAAGAAGATGGGTGCCCACGTATTGGACGTGTGTACCTGCTTCTCCTGCCAAATCTGTGGTGGCTGCGACATGCTGCACTACCTGGAGAACAAGCTCGGCATCCACAAGGGTGAGACCACGGCCGACGGGCAGTTCACTATTCAGGAGGTCGAGTGCCTGGGAGCCTGTGGCTCGGCGCCCATGCTTCAGGTCACCAACGGACGCTACGTTCACAACTTGACTACCGAGAAGGTGGATGCGCTGATCGATGCGCTCCGCGAAGGCAGGTCGTGGCCGTTCGAGTCCGTTACACTGCCTCAGGACGAGGACGAGATGGGCGGCAATCGCCGCACCGACGTCACGACCACCGAAGTCTACCAGACCCCACCCGTTTCGGAGACTATTGCCTAGTGGAACGTGAACGTCCCGATATGAAACCAGCCAAATCAATCGGACGCGTCCGAGTTAGATAATGGAAGCCAAGAGCGGAAAAGCAGGAGACTGGCGCAGCTACGAACGCGTGCTGTTGCCGAAGGTCAAGGACTACCACCAGTTGGAGGTCTACGAGGCCAACGGTGGCTACAAGGCGTTGCGGGAAATCCTGACCAACGACAAGTGGGACCCAACGGCGGTCACCAACGAGGTCAAGAAGTCGGGACTCAAGGGCCGCGGAGGCGCCGGCTTTCCCACGGGCCTGAAGTGGAGTTTCATGCCTCCGATTGTCGAGGGCGTTCCGCGCTACCTCTGCTGCAACGGAGATGAGTCTGAGCCCGGCACCTTCAAGGATCGACAACTGCTGGAGTACAATCCTCACGCCGTGTTTGAGGGCATGCTGATCGCGTCCTATGCCATGAGCCTGGCTGGCTCCTACCTATACATCCGCGGTGAGTACGCGGATTGGGTCACCCATATGGAGGGCGAACTCAAGAAGGCGTACGACAAGGGGTATGTCGGCAAGAACATCATGGGCACCGGGTTCTCTTCCGAACTCGTGATCCACAAGGGCGCCGGCGCCTACATCTGTGGCGAGGAGTCCAGTCTGATGAACTCGCTGGAGGGCAAGCGTGCCTACCCGCGGGTCAAGCCTCCCTTTCCTGCACAGAAGGGCATCTGGGGATACCCGACGACGATCAACAACGTCGAGACCTTGGCGGCTGTCCCGTACATCATTAATCGCGGTGGCGATTGGTTTGCGGGCGTCGGCGCCGAGAAGCACCCTGGACCCGTGCTCTATGGCATTTCGGGACATGTGAATCGCCCTGGCGTCTATGAGTACCCGACCGGGATGCTGATGACCGACCTCATCTATGAGGTGGCCGGCGGCATCCGCGGTGGCAAGAAGCTCAAGGCCGTCGTTCCTGGCGGCAGTTCGACGCCAGTCCTGCGCGCGGACATGATCGAGGGCGTCACCATGGACGCAGACACCCTGCGCGAGGCGGGCTCGATGATGGGCACTAGCGGTATGCTCGTGATGGATGAAGACACGGATATGGTGTCCTTCCTGAGGCGCATCACGCACTTCTACCACCACGAGAGCTGCGGTCAGTGCACGCCGTGTCGCGAAGGCACGGGCTGGCTGGAGAACATCGTAACCCGCATTGACGAGGGCCAAGGGCATCTGAAAGACCTTGACCTCTTGATCGACCTTTGCTCCGAAATGGAAGGTCGAACCGTGTGCGCCCTCGCAGACGCGGCCGCCTGGCCTGTTCGCTATACAATTGACCGGTTCCGGGGCGAGTTCGAGGCAAAGTGCCGCGCCTCCCTGGTCCCTTCTGGAATCGATCTCGCTGAGGTATCTGCATGAGACACGCTCTGATTCTGCTTCTGGCCTTCTTTGTCGCCGCCTGTGTGGGCGATCACTCCGAGACCGTGGATATCGCCGCCAACTACGACGCCTTCGGCGAAGTCATTTCGCCTGTGGATGCGGTACCGGTTCAGGCGGTTGTGGCCGACGCCGCCATGTTGCTCGGGAAGCCTGTCAAGATGGAAGGACGCATCACGGAAGTCTGCCAAGGCATGGGATGCTGGCTGTCCTTCCAGATCGTTGACGGTCCTCTCGTCCGAATCGACGTCCCGCGGGACGAGGACGGCGAGTATGTCTATACCTTCCCGAAAGACGCCTCAGGGCGCCGCGCCATCATCTCAGGAGTCCTGACTGAAGGCTTGGCCGACCACCACGCAGAAGGAGACATGGACGGCATGGATCACGAGGCCGAAGGTGACATGGGCGGCATGGAGCACCACGCCGACGGTGACATGGACGGCATGGAGCACCACGCCGACGAGGCCGCCGAAGGCCACGACGAGGCCGAGACCCGCGTCTTGAATCAATCTGTTTACACGCTGACGGCTACGGGCGCGCTGATTGAGCGCGTCCGGGCCTGAACGAGAGCAAGAACACATGCCATCCGTAACGATAGACGGCCAGACGTTCGAATTTGAGGGACGTCCCGGACTGCTCCAGTTCTGCCTGGATCATGGTCTTGAGGTGCCGCACTTTTGCTACCACCCGGCTATGTCGGCTCCCGCCAACTGTCGCCAGTGTCTGGTGGAGGTAGGTACACCCGAGATGGATCGGGCTACCCGCCAGCCGCGCCTGGATGATGACGGGAATCCAGTAATCCGGTTCTTCCCCAAGCTGCAGACGTCCTGCACCATGGAGGTCACCGATGGCATGGTGGTCAAGTCCCAGAGGTCCAGCGAGGCTGTGGAGCGCGCCCAGAAGGACAACCTGGAAATGCTCCTCATCAACCATCCGCTGGACTGCCCGATTTGCGATCAGGCGGGTCATTGTCCGTTGCAGATCCAGGCCTACAAGTACGGTCCGGAAGGCTCCCGCTTCGAGTTTGAGAAGGTGAACAAGCCGAAGCACATCCCGCTGGGCCCGCAGGTCATGCTGGACGGCGAGCGTTGCATCAATTGCACGCGCTGCGTCCGGTTTACGAGCGAGATCTCAGAGAGTCACCAGCTGACCATCATTGAGCGGGGAGTCAAGAACTATCCGATGACGCCACCAGGGGTCTCGTTCGACGAGCCCTACTCGATGAATGTCATCGATATCTGTCCTGTCGGCGCGCTGACCTCACGGGATTCGCGCTTTAAGGCCCGCATCTGGGAGATGTCCCGTACGGCCTCCGTGACCACCGGTGGCGCCAACGGCAACAACTGTTTCTATTGGGTCAAGGACAACCAGGTCATGAAGGTCACGCCTCGGGATAATCCGAGTGTGAACGAATACTGGCTGCCCGACGAGGAGCGACTGGACTACCATCGCTTCAACGACAATCGGCCTGCCGGCCCTGCCATCGGCGGAGTCAACGCCGACTGGAATGCTGCCTACGATGCGGCGGCCTCCGTCCTCAAGGGAGTAGATGGCGCACGCATGGTATTCCTGGGCTCAGCCTACGCCACCGTTGAGGACAACTACCTCCTCATGAAGCTGGCCGCCTCCCTAGGAGCGGACACTCCCACCTACGTCCCACACGTTGAGAAGGGCCACGGTGACGATTGGTTGCGCACCGATGACCGCACGCCCAATACGGAGGGCTGTGAGCGCCTCCAGATGAAGGCCACCGGCAGCGGGCTTGCCGCCCGTTTGGACGCCGGCGAAATAGACGTGCTCTACGTGCTAGAAGAGGACCCCGTTGCCGCGGGCCTCGCCACGGCCGACCAGTTGGCTAAAGTGAAGGTGATCCTTCACGCCTACAACACGACTAATCAGACGGTGCCAGTAGCCGATGTCTGTCTGCCCGCTGCAACCGTAGTGGAGACCGTCGGCACCTTCGTGAATCAGAAAGGTCATGCACAACGTGTCCGGCCCGCCAAGGCCATCAAGGGCATGAATCGCACCCTGATGATGGAGGTCGGAAAGAGTCGAGCTGACCTGCACGGCACGCCTTTCGATCGCTGGCACGACGAATCCAATCTTGTAGACTGTCAGCCGGGATGGGTCTCCCTCCCTGCTGTCGCGATCCGCCTTGGGCATGCGATGGACTATCGAGGACCTAAGTACATCATGCGCGAAGTCGCCGATTCGATTGACGCCCTCGGGGGCGCCACGTATGCGGCGATGGGAGAGCAGGGTGTCCGACTCGAAGATGTCGGCGCTGCAGTCTAACCACACTAACATGCCTGGGGCTCGGCCCCAGAATCAATGGAACTAGCCTGGTACTGGACGGCAGCTGTTGCCTTCCTGATCATCAACTTCCTTCTCGTCTCGGCCTCGGTGCTGGTCTACGCGGAGCGTAAGGTTTCCGGGTACATCCAAGCGCGGCCAGGACCCAACCGGGTTGGTCCGTTCGGCTTCCTGCAACCGTTCGCCGACGTTCTCAAGCTGGTTCTCAAGGAGAACATTGTCCCGCTGACGGCCAATCCGTTCGTGCACTCGCTTGCACCCACCCTGATGGTCATCATCGCGATGGGCGCCGGTGGTCTGATCCCGTTTGCCCGCGGCGTCGTGATCGCAGACATGGAGGTCTCGGCCTTGGTTCTGCTGGCGCTGACCTCCATTTCGGTCTACGGTGTCACCCTAGCAGGCTGGAGTTCGAATTCGAAGTACTCGCTCCTGGGTGGCCTGCGGTCCTCAGCGCAGATGATTTCCTACGAGCTCTCAATGGGCCTGTCGGTCTTGTCTGTGGTCCTTCTGACGGGTTCGCTGAACCTGGTTGAGATGGTCGAGGCGCAGCAGGTTGGCTGGGGCTTCTTCGGCTGGAATATCTTCCGCAATCCCATCGGCGCGATCATTTTCATCGTGACGGCCTTCGCTGAAACGAACCGAACTCCGTTTGACCTCCCCGAAGCGGAGCAGGAATTGGTGGGTGGTTACCACACGGAATACTCGGGCATGAAGTTCGGGATGTTCTTCTTGGCTGAGTACGTCAACTTCTTCGTGGCATCGTTCTTCATAGCCACCCTTTTCTTCGGCGGCTATCTGCTTCCGTTTGAGCCGGTCATCATTGGTGTATTCCCTGGCCTGGCGGACTCGATCCTGCTGATGGTCCTACAGATCCTGACCCTGTTGGTCAAGGCCGGGTTCTTCGCATTCCTGTTCATCTGGGTGCGATGGACCCTTCCGCGATTCAAGTATCAGCAGCTAATGGTGCTCGGGTGGAAGATTCTCCTACCGTTGGCACTGGTCAACGCAATGGTTATCGCCCTCGTTCTCGTCCTTCTGGACACACTCTTTTAGGGTCTAATGCCCATCCTGGCCCCCTCCATCCTTTCTGCAGACTTCGGTCGCCTGGAGCCTCATTGTCGGGAGGCTGTGGAGGCGGGGGCGCAGTGGCTGCACTTGGACGTGATGGACGGGCACTTCGTCCCGAACATCACCATTGGCCCGCTAATCGTCAAGGCACTCAGGCCACTGGCCACAGAGACCGGCGCCCTCCTGGACGTCCACCTTATGATCGATAAGCCGGAACGCTATGTTCAGGCCTTTGCCGACGCAGGGAGCGACATCCTTACCGTTCATGTCGAGGCAACCACGCATCTGCACCGCACCATCCAGGCTATCAAGCAGGCAGGCATGAAGGCCGGTGTGACTCTGAACCCGGCCACCCCCCTGAATAGCATTGAGGAGGTCATCGGAGACGTTGACCTGGTACTCATCATGAGCGTCAACCCAGGCTTTGGCGGACAGAGCTATATCCCCGGGAGTACTTCGAAGATCAGACGGCTGCGAGAAATGCTGGATAGCGTGGATTCGGCAGCTTACTTGGAAGTGGATGGGGGCGTCAGGCCGTCAAACGTCAACGAGGTCGTGGAAGCCGGAGCAGATGTGATCGTCGCCGGGAGCGCGGTCTTTGGTGGCACGGGAGATGTAGCCGCAAATGCCGGCGCGTTCCGCCGCGCCTGGTCCACATTCGCATGAACCAAATTGAAGGAAGCACCTGCGTGATTACGGGTGCCAACGCCGGCATCGGCAAAGCCACGGCCATTGAGATGGCCCGCATGGGAGCTCGCGTTGTCATGGTCTGCCGCAACCGAGAGCGCGGGAGACAGGCGCTCGTCGAAGTGTGTCAGGCGTCGGGCAGTTCTGCGGTCGACCTGATCATTACCGATCTCTCGGTTCAGCAAGAAGTCCATGACCTCGCCGCCCGCATCGCAGGCGAGTACCCGCAGGTGGACGTTCTCGTGAACAACGCTGGACTCTTTCGGAAGAAGCGAGAGGAAACGGCCGACGGGCTGGAAACCACGTTCGCCGTGAACCACATGGCCTACTTCATTCTCACGCTCGGCCTCATCGAGACGTTGAAGGAGAGCGCACCGGCGCGCATCGTCAACGTGGCCTCGAGTGCCCACAATGGCAACAAAATCGATTTTGACGACCTACAGGGCACCCGGAAATTTAGTGGTTGGAAGGCCTACGGCAGGTCCAAATTGGCGAACGTCTTGTTCAGCTACGAATTGGCCCGCCGGCTGGATGGAACGGGTGTTACCGCTAACGTTCTGCATCCGGGCGTGGTCGCGTCCCAGTTTGGACGTTCGGGGAACGGCTTGCTGAGTCTGATCTGGTCGGTGGGCGGCAGATTTATGAAGACCCCCAAGGACGGCGCGCGCACTTCAGTATATCTGGCGAGCTCCCAGGATGTGGACGGGGTGACTGGAGGCTACTTCGAGAACGAAAAGTCTGCTCGCTCGTCTAGAGAGTCGATGGACAAAGAGATGGCTGCGCGGCTATGGGAAGAGAGTCTTCGACTTGCTGGTTACGACCACGACCCGCTTCCGCGGCGCTGATCCTGCTTCTGCTGGCTCTGGCCACGCCCTACAACTCGCGGGCTCAGGAAGACTGCTTCGATAATGCCTTCTGTCTTGAGGGCGTCCGCAGCGGGGATGGTGAAGTGGCCATTCGCATCCGCAATCTGCTATACGGCTCCATTACGATGCGTCTCCAGATGGAACTGGAGAATCTCTCGGCAGACCAGGACCTGCCCATCGTGGTAACGCTCCCGGGGGCCCTTACAGTCCAGCCGCTTCGCCTCCGTATCGAAGACCAGTACGAACGGTGGGGTTACCGATTCGACGCTAAGTGGATCATGGGTACCCTCGCCGCCGACCACGACGACGGCACCACCTATGGCCTGCCGTTTGATCGCGGCGCCGAGAGGCTCGTGGGCCAGGGCTACAACGGAAGCACCACGCATACGGGTAAGAACGCCCTAGATTTCGAGATGCCAGAAGGCACCAAAATCAGAGCTGCCCGCGAGGGCGTGGTGGTCGAAACCGAGGACAGCTTTCGCGTTGGGGGGCCTGACCAGTCGCTAAAGACCCGTGCCAACTTCGTCAAGGTGCAGCACGAAGATGGGACGATCGCCAACTATGTGCACCTGCTCCATCGAGGGGTGCGTGTCCGCTTAGGTCAGCGGGTCAGGCGGGGCGAGGTCATTGGCGCCTCCGGAAACACGGGCTTCACTACCGGTCCGCACCTTCATTTCGAGGTCTACGGCATTACTGCAGACCTGGAACGAGAGACCATACCCGTGCACTTTCTCACGACCCATGGGCGCGAGGTCCTGCTAGAGGGTGGGCGCTACACCAGCCCAGCCTCCTGAACAGCGGCAGTCAGCCGCGCGGCTGGTAGCTACTCCTGGCTACTGCCCAACCGCATAGTCAGGTTGGCGAGTTGCCCGTCGCGGCGAACACTGAAGAGCAATCGATCGCCGGGCCGAAAATCGTACAGCCGGGCCGCAAAGTCGGTCTGGTTCGCAATCGCCTCACCCTGAACGGCCACGATTACGTCGTAGGGCAGGAATCCAGCCTGGTCGGCCGGGGAGCCCGGCGACACATCCTCCACGAAGACACCTTCCACGGTGGATAGTGTCAGGGCTCTGGCGATGCGCGGCGTCACGTTCCGTCCAGTGAGGCCCGTGTAGTAGGATCGATCCACAAAGCCTTTGTCCTTGAGCTCTGCCACGACGCGGACTACTCGGCCAACCGGCACGGCAAATCCAATCCCGACGGACCCTCCGGTTTGGCTGATGATGGCCGTATTGACTCCAATCACTTCCCCAAGCGCATTGATGAGCGGACCACCGGAGTTGCCCCGGTTGATGGCGGCGTCCGTCTGGATCATGTCGCGATAAAGCCGCCCTTCCTGAGGGGCGAGGTCTCTTCCGGTGGCACTCACCACCCCAACGGTCACCGTGGGATCCGAGGCCTCAAAGAGCCCGAATGGGTTTCCGAGCGCGATGCACCACTCGCCCACGATGGGATCGGAGATGTCTTCAAGACTCAGATACTCCAGCGGCCCTTCCGGACTGACCTTCAGCAAGGTCAGATCGGAAGCCGGGTCGGTACCCACCAACTCGGCCCGCAGCTTCTGGCCATTCGGAAAGGCCACCGTGATCACGTCACCCTGACCCGCTACGTGGTCATTGGTTACTACGTAGCCGTCTGAGGAAACCACAAATCCTGACCCGACCCCCTGCACCTGTCGCTCGCGAATCTGCTGACGCTGGCCGCCAAAGAAGAAGTCGAAGAACGGATCGGCAAACGGATCCTGGTAGCGAACCCGTTGAACCACACTGATGGAAACCACTGCGGGAGAAGCAGTCTGGACTGCCCGTGTGATGGCGTTCTGACGGCTGGAGCCGATGTCATCTGCGGCCCCGACCTCCTGAGACTGGACGGGCTGTTGGCAGCCGGCGCTGAGTAGGATCAGCGGGATCAACATCGAGAAGCGGGTCACTCTGAGCATCCGTGATTTTCCTTGGTTCGATCCCCTTACGAACGATTCGGCAGAGAGTTGTCCCTAGATTTGCGTCCATACCCTCCCGCCCATGCGCATCAATGCCAATAGATTACTGAACGGATTGGCCGAACTGGCCGCCATTGGAGCCCTGCCCGGCGGTGGTGTTCA
>JBLFXH010000066.1:0-14365 GCA_047611125.1 Rhodothermales bacterium
GCTCGGCCCTGAAGCAGGTGAGCATCAAAGGATTGGCCCCGGTCCGAGAATCGCAGACGGCTGTACTCATAGGTGCCGTTAATGGCGAATCCTTCAGTGATACTCCAGAGGGGCGACACTGCGGCCACCACCTGGGTCCCGTCGAAGAACCTGCCTACCCGGATCTGTGTCTCGGTTTTTAGGGCGTTTCCGCCCGGGGTCTCGATTCCTATTTCTGTGGAGACGAAGGTGTATTCGCCAGCGGGGATCTCCACGGCGTCCGACAGCGAGAAGCCCTTGACGAGGTTCTCGTGCTCCAAGGTGACGCGCCCTGTGAGGTTGTATTGCGAACTGAATTCAGCGGACCATTCAAGTTCGGCCTGCACGGTTCCAAACTGCTCTTGACTCCGCTCATACCAGCCGTCCACGCGGCCCCCGACGCTCCAGGACTGGAGTCGGGTATCCGCTTCGGATTGCCAGCCGTACCCCAATCCCGAGTTCAGGTTGAGGTAGTTCTCCCGCAGTTGGAAGCCTACGCCTGGGCGATAGGATGCGCCCGCCCCACCGATTCCGGCTGAGTAGAGGAAGCCCGTGCTTCGGGCCCGTTCGATCAGCAGTCGATACCGAGTATTGTCGCCTGAGGCCAGGCTGTTGTCTTCGCCCGTCTCGAAGGATTGCGCCCATCCGAAGCGGATGAGGTCATCGCCGACCACGTTGAGCACGCCGTCTACACCCAGGACTGCGTTAAAGTCGCCGTCCTTCGGAGTCTCAAACCGCAGTGACCACCAAGGAATTCGAACTTCGGCCTGCCAGCCAAAATCGGACCGGGAGACCTTGCCATCCCAGAAGGTATTCCAATCCGTATTCGCCGCATTCTGCTCTCTACCGTCGTCGGTGAACTGGGCATCGATCCGCGCCTCGGTCGAGTAGAGAACGAATGCCGATTGGGTCTCGAAGTCGTTAAACGAGTCAATGGCGATGGCAATCTGGTCGTCCCGGTCACTCCAATCGTCGCGGCGATACGTCGTTGCCGTGGTGGGCTGGGTGTCAGTGTTGACCGCCGAGAAATACAGGTACTCGTTGCGCCCAAGCGCCTTCGTCAACTACCCCGTCGAACAGGATGGGCTCGGTCAGGCGAGGAAGCGGCGAAGGCGCCGGTGCCTCCTGGGCAGAAACCGGCGCAACCGCTGCCATGGCGAGCAGCACAAATAGGGGTAAACGCATCTTGGGGAGATTCGGGCTACCGCCCGCCTACGGGCATGTCCGCGTGATTATTGAGGTAATCCAGGGTCAGATTCAACATCGCCCGGACACCCAACTTCATTCCGGCCTCGTCAATGTGGAAGTCCGGCGTGTGGTGCGACGGCGTGTCCTCCATCGACTGTCCGAGCGGCTTCCCACCCAGGAAGAAGTAGAGTCCGGGGATCTCGTTCGCGAAAAAGCTGAAGTCTTCGGCTCCCGTGACCGCGTCGATCACCGACACATTCTCGGCGCCGGCGGCACGCTCCAGCGACCCAACCATGGCCGAGGTCAGGACAGGATCGTTGTAGGTGACGGGATAGGACGTGGAGAACGGGATTTCGACATCCACACGGGCCCCCATAGCGTCGGCGATGCCGTTGGCAACCTCACGGATCCTCCGGTGCACCAGCTGCTTGTCCTCCTCGCTGAAGGTTCGGATGGTCCCGACCATTTCCAGTTCTTCGGGGATGATGTTTGACCGAACGCCGCCATGGATGCTGCCGACCGTGACAACAGCGGCGTCGCGGGTCAGAGTGACGGATCGTGAGACGATGGTCTGAAGCCCGTTTATGATCTGCGCAGCCGTCACGACGGGATCAATGCCCATCCAAGGAGCAGATCCGTGAGCCTGAACACCGTGCACCTTGATGCGAAAATCCTGCACTCCGGCCATCATCCCTCGCGGACGGTAGCCGATCGTGCCGATGTCGCGCTCCGCCCAGATGTGCAGTCCGAAGATTGCGTCCACATCAGGGTTCTTTAGGACTCCCTCCTTCACCATAAGCTCGGCGCCGCCCTCCTCGCCCTCCGGGGGGCCCTCCTCGGCGGGCTGAAACACAAACTTGACGGTCCCAGCCACCTCATCGCGGTGCTCTGCTAGGATTGCGGCTACACCCATGAGAATGGCCATATGCGTATCGTGGCCACAGGCATGCATAACGCCGACCTCTTGGCCGCGATATATCGCGGCAACCTCCGATTTGAAGGAAAGACTGCCGCGTTCAACAACTGGCAGCCCATCCATGTCGGCTCGCAAGGCCACTACAGGACCAGACTTGCCGCCACGTAGAATTCCAACCACGCCCGTGTGGGCGACTCCCGTCTGGACCTCGATACCGAGACTTTCCAGATGTGCGGCTATCACGCCGGCCGTCCGGAATTCGCGATTCGAGAGTTCTGGATTCTCGTGAAAGTCCCGTCGCCACTCGATGACGCTCGGTTCAATGGCATCTGCGGCAGCGGCGACATCCAGGCCCTGCCCGACAGCTAATCCGGGAAGGAAGGCGAAGAGAACGAACAGGAAAGTGCAGCGCTTCATGAGTTTCGGGTTTTGCGGCGGGCGAGCCACGCATCGACAGAATACTTGCCTGGGCCAATGAAAATGAGCCCCGCGGCTACCCACATGTTCTTGAACGAATGGCCTGGACTTCCTTGACCGGAGATCATGTGTCCCGTAGACGCCACCAGCATGGTAAATGCCAAAAAAAGCGCGGCCGGTCGGAACAGGAAACCCACCACAATGAACAGGGCAAAGAGGGTTTCGCTTAGCATGGCCATGAAGCCCCACAACTGCGGGGCGAAGTCAATGCCATAGCGACTCATAGCCTCGCCAAGACCCTGCCAACGCTCCGGTCCTCCCATCATCTTGGCCCAGCCGTGGAAGTAGATGAAGCTCAGCCCGAACCCGGCTCGGAGAATCAGCAGTCCGGCGTCCCGGTGCCGTTGGAGTTTTTCCCAGATCATTCCTTATAGGCGGCCCCCAAGGGGTCGCTGATTGTTGAATCAGTTGAAAGTGTCGCAGGTGGCGAAGTCTCCGGAGCGTAGTCCGCGCGTAAACCACTCCTGTCGCTGCTCGGATGAGCCGTGCGTGAAGCTCTCTGGCTGAACGCGGCGCCCGGACATCTTCTGTAGACGGTCATCGCCAATTGCGGCTGCGGCGCGGAGGCCTTCCTCTAGATCTCCTGTCTCAAGGAAATCTCCGTCCTTGGCTGCGTGGTTGGCCCAGATTCCGGCGTAGCAATCAGCCTGGAGTTCCACCTGCACGCCATCCGTGAACAGCACCATCTGCGGCGGAAGGTAGCGGCTTCCGGCCTGTTGGAAGACCCTATTCCAGGCATCCTCGGTACTCGCAAGGACTACCGCTGCCCGCTGAGCACCCTCGTCCGAGCCCACATCGCGGTTCGCTGAGGCTGACGGTGCCGACGGCCCCGGCAGTACGCCCTCCGCTCCGCCGACCAGATTCAGAATCTGCGTCGGATCGACACCCAAGAGCAGTGCGACAATGATGGCGATGATGGCAAATCCGCCACCAACCTTTCCGCGTCCCCCGGATCGTCCCGGCATGCGGAATTGCCCCCGGCTCGGGGACCGCCCGCGGTCCTGCCCCCGCTGGTCCTGCACGTTGCTGCTCTTTCGTCGTCCCTTCCAGCGCATTCAGATCTTGGCTAACTATAGCCCAAGAATACGCACACGGAGGACTAGACCGCTCCAGGTGGTCACATTACCTGTCGACCCGGCTCCATTCCCACTCCTCGGAGAACAGCGCGTCTCCAGTCTCAACTGCCTCCAGAAAGGCCAGAACCACATCGTCCGAGCTCTCGGCCTCCTCTTCTTCGCAGCCCAGGCACTGAATATTTGCGAACCTAAGTCCGTCCACCTCGGACTCGTACATCCGGTAGAAAGAGGGCATGTCTTCGTCCGTTGTCTGCCAGTTGCCGAGCAATTCTGACCTGACGGGAACGTCACCCGGAGCCGACAGAGGATAGGGAGACCCCTCGCAGCCTACGAGGACCAGAACGAATAAGACGGCGATGTATGACAGGTGCTTTCGCATAACAGAACCCGAACGTGATACAACTACTCTGTCACAAAGCCGCTCGGCCTTCAGCGCGGGTAACGCGGCGAGAAACGAAACTTGACCGGGAATGACGCTTTCAGCCTGTCATGACACGCATCACCCCCGCCATTCTGCTGTTGCTGGCCGCCTGCGCCAGCCCCGAAACCCGTCCACCGCTGGTCCCCGGCGAGTACGCCAACTGGCGGCCTGACGCGGAATATGTCGGCAAAGCCACGTGTGCGGAGTGCCATGTGGACAAGGCAGAGAGCTATGCTGAAGCCCAGATGGGGCGTTCGTTTAGGCCGGCGCGCGCCTCGCTGAGCGACGCCGACTGGGATAGCGTTGCGCCAATTCGTGACCCGGAGCGGAATCTGTACTACGTGCCCTTTCGGAGAGGAGAAGACCTATTCGTTCGGGAATTCCGCCTAGCCAACGGAGACACTAGTCATGTCCGAGTTGTCCCGATCGACTACATCGTGGGATCTGGGCAACACACCAACTCGCATATCAGGGACGAGAACGGCTATCTATATCAGGTCCCCGTTACCTGGTATGCGCAGGACGGCAAATGGGCGCTTCCGCCGGGGTTCTCTGGAGGCGACTCCTTCCGGTTTGACCGGCCGATTACGGACCAGTGCATGGCCTGCCATGACGGGCCGTCCACCTACGCGCCCGCATCGGAGAACCGATTCTCGGATATCCCGCACGGCATTGAGTGCGAAAATTGCCACGGACCCGGATCCGTTCATGTTGAGGCCATTCGATCTGGCGAAATCGTGGATGTGACCACCCAGATTGACTACACAATCGTCAATCCGGGAAAGCTGGAGACTGCCCGGTTGGATGATGTCTGCCAGCGTTGCCACATGCAGGGAGCAGCGGTGCTGAAGGATGGCGCATCAGCGTTCGATTACCGTCCCGGAAAGGACCTGCTGGACTACATGGACGTGTTCTGGCCTCGCTTTCCAGATTCGACGTCGCAGTTCATCATGGCCTCCCACCCGGACCGGCTCCAGATGAGCGCCTGCTACCAGGCCTCACGACAGACGCCCCTGAGCGGCCAGTCCGCGATGGAGCCCATTACCTGCCTGACCTGCCACGACCCGCATGAGCCCGTCCAGGCGCGTTCGGCTGCGGTCTACAATGCCACATGCACTACTTGCCATGAAGCGCAGCAGGTAGCAACATGCACCGAGGACCTGGACGTCCGCGCCGCATTCGACGACAACTGCTCTTCGTGCCACATGCCGGAGTCCGGAACCACGGACATTCCGAACGTCCGCATCACCGACCATTTCATTCGAGTGGTGGAGCCCGAGCGGAGTGGCAGCGCTATCGCCCCGGCCATGCGAACGGACATGGTCCGGATGGCCAGCCTCCTAAGGCCCAAGGTGGAGCCTGAAGTCCTCGCTGCGGCCTACCTGACCTTCTATGAGGAGCAGGCGCATCGTCCCTTCTACCTGGACTCGGCGCGGGCCATCCTGGGCCGCCTGCCCCCAGAGTCGGCCAAACAGCAGCGGGTTCGAATGGAATTTCTGGACGGCGATTGGGCCGCGGTGACGCGGATCGGTTCGACGTTGTCCATCAGCACCGTGACCGACGCCTGGACCGCCTACCGGATCGGCGAGGGATTCCTCACTCTAGGGGAGGTGCCGCAATCCATCGCCTGGTTGGAACGGTCGGTCATGCTGGCACCCGAGCACCTTCGATTCCAGAACAAGCTCGGGTCGGCCTATCTGGCCATGGGGCGTCTGGACGAGTCCAGAGAAGTCCTCGACCGCGTGATCGCCAACTCCCCGAGTTTCGCCTCGGCCTGGAACAACCGCGGTTTCCTGCGCCTGAACCAGGGTGACCTAGAAGGCGGGGAGGCCGACTTCCGGGAGGCGCTCCTACTGGACCCGGACCTTGAGGAGGCTCTCGGGAATTTGGCGTCGCTGCTCTTCAACACCGGGCGGATCCAGGAAGCCCGCCCGCTGGCCAACCAGCTCCTGTTTCTGAAGCCACAGAATCCGGACTACCGCCAGTTCTGGCAGGCTATGTCCAACCCTGATGCCTCGCAGTAGTAGGGCCTAGGTGACCGGCTCGAACTGGGCCGAAAAATGACGAAGTCGAAGCGGCTGCTCCACGATCCTGACTCCGTGAATGTGGTCTTTCTGTGATTGCAGCTCGCTGAACACGTCCACGACGTAGTCAATCTGACTCTTCGTATACGTCCGGCGCGGAATGGCCAGGCGAACCAGTTCGAACCGCGCCGGCGTCTCCAAGCCGGTCTCGGAATCGACTGCGCCAAACATCACGGAGCCAATCTCCACCGTCCGAACGCCTCCCGTCCGAAAGAGCGCGATTACCAACGCCTGGCCGGGGTACTGGTCGCGCGGGATGTGCGGAAGCATCGAGCCGGCATCCACGTAGATGGCGTGGCCTCCCGGTGGCTGTAGAATCGGCACGCCGCAGGCAGTAAGCTGGTTACCCAGATACTCCGTCGAGGAGAACCGGTAGCGCTGGTAGTCCAGATCGAGCGCTTCGTAGAGGCCGACCGCAATCGCCTCCAGATCACGTCCCGCCAGACCGCCGTACGTGGGAAAGCCTTCGGTGAGAATCAGGAGTTCTGCCTCCTCCTTGGCCAGGATGTCATCATTCGTGCAGAGGATGCCGCCGATGTTGACCATGCCATCCTTCTTGGCGCTCATGGTGCACCCGTCGGCCAGAGCGAACATCTCCCGTGCGATGTCGATGAGGTCTCGGTCTTCGTACCCCTCTTCCCGGGCGCGAATGAAGTAGGCGTTCTCGGCGAATCGGCAGGCGTCGATATAGAACGGGATTCCGGCGGCGCGTGTGATCTCAGAAGCCTCCTTGAGGTTCGCCATCGACACAGGCTGGCCTCCTCCGCCGTTGTTGGTCACCGTCATCATGACGAAGGGAATCCGCTCCCGGTGCTCGGCAATGGCCTCTCGCAGCGCCACCAAGTCCATGTTGCCCTTGAAATCTGCTGGCGTGAACAGATCAGCAGACTCCGCACAGGGGATGTCGAGGGCCGTTGCGCCGACCGCCTCAATATTCGCCCGCGTGGTGTCGAAGTGGGTGTTGTTCGGGACCAGATCACCCGGCTTCACCAGCGTGGCCGCAAGAATGCGTTCGGCAGCCCTCCCCTGGTGCGTAGGTATCACGTGCTTGAAGCCGAAGATGTCCTGCACCGCCGCCTCGAAGCGGTCAAAGCTGGGGCTACCTGCATAGGCTTCATCTCCGCGCATAATGGCTGCCCACTGCTCGGCACTCATGGCGCCAGTTCCTGAGTCCGTCAGCAGATCAATGATGACGGACGTGGAGGGCACCTTGAACAGGTTGTACCCGGCACGCCGCAGCACAACCTCGCGCTCGGCAGGCGTCGTGAAGTGGATAGGCTCGACTACCTTGATCCGGAAGGGCTCAATAATGCGCATGGTTGTCGCGTCTGGACGAATAAATTCAACACCTAAATATCGGTAGCGCTTCCATGGCGGATTGGGGCATCTTCGTGGAGAAACCAGAACCACTCGTTCATGATCGTTCAGCAGCTGCCCGAAGTCTCCGAAATGATGGAGGCATTCCAGGCTCGCGATACCTCGTTCGACGGGGTGTTCTTTACGGGAGTCAGGACTACCGGGATATTCTGTCTCCCCTCCTGTCCCGCACGCAAGCCGAAGCCCGAAAACGTGGAGTTCTTCGGGACAACCCGAGACGCCTTGTTCTCGGGCTACCGGCCATGCAAGCGCTGCAAGCCGATGCGGCCGGAAGGCGAGATTCCTGGCTGGCTTGCTCCCCTCAGCGGGCGGATCGACGCCGAGCCAGAGCATAAGTGGCGGGACGCGGACCTGAGGGCGATGGACCTTTCGCCCGAGCGTGTGCGGCGCTGGTTTCAGACGGTTCACGGCATGACGTTTCAAGCTTATGCCCGAGCGCGGCGACTAAACAAGGCTTTGGGCCAGATTAGGGAGGGCAAATCGGTGACGAGTGCGGCTCTGGAAAGCGGCTACGAATCCCTGTCGGGATTTGGTTCAGCCGTCAAGCGTATGACAGGCACAACACCAACGGAGGCCGTTCCCTTGATCCATTCCATGCGCATCGAAACGCCGGTCGGCCCGATGATGGCCGCTGCCAACGAGGAAGCGCTGCTGCTCATGGAATTCGCAGATAGGCGCATGCTGGAGAAGCAGGTAGATCGAATCCAGAAGCGTCTCAAGGCCCCCCTGGTCCCCGGGGAAAACGCTGTCCTGCGCGAGCTCCAGACTCAGTTGGATGCCTATTTCTCAGGGGCGCTCCGCGACTTCGATTTGCCCCTCAAGTTTACCGGGACTCCGTTCCAAGAAACTGTTTGGCAGCACCTGCTGGCCATTCCTTACGGCACGACAACTCACTACGGGGCGATTGCCGAACAGATGGGGCAACCAGGGGCTATGAGAGCCGTGGCCCGCGCCAATGGCGATAATCGGATGGCCATCATCATTCCCTGCCATCGCGTGATCGGAAAGGACGGGAAGCTGACCGGATACGGCGGCGGCCTGTGGCGCAAACGCAAGCTGCTCGACCACGAGCAGGGTCTCTTTGTACTCGCCTCGTGATTCGGGTCATCTATAACGCGGCTGCCCGCGGCGGCCGGATAGAACGTCATCAGAAGGAGATGCGGCGCCTACTCGACGAGCGCGTCGGGGCGTACGAATGGACCGAGACCTCATCGACCAAGCAAGGGATTCAACTGGCTAGCGAGGCCGGGCCCCAAGATGTAGTCGTTGCCGTGGGTGGCGATGGGAGCATTCACACGGTGGTAGAAGGTCTCATTGCCGGCGGCGGCCAGGCTGCTCTTGGCATTATCCCGGCCGGGACCGGGAACGACTTTGCGTATGGAATGGGTATCCCATCAGGTCAGGCCGAGGCGATCGACGTCTTGGCGGCTGGTGCGGAGAGCCGGGTAGATGTAGGGTGGGCAGAACTGGACGGCCTACCCGGTTTCCCATTCGCCAACGCAATCGGGTTCGGCTTCGATGCGGCCTCGTCCATTCAATCCCGTAAGCGCAAATTCTTGCCGGGCGTGCTGCGGTATCTCGTGTCCAGCCTGGAGACGCTGGCGTCTTGGCGGGCTCCAACGGTGGTGGTCCAGGGCGATGGGCTGGCCTGGGAGCAACCGCTCATGTTTGCGACGTTCGGCAACGCGCCGAGGTCCGGCGGCGGATTCCTCATCACACCGGACGCAGACCCTGCCGACGGGCTACTCGACTATTGCCTGGTCCGGGAAATCGGCATTGGAAAGGCGCTGACAGTCATACCCAAGGTGATGCGAGGCACGCATGGCTCTGTGGCCGAGGCGGCGTTGGGACGCGGTGTGGCGTTCCGTCTCAGCGCCTCAAGGTCTGTTCCGGTTCATGCGGACGGGGAGATCGTGTCCACGGCCTGCCAATCCGCCGTGATATCGATTCGGCCGGGGGCGCTTAGGGTAGTTTCCAGGAAGCAGCTATTCGGGCCAAATAGCGCCAGATGACATCTAGTTGCCCGGTCCGCCCGCGAGCGCGATAATTCGGGATGGGGAAATACTTCGACTTCGAGTACACCGGTGCTGCATTCCAGCTCTTTGGTCCGGCTCACTTGTGGACGGCAGTGGGAATGGCCGCTCTGTTCGTGGTCTATCTACGGGCAGGGAAGGCCGGTGACGCTGCCAGACGGACACGAATGCGTGTCAGTATTGCCGTCTTCCTAGTATCGCTTGATCTCGGGGCCCACCTGTTCTTTTCCTTGAATGGGGTCTGGACTCCCCAGGCACTGCTTCCCCTCCACATGTGCAGCGCCGTGACCTATATCATGGCGTACGCCTTCCTGACCGACAGCAGGCGCCTGTACCCCTTAGTCTACTTCCTCGGAATCGCGGGAGCGATCCAGGCCGTCATAACTCCTGACGCCGCCCAGTTTGGGTACCCGCATTTTCGGTTCTGGGACTCCCTGTTGAGCCACGGAGGTTTGGTTCTGGCAGGACTCTGGGTTGTGTTAGTTGAGGGCGTGAAGCCCACTCTCCGGAATCTGACCGAGACCTTTGCTGGCCTGAACGTCTATGCCCTAGTGCTATTCTTCGTCAACATGGCGCTGGGTTCGAACTATCTGTACGTGAACGGCAAGCCTGACATCGCTTCGGCCATGGACCTTATGCCCGCCTGGCCTTACTACATCCTGGTGCTGGAGGCCCTCGTTATCCTGGTGTTTATGCTGCTGTACCTGCCCTTTCGCCGATCCCAAACGCCCGTCCGCCCTACCCCTCTCGACGTTTCGGCAAGATAGTCCTGACTGCCGGGACCGATCTGGCCGGTTCGGTGGTTCACCGCTTTTTGGACCTCCCCCAAACTGCCCATGCGACTCTCTACAGTCCTGTCGCTTCTTGTTGTATCCCTCGCTATCGGGGCCTGTCAAAGCAACACAATCGACAACTCCATCATCGTGGATCCAGGCCCGGTGGTGAGCTACGCGTCAGACGTGCAGCCCATCTTTGCCTCCGGCTGTGGAGGGTTCGGTTGCCACGTCGGTGAGGCCACCAATGGTGTCGACCTCTCAACTCACAGCGCGACCGTCGGCAGCGTCGGATTGCAGTATGGTGGACCTGTCATCATTGCCGGAAACGGTTCCGGAAGTCCGCTGGTCGACAAGGTCAGCGCTTCACCACGGGAGGGCTCACGCATGCCGCTCGGCCAGTCAGCGCTTACCGCCAGTCAGGTGGAAATCATCAAGACCTGGATTGACGATGGGGCGGAGAACAACTGATGCGAACACTAATTTTTGCAGCCGCTTTTGTCCTCGTTTCAACTCCTGTCTCTGGTCAGGCGTTCATGACCGAATCGGGTCGTGCGGAGTTTGACTCGCGGGTGCCGCTTCACAGCTTCACCGGGACCTCAAACGTATTGGTGGGGCGAATATCTCTGCCTGACTCCACGGTGGACTTCTACGTGGATCTCGAAACCCTCGACACCGGCATCGGGAAGCGGGACAAGGACATGAGGAAGACGCTCAAGACGGATGAGTATCCGTTTGCGGAGTTCTTCGGGAAGCTGGTCAGCCCTTTTGATCCAGCCGGGGGCAATCAGTCGGTGGTTGTGCGAGGGACGTTCAGCATCCATGGCCACAGCCAGCCGCTGGAAGTGACCGGGACGCTTGAGCCGACGGCCGGCGGCCTGCAGCTCAATGCTGCCTGGGAGTTGAACCTGGACGACTACGAGATCAAACCCCCCAAGCTTCTCATCATGAAGGTGGACCCGGTGCAGCAGATGCGCATCAGTGCCCTTCTCCTAACAGACTCCGGAACCTGACATGCGATTCTCCCTCTTCGGGGTCATACTGTTCGCCTTGACTTGGACAAGCGCGAGCGCGCAGATGTCACGTCAGAGGGCCGACCCCAATCGCCCAGTAGACGAGCTATTCTGGGCGCCCACCGTGATTGGAACGGCCTCTGTGACCAACCTGAATGCCGGTGACCTGAATTACACCATCAAGCATGCGTTCGGCTTGGTGTCTTCGGGCATCGAAAACCTATACGGCCTGGATGGCGCTGCGAACATCCGGTTCGGGATTGACTATGGCGTGACGGATTGGTTGTCACTCGGCGTTGGCCGTAGCCGATTCGATAAGGTCTATGACTTCAAGGCCAAGGCTAATCTGCTTAGGCAGACGGTGTCTGGCTCGAGTCCGCTGGAGATTGCTGTCATGGGCGATGCCGGCATCACGACGGTCGAGAACGGCTTTGAGTTTTCGGACCGACTCTCGTACGCCGGAATGGTGATGTTTGGCCGGCGCTTTTCGGACAAGCTGGCCGTTCAGATTTCGCCGATGGTGTCGCACCTCAACACCGTGTTTATCGAGCGGGCTGCCGATGGGAGTATCCTTGCCGAGGAGAACACGCACTTCGGCGTAGCCCTCGCGGCCAATTTCAAGCTCAACGAGCTGTTTGCGGTTCTCGTCGAGTATGTGCCGGTGATTGGCGATCGCTCCGACGGGACCACCGACGCTCTCTCGGTAGGCCTTGATATTGAGACCGGTGGGCACGTCTTCCAGCTGTTCTTTACATCCTCAGATTGGCTCACCGAGCAGCACATGCTTGCTCGCAACAATGACGATTTTCTATCCGGCGATTTCCGCTGGGGATTCAACGTCAACCGCGTGTTCGCCTTCTGAGCGGATCCCGGGCGGCCCTAAGTCCGTTGATCCGACGCCCGAACCGCCTTGAACCGGCCGGGCACAACCCCACTTTCCCAACCAGAACCCACCAAGCCAGTGCGCATTTCTTACGTAGCTCTCTTTTTTGCACTGCTTCTCGGAGCGGCCGATATGGCCTCCGCGCAGCGTGCTGCTTCCCCCCGCGGTGAGGCCTCAACTCAGATTGGCAGCACCGACGGCCCTTGGATGGTCGTTGATTATGGACGTCCAATTCTGCGCGGCCGCACGAATCCTTTCGGGTCCGGCGAGGAATATGGGTCAGCACTGTACTCAGGCGCCCCAGTGTGGCGTGCTGGTGCAAACGTCACCACGACCTTGACGACTGAGACCGACCTCGGCGTCGGCGGCAGTCACCTGCCAGCCGGAACCTACACGCTGTTCATCGAGCTGACTAGCGCTTCGGAGTGGACACTCATTATCTCGAGCCACAAGGCCAAGCCCAGCTATCAGGCCGACGCTGAAGGACTCTGGGGCTCCTATGGCTATTCCGCTGAGAAGGACGTGATTCGGGTTCCAATGCAGGTCGTTCCGCTGGAAACTATGATTGACCAGTTCACCATTTCCTTCATGAATGTGACCGAGGCAGGAGGCCAGATTGGCTTTATCTGGTCCAACAGCATGGGAATGGCGAACTTCATGGTTCACTAGGACCCACAAGTCTTCGATTCGAAGCCCCGGCTGCCTTTCGGCGGTCGGGGCTTCTTTGGTTTCAGCCGGCACGGTTGACTTCGACAGCGACTCTGCGGCGGTGTGTGTGAACGCTAGCACCTGATTCACCGATGGCTGGGAGTTTGGCCTGAGGGCGGAGGTGGCTACTCAGACGGCTGTTGGCCGCCGTTTCTGCAATAGATCAGTCACAGTAAGCTTCCGGAAGCATAGAGTTTGTTTCGGAAAGCGTTTCCGGAAGCGAAACTACATGCCGACGTCCTCGCTAAACGAATCGTCACAAAAGCGCGGTAGTCCAGCGCATTTGATTGTCGAACACTCGCCAAGGCCGATCGGCTGCGGCGATATATATAGAGGTATCGACCATGAAACGAGTACTAAGCACGATTGCCCTCGCGGGTCTTCTTTCAGCCCCGGGCATCACGGCCTCAGCGCAGGTGGCCCAGCTTCCTACGGATCTTGTGGCAGAGTACATGAGAAACGACAACTCCTATCTGTCTCTGACCTGGTGGAACGCGCTCAGCGCCGACCTCACCCTACGGACCGAGGGAGATGCGGAAAACATCGATCCCAAGACGCTCCAGAACATCATCTACTTCGCGAGTCAAGCCTCGGCTAGGCTGGATCTAAGTCGGGCCGTTCCGGGCCTCATCCGGGTATTCCGATCGCACCCTGACCAGGCCTATCGGATGATGGCTCTGGCAGCCTTGAGCGCGATCGGAGACAAAAGGGGCCTCGCTGAGATTCGCGATTCGTTTGAGGGCGAGCAGTCTCGCACGATTCGGAATATGAGCGTCGCCGTTCTGAGAGAGCACCGCCAGGCACGCGACTAGGAGGAGTATGAATAGAATTGAGGTCAGACGCAGCACCGTCCGTAAGTGCGAGAGCTGCAGAAACGAACGGGTAAGATTCACCTATGCCGTGCGCATACTCGGCCCCCACGCAAGTCATCTATGCACCAATTGTGTGGATGTACTGCGCCGCGGAATACTCGAGGCCAAACGGTCCGTGGAAAGACCCGGTCACCGTTCACTGGCCGCCAGGGCCGAGCGGCGAGGGTAGTCCCATACCAGCCGCTTGAGATAGTCTCGAAGACTGAGAACAAAGGCACCGGCTCCGCATGGAGCTGGTGCCTTTTGTCTGAAGAACCGTTCAAAGTGGAACTGACTTTGCTAGACAGCATTGAGCGGCCTTACTTTTCCGTCGCAGCATCTGCTGTTACGCTGCCCTATAGCTCAATTGGCAGAGCACTTGACTCTGAATCAAGAGGTTCCAGGTTCGAATCCTGGTAGGGCAACCATTGCTGAATGACCAGAACGCCCTGTATTCGCTTGATTGAGCGGATTCGGGGCGTTCTTGGTTCTAGGAAGCGGTCGTGATTGGTGGGCTCGAGAGAGTCGCAGGACCACCTCTACGTCC
>JBLFXH010000067.1:0-14229 GCA_047611125.1 Rhodothermales bacterium
TCCAACGCCGACTGGGCTGCAGCCACCCACTCAAGCGGCTTGCCCGTGAGGCTGCTTGGGGCAACCCGGGCTTCCGGAGAGCTACACCCCAGAAGCAGGAGTGGCAGTACCAACAAGCAGGATCTGTTCATATTTTTTTAGTACGCGATTGGCGGGGTGACGTTCGCGGGGTGGACCTCCCAGACCTACCTTATTACAGACAACCCACTCCGCAATCGTGTTTTCCAACGCCGCCCAGTACGCTCTCCGCGCGGTCTCCCATCTCGGCGCCCGTGACCACAGTGGATTCGTCCCTGTCCGTGTCATCGCCGAGGAGCTTGAGATCCCGCCCACGTTTCTAGCCAAGGTGCTCAAACAACTGGTGGACACCGGTTTCCTGAAGGCGTACCGGGGACCGACCGGCGGCGTCATGCTTGCGAGACCCACCACCCAGATCACAGTCCGCCAGATTGTCGAAGCCATCGATGGGCCCGAACTCTTTACCGAGTGCATTCTGGGGCTGCCCGGCTGCGGTGACCGACTCCCCTGCCCCATGCACGAAGGATGGTCCGTAATCCGAACCCAACTCGCCGCCGATTTTGACCGTCAGACAATCGAGACGATTTCGGAGGCCTGTCGAAACGGCTCGCTAAGACTGACGCCCTGATGAAGCTCCAAGACCGGACCATTCTTATCACGGGCGGTGGCACGGGAATAGGCAGAGCGGTCGCGCTTGAGGCCGCCGCCGAGGGTGCCTCCGTTGTGTTGTGCGGCAGGCGTCTGGAGCCGCTTGCGGAGGTGGTGGCTCTCGTTGAAGGCCTCGGAGGCCAGGCCCAGGCCGTAGCAGGCGATGTCACGATCGAGTCCGACTGCCAGCGAATCGCGGAGCACGCCGTCAGCGCGTTCGGCTCCATCGACATCCTTTTCAACAACGCTGGCGTGATCTACCGGGAGAAGCCCGTCCATACCACAACGTTGGCCGAGTGGGAGGAGACTTTCTCCGTGAATGTCACGGGCACCTTTTTGATGTCCAAGGCCGTGCTCCCCGGAATGTTGGCCCGCGGCTCGGGGTCCATCGTCCACAACGGCTCTTTCGTGGGACTCGCCGGCGGCGAGGCCATCGCCGCGTACTCTGCATCCAAGGGTGCGGTGGTGCTCCTGACTCGTTCCATGGCGCTGGACTATGCGTCCGCCGGCATCCGCGTGAACTGCGTTTGCCCCGGAAGTGTGGAGACCCCAATGCTCGAGCGAGAGATGGAGGAAATGGGTGGTGCTGAAACGGTTCGGCCCTTGTTTGCACAGAAGCATCCACTTGGCCGTATCGGGACCCCCGAAGAGGTCGCGGCCGCTGTGATTTTTCTAGCCTCTGACGACGCGGCCTTTATCACGGGTGCCGCACTCCCCATTGACGGCGGGCGCCTCGCCTAAACAAATCGCTATGCAAGAGTTCGATCACGTCATTATTGGCACAGGCCAGGCCCTTGGTACCCTTCTGGGGCGATTGATCCCAACAGGCGATTCGATTGCCGTGCTGGAGGGCGCCCGGGTGGGCGGCACCTGCGTCAACTACGGGTGCACTCCCACCAAGACGCTGGTCGCCAGTGCCAAGGTTGCCCATATGGCCCGCCGCGCCTCCTTTTACGGAGTTGAAGTGGGCGAACCCAAGATAGATTTCGGGCGGGTTCGGGAGCGGATGAATGAAATCCGAAAGGGCAGTTCGCAGGGATTGACGGACTGGATGGAGCGCACCGAGAACGTGACTCTGATCCGGGAGTGGGGCGCCTTCGAGGGCCCGCGAACCGTCCGGGCTGGTGATTCTCTGATTCGAGGCAAGCGGGTCTACATCAACACCGGGACCCATCCGTTCCTCCCCCCAATTCCCGGCCTGAAGGATGTGCCGTGGCTGGATTCGGCGCGCCTGCTCGGCTTGAAGTCGCTCCCTGAGCACCTGGTTATTATCGGCGGCGGCTATGTGGGCGTCGAGCTCGGGCAGGTGTACCGACGCTTTGGCTCGGCAGTCACCATCATTCAACGTGGCACACAGTTGATGCCGCGAGAGGATGAGGACGTGGCGGAAGCCGTCTTGGAGGTGCTGCGCGGCGAAGGTATTGAGGTGATCCTCCAGGCACAGACCTCCGGTGTGAGCGAGGCGGATGGCTCTATCCGAGTTGCCATCACGGCTGACGGAGTGCAGCGGGAGATCACGGGGTCGCACGTGCTGCTTGCCGTGGGAAGGCGGCCCAACACGAGCCTCCTCAAGTCTGACGCGGCTGGAATTGTGCTGACCAAGCGAGGCTACATTGCCGTGGATGACCACTGCCGCACGACCGCTGATGGAGTGTTCGCGCTTGGAGATGTCAATGGCGAGGGTGCCTTCACCCACACCTCGGTCAACGACGCCGAGATTGTGCTGGACCTGCTCTTTGGCGGCACACGGACTGTGTCTCAACGCATTCCCATATACGGGCTATTCACCGACCCGCCACTCGGCCGCGTTGGCATGTCAGAAAAGGAGGCCTTGGCCTCGGGGCGCAAGGTTCTGAAGGCCACCCGCGCCATGTCGAAGATCTCTCGCGCCAAGGAGATGGGTGAGACTCAAGGGTTCGCCAAGTTGCTCGTGGACGCCGAGACCGATCTGATCATCGGTGCGTCGATCCTCGGCCCCGGTGGCGACGAGATCATCAACATGTTCGCGGCCATTATGCACTCCGGGATTCCTTGCAAGAATTACCGCGAGGTGGTGCTGGTACATCCCACGGTCTCGGAGTTGATGCCTTGGGTGCTTGATGGGCTGAAGGCTGTGAACTGAGAATTCGCGGCTCGGCTGCCCGGTGCGCGATCTTCCGGTCCGCTAGCGCCGGCTAGCACGCCAGCCGCGCCGCCGGCCGCAGCGCCGCACTGCCTCGCTTAGCTCTCGTCCCCTCCCGGCCGCAGTCCGTGCAGACTCTGATGCACAAAGTCCTTCGGGAAATCCTCAGACCCCGGGAAGCCCAACCGGATGTCCCGCCCGTCAGACGGGATGTCGGCCGTCCCAAACAGGTAGTCCCAGAGACTCAGCGTAATTCCAAAATTGATGCCGTGATCTCGTCCCTCCGGCCACGCCTTCGCGTGATGCCAGATGTGCATTTGGGGGTTGTTCAGGATGTACTTCAACGGACCCAGCGGAACGCGGATGTTGGAGTGGTTGAAGTGCCCCACCGCGAGCGAGAAGACGTAGACGATGAAGAAGTCGTCGATGCCGAAGCCGATCATCGCCAGTGGGATGTACTGCAACGCGTTGTACACCACGTTCTCCATCCAGTGGTACCGCAGATGGGCGGCGAACCCCATCTCTTCCACCGAGTGGTGGACCTTGTGAAACTCCCAGAGCCAGTGAACCCGGTGCAGCAGTCGATGGACGTTCCACTGAATAAAATCGCGGATCACGAATAGGGAGACCAACTGCAGCCAAATGGGCCAGCCTGAGACCTCAATCGCCACGAGGTTGGTGATTCCGATGGCGCCAAGCCCATCGTTGAACGCCTCCACAACCACGTTCGACGCCGCGTTGTAGATGATCAGCGAGAAGAGGAAGAAGTTGAAGAACATGTAGAACACGTCCAGCCAGAAGTCCTTTCTGAAGGTCTTCTGATTCTTCCGCCACGGCATCACGATTTCGAGAACGAAGAAGAACAGCGAGGCGCCGATCAGCCAGTAGAAGTAGTTGAACGGGCCGGGTGTGGTGACCTCGCTCCAGAGGTATCCGGCGTAACCACGGTAGCCGTCCAGAAATATCTGCAGGTATCGTTCCATGGTGGCTATTCACCCGCTCACTCGGAGGTCGTTCCCCGAAAAGCACCTGCCACACGGATGCGGCGGGGGCCTGTCTCCCTCAGTCCGGGCAGTATTTCCTAGTATCCGTAGAGGAAACGCTCGTGAATGATCTTGCCGTTCTCCCAACGCTGGACGGCGACCTGCACATAGTCCATGACTCCCCACTCCTTATGGGTGTAGTCAAAGTGCCACTTGACGAATGCGAGGCCGGCGTTCTCATCGATCCGCACCTCCTGAACCTCAGCGCCGCGAAAGGCCGTGAGGTTGTTGACGAAGTCGACCTCGAACACGCGACACGCATCAAAGCCCACGCGGTCATCGCTAAAATTGTCTGCCATGACTACGTTCTCCGCGTAGTACTTGTCGAAGCCGTCCAGAATCTGGCCCTGGAGAATCATGTTGTTGAGGGCCTCAACGTTCTGGGCGACCGTTGCTGTCTCGGGAGTTGCCGTGCTCATGGTAGTGGGATGTGTTTGGATGGCGATTCGCTCCCCACATACTACCTGTTGCAACAATCATTGTCGTAACAATCATATGGAGATCGCATGATTACTCGGCCCGTTGACCAGACCACGGCCTGCTATCGCCCGAACGGCAACCGATTCACCGCAAGGATTCCATTGCTCATCACGGCCAGCACATCCTGCACATGCCGAATATCCTCCAGTGGATTCCCGCCCAGGACCACCAGGTCAGCTTCATAGCCAATGGCGATCCGACCTACTCGGTCATCGATGGCCAGAAGCTCAGACGCGGTTATCGTTGCCGATTGCAGCGCCTGCAGGGGCGTCATCCCCAAGCGAGCGAAGTTTGCGATTTCCGTACCAACCCGAGCAATGCTCCCGGGCCCGTACCCCGTGTCGGTGCTGGCCACAACGGGAACACCCATCGCCACAGCTGCCCGGATAGCTCGCTCCAGATTCGGCAGCATGTGCTGAGCCCGAATGATAAGCACCGGGTCATCGTAGTCACCGCCGGGCTGAAGGAGGTCTTGGACAATAGTGTAGGTCGGCACGAGGTAGGTACCCCGCTCCTTCATCAGGTGCAGGGTTTCATCGGTCAGATACGTGCCGTGTTCGATGCTCCGGGCTCCGGCGAGGACTGCCGCCCGTGCTCCCTCGTCTCCATGGGCATGAACCAGTACCGACTTGCCGCCCTTCGCGGCCTCATCCACCACGACCCGCAATTGCGCCTCCGTGTAGACCTGCTTCCGGGGGTCTGTGTCGGGCAGGCCCGCTCGTTCTGTGGCCCGCGTCTTGATCCAGTCCACTCCCCGATCAATGTTGACTCGGACGATCTGGCGCAGCTCTTCATCGGTGTTGATTCCGAGATAGAGTGAAGCCAGCCGCGGGTCGCCGAGAATCCGGTCACCGGGACTTGGGGTCACGAAGGAGCCAGCAGCCAGAATCTCCGGCCCGGGCAGGACCTTCTCGCGCACCATCTCGCGAAGCGTGACATCCTGATAGGCAGGTGTATTGGCACTCCGAGCAGTCGTCACGCCGGAGGCTAAGGCACGGCCAAGATTGGCAACCGAGGCAATATGTGCATGCGCGTCTATGTAGCCCGGCAGAAGCCAGCGCCCCTCAAGGTCCACACGCTCGGCTGTCTCAGGAATGGCAATATCGCTTCCGAACGCCTTTATGAGGCCGTCCTCCACAATGAGGGTGGCCTGTCTGGTCACTTCCCCCGTTCCCGGATCGATGATATTGGCGTTCAGAAACGCCGTCTGGGCGCGGAGAGGTGTGGCGGCGAGGAGGAAAAAAGCCAGTAGGATCGCTCGGTGCATGTCCATTCGGATGGGTGGAGTTTAAACATACGAGATCTGGCGGGTCCAGCCTGATGGCGCAAGCAGACAAGCTTTTGTCGCACTTTGCGGCCGGGCCTTTTTTTGTTGCGCCAATCGTCGGGTGAAGGCTACTCTCCCACTTCTCCACCCCCAACGCCCTTGAGCACGCGCCGATCGTTTCTGAAGTCCTCTGCCGCCGCTGTTGGCGGCTCATGGGCCATCGCCGGCGCTCCGGCCGCACTCGCTATTTTTGACCTGGCCTGTTCAAACCAGGCAGCAGGTCACTTTGCGGTGCTTTCCGAGGCAGAGGCCGCCGAGATCGAGGCTTTGACTGCCCTGATTATCCCGTCAGACGGAACCGGTCCCGGGGCCCGCGAGGCTGGCGTGGTCTGGTATGTTGACGCGGCCCTTTCCCAGGATCACGAAGGTTTGGCCCATGTCCAGGCGGAGCTGAAGTCGCTCCAGGAAGCCGTTTTTAGCACCTACGGTGTTTCAGCGCTGGCTGACCTGAGTCCAGACGACCAACTGGCTTTCGCCCGCTCGATTGAGGACACGGATTTTTTCAGCGAAACGCGCGATGCCACGCTGAGCGGAATGCTGGCCAACCCGAGCCACGGCGGCAACCGCGACAAGCTCGGCTGGCAACTCATCGGGTTTGACGATCGCCACGCCTGGCAACCCCCTTTTGGACATTACGATGCACCCTACCATGCGACTCCTTCTTCCGACACTTAGCCTCGTGCTTCTGGCCGGCTGCACCCAGCCCGCAGCCCAGGAAGCGCCCGAAGTCGAGGTCGAACACTACGCGTTCGGCGGCACGGCGCCTCTCTCCGAGGCGGTCCGGGTGGGCAATGTGATCTACCTCTCAGGAAAGCTTGGGATCGGCCGCGACCTGCCGCGGGGAATCGAGCCCGAGACCCGGCAGGCGATGGAGAACATCAAGTCCTCTCTGGCCGAGAAGGGCGCCACCATGGCCAATGTGGTGAAGTGCACCGTCTTCCTGGCTGATATGGCCGAATGGGGTGCCATGAATGATGTCTACCGGACGTATTTCCCGGAGAACCCGCCGGCACGCAGCGCGGTCGGCGCAAACGGGCTCGCTGCCGATGCACGGGTCGAGATCGAGTGCATTGCCGTGAGGAGTTAGCCCGTGGCATCCCGGCAGTTTTCCCTTCAGGATCAGGTTGATTTCGTTGTCATCGGCTCCGGCGCTGCCGGCGGCGTGATGGCCAAGGAACTGTCTGAGGGCGGCTTCTCAGTCGTGGTCCTTGAGCAAGGTCCCTATCTGACGTCCGACGGTTTCCGTCACGACGAGATCGGCGGCCGCGCGGCGCGAGGACTGGGGACGCTGAGCAACCATACACCCCAGTCTTTCCGGACTTCGGTCGATGAGGAGCCTGAGCCCCGGGGGGTGCTCAGTTACCTACCCATGGTCGGCGGGACCAGCGTCCACTACACAGGCAATTTCTGGCGCTTCCGGGAAATCGATTTCATCGAGCGATCGCTCTTCGGGCCCGTCGCCGGGACTGGCATCGAAGACTGGCCCATCACCTACGCAGACCTCGAGCCCTACTACACGAAGGTGGAATGGGAGGTCGGCGTTTCGGGTGGACCCAACCACTTTGACCCGCCCCGCTCGCGGCCGTACCCGATGAAGCCGATGCCCATCAAGAGCTCCGGCGTGCTCTTCAAGGAGGCCTGCGAGAAGCTCGGGCTTCATCCCGGGCCGGCACCGATGGCGATTCTGTCTGAGCCGTACGACGGACGGTCTCCCTGCATCCATTGCGGCTTCTGCATGGGCAATGGCTGCGAGGTGGACGCCAAGTCCTCGTCGCTCGTCTCCATGATTCCCAAGGCCGAGGCCACAGGTAACTGCGAAATCAGACCCCTTTGCACCGCATCCCGCATCGACACCAATACCGAGGGGAGGGTGACGCGCGTCGTGTACTTCAATCCGGAGGGCGAGGAGGTTGCTCAGCCTTGCCGTGCGGCCGTGGTCTGCGCAAATGGGTGCGAGACTCCGCGGCTTCTGTTGATGTCCGATTCGCCCCAATTCCCGAATGGCCTCGCGAACTCAAGCGGAGTGGTCGGCAAGTACATCCTCGACAACGGCCAGGTACACGTGTACGGGCAGTTCGAGGAGCCGATGAATGAGTTTAAGAGCATCCAGGTCACCCAAATCTGCTGGGATTACTACGACACCGATCCGAAGCGCGGCTTCTGGGGCGGTGGCGGCATGGATGCCCGATTCCAGTTTGGCCCCGTCAGCTTTGCCCGCAATGGGCTGCATCCGGATCAGCCAAAGTGGGGCTCCGAATACAAGCGACTACTCAGCCACTACTACAATCGCACGATTGACGTCAATGGGCACACCACCATTGTGCCTGTGGAGACCAACAATCTTGTGCTGGACCGGGACAATCTGGACCGGTACGGGCGCCCGGGGCTGATCGTCACGCTCAAGGACCACCCTGACGACCAGGCCGTGCAGGAGTTCTTCGTTGAGCGCTGCAAGGAGGTTGTCCAGGCCATGAACCCGACCAGGATGTGGAGCAGGCCGGTAGGCACGCGTGGTGGGCAGGTACACCTACTCGGTACGTGCCGGATGGGAGATGACCCGACCACCTCGGTGATCGACAAATACCATCGGACACACGACGTGCCGAATCTCTTTCTGTGCGACGGTTCGAGTTTTGTGTCCTCGGGTCGCGGACAGCCTACGATGACGATTCAGGCGTTGGCCTTTCGGGCCGCCGATCACATCGCGGAGTTTGCCCGGCGCGGCGAGATCTAGGCAGCCCTGCGCGTTCCCGGAATGACAAGCAGGCGAACAGGCTCGTAGCCGCGGTAGACCTGGAACACTAGGCGATCTCCGCGACGGACTTCGCGAATGTATCCATGATCCATTAGGCTCGAAATCGCGTTGGCGTGGCGCCGGTTGCGGCACTCAATCAGGAGCTCAGGCTGCTGGTCGCGCAGCTCTGGCGATCCTGGGTTTTCCCAGATCAACTCCCGGACAGGAGCGATTTCAGTTCCCAGAGTGGTGAGGTCTACGGCCTCTTCTTCGGATAAATCAACGGCGTACATAACACCTGGAGTTAGTGCTTGGACGCCATACCCGCGTAGATATGGCCGGTGTGTTAAGTGCAACGCCCTGAGGCGCGTACGCGGGCCGAGCTAAAGGGGGGCTCAACCGGGCACATATAGGTTATCGTCCCCAGTCTGCTCCACTTAAGCGATCTCCCGAAGAAGTTTTCAGGACGCTAGTCGTCCGTCGGACTATTCAACGCCTCGGTAACGCGTCGGTAGTCTTCGGCCATGCTGATGAAGTCGGCCCGATAGCCGTGCCGGTCCGTCCCCCTCCCTAGTCTGGCGAGTTTCAGAACGTGCGCCAGGTTCGAGGCGCCCATGTGCTCGCTGTCTCGCAGGATCATTCCGAACGAGGCAACTGCGGCTGAGAACGCGAAGTCCCCTGAGATCTGCGCATCCGCGTCGGGGACAAGCGTGTGCTCGATCAGCTGGCTCTCGTCGCCATCCGGCTCCTTGTAGCGGAGTTTCAGGGTCAGTATTTCTCCCGAGCCAGCGGCTGCGGTGGTCGTGGTGGTTTGGTAGCGGAGGTCGTCAATGCTGCCGGCTGTACTCGTTGACGCGCCCACCGGCACGATCTCATATAGCGCCGTTACCGTGTGGCCCGCGCCCAGGTCGCCCGCGTCCTTCTTGTCGTCGTTGAAGTCTTTTGACACCAGGAGCCGGTTCTCGTATCCGATGAGCCGGTATGATTCGACCATGGCCGGATTGAATTCGATTTGCAACTTGACGTCCTTGGCGATGGTGTGCAGCGTCCCTCCCAATTCACTGACCAGCACCTTGCGGGCTTCCAGTTCGCTGTCGATGTAGTAGTAATTGCCGTTCCCGTGATCCGCAATCTGCTCCATCTTGTTGTCCTTCAGGTTTCCCGTCCCGAATCCGAGCACCGTCAGGAAGGTGCCCTCTTCGCGGCGGGACTCGATCATGCGGATCAACTCGGCGTCGCTTGAGGCGCCGACGTTGAAGTCTCCGTCCGTTGCCAGGATCACGCGGTTGATGCCGCCGGGAATGAAGTTCTCCCCGGCCGTCTGGTAGGCGAGTTGGATGCCAGCAGTCCCGGCAGTGGAGCCTCCGGCCTGTAGTCTACTCAGGGCCTCAATGATCTCTTCGGCGTTATCCCCGGCTGTTGGCGGGAGCACGAGCCCGGCGGCGCCGGCGTAGACCACAATCGAGACACGGTCACCCTCTCCCAGCTCGCTGACCAGCATTCGGAAGGCCTTCTTGAGGAGCGGGAGTTTGTCCGGGCTGTTCATCGAACCCGAGACGTCGAGTAGGAAGACCAGGTTGGAGGCCGGCCTGCCGACCAGGTCGATGGACTCACCTTTCAGACCTACGTGCAGGAGTTGGTGGTTGGCGTTCCAGGGTGCGCGGCCTACTTCGAGGACGGTAGAGAACGGGTGTTCGTTTCCCGGCTCCGGATAGTTGTAGCTGAAGTAGTTGACTAGCTCTTCGATGCGGACCGCGTCCTTTGGCGGGAGCTGCCCGTCACGGATGAAGCGGCGGACGTTGCTGTACGAGGCCGCGTCCACGTCGATCGAGAAGGTGGAAAGCGGGTGGTCTGTGACGGCTTGGAAGCCGTTCTCCTCGATCAGGGCGTAGTCCTCGGTGTTCCAGTTGGGGTTGCCGAAGGCAGACCGACCGGTCTTGCCGGACATGGCCTGAGCATAGTCGGCCGTCATGCCTAGCGCTCCGGCTGGCAGCGCCGGGGGCTGCTGAATCTGGCGGGTCTGCGCTGTCTCCTGTTCCTGCAGCTCCTTTTGCCCGGCGCACCCGACAAAGATGACGGCTGCGATAAGCGAGGCGGAAAGGGACCGGAGGAGCGTCTTCATATCTGAACTCGAATGTGGCGAGGCCTCAACTATGATTGATACAACGAGCGCCAATCCGGTTCTATTGCCCTTCCGGTTTCGCAATAAAAACCTCGAAGGACGTTCCCTCCTCACTTTGGTACTCCTCCACCCAACCGAATTCCACGCGATCCAGTATGTGACGAACCTGCCGACGACTCTTGCACACCACGCGCGTCAAATCCACCGGCGCCTCGGCAGAAGTAAGGGGACTAAACGGACCTGTGTATTGAGGCCGAGGCATGCAGGATCAGGTCATCAGGTTCGGCCACGCCCGCGTAGATGTGGTCAGATTGGGGCGTGCAATGCCAGGGGCATGTACGCGGGCAGGACTTGGGGTCGTACTGGGCACGCCTCTATTCTATCGGGCATAAGACGTGTCGGGTTAAACGGAAAATGATGGTGTGGAAAAATAGTTGTCTCAGCTCCCGGGCTGCGAGAAGCGTATCGCTAGTGTCTACGCTTGCCGGTGCGTGAGTGTCGGGCGGCCCATGAATCGACATGCCATGTACTTCGGTTACTCTGCGTGTTCGATTGCCGACCCTTGGTGGTCGTGATACACAAGTTCACGAGCGCCGCCGAACTACAAACTCCGCTGGGGCAGGATCGCCTGGACTCCTGTGTTTTCAAGCTCGCGGTCGACGGAAAACTGGTCTCGATGTGCGAGATGAATGCGACACCGTTGCGGGCCGAAATTCATCGCAAGCTGTCTATTAGCGCCTAGGGGCTCACCAACCGCGGCCTGCCCCCACCATCTCCACGAGTTTCGGCAGCGTCTCCCCACTTGGACCCAGCACCACTTCGTCCATCCGATCCGCAATCGCGGACCGCTGAACATTGAACTCTACGCAGTAGACCCCGGCGTCGGCCGCTGCCAGCGGGAGCCCCGCCGCGGGGTAAACCACCGCACTGGTCCCAATCGAAAGAAACACGTCCGCTGAGACCGCCGCCTGAAGACCTGCTTCGAACGCGCCTTCTGGCAGCATCTCCCCAAACCAGACCACGTCTGGCCTGATTAGCCCGCCACAGTCAGGGCAATGCCCAATCGACAGTTCGGCATCCTCGGCTGGACGCCGGCAAGAAGCGCAGTAATTCCGGGTCAGGTTGCCGTGCAGTTCGATCACGTTCTGAGACCCGGCCTGGTGATGCAAGTCATCGACGTTCTGGGTCACCACCGTGAAGTCGTCCACGATGGCCTCGAGTCTCGCCAATGCCAAATGCCCGGGATTCGGTTGTGCGTCCTCGACGATCTCCCGGCGGTGCCTGTACCATCCTTGAACCAGCTCGGGATTGGCAAGAAAGGCATCCATGCTCGCCAATTCCTCCGGCCGCATGGTGGCCCAGAGTCCGCCCGGATCCCGGAAGGTGGCGATTCCGCTTTCCGCGCTCATCCCTGCGCCGGTGAGCACGGCCACACTTTGCGCGTGGGTCAGCCGTTCGATGAGACGGGGCGAGAACATGAAATAAGCTACGTTGTAATCGACCACTGAGGCACTAGGACTCCTGCCCCCCGAGTGGCCGTCCCCATTCTACAGCGTTGAAATAATCCGAGACGGCCGCGAGCGCCGCTGCTGAACCCCATCAACGCCGGCGGGTTGACAAGCCACCCTCTCGAAAAGACATGGACTGAATGCCTCCTGAGCTCACCCGAACGCTCCCCGAACGCCCACTTGGCTTCTACTCCAGGATGGCCGCGGCCGGCTTCGCCATCTGGCTGGTCTACTTTCTGGCCGTCGGCAACCTGGCCGCCACGCTCCCGACGCGCGACCTCCGAACAGCCTGGGACCTGGCCATCCCCCTGTGGGAATGGTCCGTTTGGATCTACGACTTCTGTTACCTGATCCCGGTCTTCGCCATCTTTGCCATCAAAGACGGCCATTTACTTAACCGACTTCTTGTGGCGATTTACACCGCTACGCTTCTCGCGACGGTGGTGTACTTCCTGATCCCGATATCCTATCCCGATCCGGTTTTCAGCGATTCGATCTCCGGCCGCTTCCTGGCGTGGCAGTTTGAAATCGACTTCCAGCCCGGCGCAAACAAGATGCCCAGCCTGCACGTAGCGAACGCGTTCATGGTTTGGTTGGCTGTCCGTAATCGAGGCCGGATCTGGTCGCAATCCTACTTGATTGCCGCGATTCTAATCGCACTGTCCACCCTGGTCACCAAGAAACACCTCATTGCTGATGCGGCGCTAGGTACGGTCTGGGCATTCGGAGCCTGGTATCTCTCCGGAAGGATCTACAACGGACTCTTCGACCAGAGTCTCCCTCCCAAGGACGCGCTGCTGGGGCGGATAGGACTACTCAAGAAATAATGTCCCGCCGCACCCTCTTAACGCTGGCGGCCCTGGTTCTGCTGGCCATCCTGCAGGTCTGGTCGCGAGACAAGGTCAGCCCAGATACAGCAGGCAGCCATATTGAGTCTGCCTTCCAAGCGAGAGCGAGCAACGTTTGGGTGACCGGCGAGGGGGTGGTAGCCCGAACGCTGCCCGACGACAACGAAGGCTCCAGGCACCAGCGATTCATCGTAGCCCTTCCCTCAGGGCAGACGGTCCTTGTCTCCCACAACATCGACCTCGCCCCGCGTGTGGACGCACTCCAGCAAGGCGATGCGGTCTCGTTCCATGGCGAGTACGAGTACAACGAACAGGGCGGCGTGGTGCACTGGACGCACCATGATCCGCAGGGCCGTCGTGCTGGCGGCTGGATCGAGCACAATGGGGAGCGCTACCGCTAGACGGTCCGAGCTACCAGCTGACGTACTTGTACATCAGCCGAATCACGCGGTAGGCCCGATCCATATTGTCGGTCTCGATTTCCACGGTGAACCCATCAATTCGGCGCATGCCAGGGATGGCCTGCAAGATGTCCGCGCGCGTAGTGCTGGCGAAACGCATGCGAACGGTGACCGGCTCCGAGACTTCCTGGTGGCGAGCTGACGCGAGGCCGGAAAGCGCCTCCGCTGTGGCGGCCGCAAGCTGATCATTCACAACGTTCGGATGCACGAGTCGCGCAACCTGAGAGCCCACGGCGTCCTTTACAGCCACGGTCTTCACGCCCGGGATGACCTCCGCGATCTGCTCAGTAAACACCCGGTCTCCGGTGGCCAAAATCACGGGGACACCGAGCGCCCAAGCGAAAAACGCGTTCAGTCCACCCTCTCCGACCTCCGTCCCATTCAGCCACAGACCATTCACAGAGCCCGACCCCGTGTGCGCAAGAAAGCCACCCTCCGTCCCGGCTCTGGCGTGATACCCGATGAAGATCACCGCATCAAATGAAGCGTCGAGTCCCTGCACCATCCCCAACGGTTTGATGTTGCCCTGGATGTACTCCACCCGAGGGTCCAGCTGGGTGTGGAGCAGATTTCGCATGTCGCCGTGCGAGTCGTTGACCAGGATCTCGGCCGGGCCCTGAGCGAAGATGGCCGCGACGACGGTGTTCACTTCCTCCGTCATGAGCTGACGTCCAAGCGCGTAGTCTTTGCCAGAGGAACTGGTCATCGCGGAGGTCCCGATGCCGCCAATCCCCTCCATGTCCACAGAGATGAAGACCCGCGTCTGCGCTGACAGCCCAGCTGGACTGAGGGCAAGCAGCAGGGCCAAGCCAAGGAGAGGTCGCTTGAGGAATGTGTTCATCGTTTTACCGGCGCGAATTTCTGAACTCGCTTATAATTGTCGACCTCTGTCGTGTAGATGTTGCCGGAAGGATCCAT
>JBLFXH010000068.1:0-14189 GCA_047611125.1 Rhodothermales bacterium
GGGAGCCAGACGTCTGGCTGACGCGCTGCGTCTCGACCAGCGGAGCGCGGCTCGGCGGGATTTCGCGCGGGGGCTCGGCCCTGAGAGACTCCAGGACGCCTGAGATGGCGAAGCCACCGACTAGAATACCGATGATGAGAAGTGAGGACTTGATCTTTGCTTTCATATCAGGGGGCTGCCGTCAGGCAGTTCAGGATGCGTCCGATTGGGTCCAGCTGCCGCCGAGGGCCCGGTGCACCGCCAGGCGGGCGGTGGCCAGGTCTAGGCGAGCGGTCACACGGGCCGTCTTGACCCGGACGAGATTGCGTTCTGAGTCCAGTAGGGCCACGTAGTCTCCGATGCCTTGTCTGTAGCGCGCCCTGGTGGATACCAGAGAGGCCTGGGCGAAGTCATACTCTTCGTCCAGGAAGGCCAGCCGCTCCCGCTGTTTGTCGAAGCCCACCAGTGTGGCCTGTACTTCCCGGAAGGCGTTGAGGAGAGCTTGCTCATAGCCCGCGACTGCTTGCTCCAGGCGGGCTTCGGCCCCATCGACCCCGGCTCTAAGCGCGCCGCCTTGGAATAGCGGTGCGGTCAGGGAGGCTACGAGGTTGCTGAAGTTCTGGCTCAGGTCGAGCAGTTCTGAGAGTTCGGCGCTCTGCAGTCCGCCTGTGGCGGTGAGGCTCAGGGTGGGCAGGAGTCTGGCTTTGGCCGATCCGACACCTTGGCGTGCGGCTTCCACCCGGTACAAGGCCCCGGCCACGTCGGGGCGGGCGGCCAGAAGCGAGGCCGGGATGCCTGCGGGGATGTTGTCGAGAAGGAGGTGGACTTCTGTTTCGGAACCCAGGCTTAGTTCGCCGGCAGTAGCCCCCATCAGCAGGGCAAGGCGACCGCGCGCTTCCACCAACGCGGCCTCAAGCAGCGGAACTGTGGTGCGGGTGCTCCCGAACTCCTGCCTCACGGCGTAGAGTTCGAAGGTGGCCACAAGCCCTCGCGCGTAACGGTCCGCGGTCAACTCGACTCGTTCTTCCAGGAGGCTGACGTTTTCGCGGGCCAATTGAAGTTGTCCTTCAAGGGCGCGTAGCTCGAGGTAGGTCGAGATGGTCTGGGAGATGACGCCCAGTCGAACGCCATCCAGATCGGCCTCGGCTGCGAAGAAGGTGTTGAGCGCGGCGCGCTTTTCCGAACGGATCCGGCCCCACAGATCCAGTTCGTAGGCCATCGTGCCGGACACCGTGTAGCTATCATTGGTGAACCGGTCGGGGAAGTTCGGTACCGATTCGCCGATGTTTCTACTGAAGCCCGTGTTGGAGGGATTGTCAGAACGCGAGGCGTCTGCCCCCACGACAACCGACGGCAACTGGGCCCCGCGGGCGATCCGGTACTGCGACTGCACTTCCAGCAGGCGGCCAGCAGCCACACGAAGGTCCCGATTGCTGGCCAGGGCGGAATCGACCAGCACATTCAGCGTGGGATCACCGAAAGAATGCCACCAGGCGGTCGAGGGCGGGACCTCCGAGGCAGCGGCTGATGCAGCGGCTGAGTCCGAGTAGGCGTCCGGCAGCAAGGTCTCCGGACTGTCCACGGACTGGACAGCCGGCGAGAAACTGCATCCCGCCATCAGCAGGATCAGGGTAAGGAGCATGATTCTCATAGACCGTTGATGGGAAATGGGGCGAGCAAGCACGAAAGCTACCCGTAAGCAGGCCGTTCACGTATGCGAAACGTGCAAAGAGGCGCGCCCAAGCGAGGACCGTCATCTGGGGCCGGCCGGAACGGGGTGGCCTGCGACGAACGGCTTGGGTGGTTGCGAGCACTGCATCATTCTGCAACCCTCCGCCGGATACTGTGTAGTTCTGTCAAACGCCATACCACCACCGACTTCGATGCGACAGACGCTAGTTACTCTCCTCCTCCTCCTCGTGCTGACCATTCCGGCTGCGGCTCAAAGCCACCGTGCTCTGATCACCGAGTTGGCCGGAGCCGTCACGATCCAGCGAGCCAACGGCACCAACACCGCTGCGAGCTGGGGAGTACAGCTTTTCGATGGCGATGTGCTGACCACGGGAGCAAACAGCAAGGCCGCGCTGCTGTACTCGAACGGGAGCCTGCTGTCGGTGGCCGCCAACTCCGAGACCCGGGTAGAGGGCAATGACGCCTCGCCCGCCGTCGATCCCACACTATTGGCCGACGTTTCTGATCTGACTCTTCAGCGTACGGGTTTCGGCGAACTCGCCGCTCTAGGCGGACTCCGCGCTGGCCCGAGAGAGAGCGTCATCGATCTCCAGTTTCCGCGTCAGACGCGCCTAATGGATGCCAACCCAACCTTTGACTGGGCCACCGAAACGGCTTTTGAGATCTACACCGTGACCGTGCTGTCCGACGATGGCCAGGTCTGGTCGGGCACCACAGAGGAGTCTCAACTCTCATACCCAACGACGGCACCGGCGTTACAGTCCGGCATGACCTACTACTGGCGGGTAGAGGGAGAGGAAATGCTAGACATGACACGCTCGGAACTGGTGCAGTTTGAAGTCATGGCGCCGGAGGAGATTGACGGAATCACCCAGGCCGAAGCCGGAATCCGCGCCGCGTTCTCGGACGACAGCGCCGCTGCGAGCCGTGATTTCTTGCTAGGCTCGTTCTACGCCAAGCAGGGCATGAATGCCGAAGCGCTGGCCACCTTCAGAGGAATCGCCAAGACCCAGGGCGATTCAGCCATGCTGCACGAGATCCTTGGCAGGCTCTATTACGAGACCGGTCGTAAGGACCTCGCAGTGCAGTCGCTTAAGAAAGCACTGGAATTGTCGAAACTGTAGAGCAGGACGAGCACACCGGACTTGCGTCCAGTGTTGCCGAATCGCTGCGGCGAGTCCATCTCGAGCAGGATCAGCCGAATCGAGTTCGAGCTCTCCCAGAACTACCCGAACCCCTTCAACCCTGTCACCACCGTCGAATTCGCTCTACCGGAAACGGTCGAGGTTCGCCTCGAGGTCTTCGACGTCCTCGGTCGTCGGGTACAGACGCTGGTCAACGGTCCGATGGACGCAGGCTATCACAGCGTGCAGTTCAACGGGGAGCGCCTCGCGGGTCGTGGTGGGCAACTGACGGATGGATGAGACCTGTCCGACGGTCGTTCACGGACAGATGATCGGCAAAATCAAAGGGGAGAAGCTGGGCCGTGGTCGGCGCTATGTCGGGCCGGCCGTCACCGAAGACCACAATTCCATCGTCCGGCGCAGGATCGATGGGGAAGACCACCGAGAGGATCTCTCCTGTTACGTTGAAGGGGTCGACTAGATAGTCGGATCCGCCGGTGCTGTTCTGGACGACGCGCGCCCGGTCCTTGCCAGCTGCGCCGCGAATCGCCAGCGACGTGCTTTTTAGCACAGTAGTGGCCTGCACGTTACCGTCGTGGCTGTTGCTGCCTTGGTCGTCTTCGCCGTGGTTCACCACGTCGCACGCAGAAACTAGGATGGAGAGCAGGAGGAAGGAGAGAGTTCTCATGGGGTGCCTCTAAAAAGTCGTTGTTCTATAACGCGACTTCGGAGGCAGGGAGGGGCCAGCGCGGCCGGGATCAATTCAGTCGGGCTTGCGCTGCGCTACGCTTGTCGGGATCGGGCTCGGCGCCGATATACAGCCGCAGCGTAGCCTGGGATTCTGCACTGCGCCCTAGTGCTTCATACGCCGCCGCAAGGAGGGAAAGCGACTCGGGGTTCTCTCCGTTCAACCGCACGGACTCCTCCAAAGGACCTACGGCACCTTGCGGATTGTCCATCGCCAGATTCGCCTTCCCGATGTTCTTGAACAGCAGGAAACGGCGGGGATCATTAGGTGCAACCGAAAACCCGCGCTGGAGCACGTTCAGTGCTTCCGCCGGCTGTCCCATCTCGATCAGGCGGTTACCCCAGGCGCTGTAGCCAGGAACGAAGGTGGAATCTGCCTGAACGGAGGCTTCGTATGCGCCGAGGGCCTCGCCAAACCTCCCTAGTTCCTCCGAGGCGAAGGCCAGATTGAACCAACCGGCCACATTAGACTCGTCTAATCGAACGGCACGTTGAGCGTGCTGGACAGCGCCGTCATAATTCTGCTCTACAATCTCCACGGCAGCGAGCGTGGTCCAGGCCTCGGAGTACGTAGAATCGAGCGTGAGTGCCTCCTCGGCGGTGGTCCTGGCAAGGGTGAACTGCCGGTCGGCCCGGTATTCCAGCGCCTTCCGATTCAACTCGCGGGCACGAGCGTGGTTGGCCTCGGTAATCTGTGATGACGGCTCGTCTCCGCCAGATTGCCCGACAAACCACCCGACTACCGCAATCAATACCACAGCCAAGGCTGCTCCGCCACCCCACAATACCGCCTTGCTCTTCGTCGGAGGAGGCTGCTGCCACATCCCCGACTGCATGGGATGCGCCCCGGTCAGCGGCCCAACAGGCACGCCCTCGCGGGTCACAAACGCCCCGGTCATGGGATCGATCAGGTAGCTCTGGGGTGTCGCGCCTGCAGTAGCGGGTACCGAAGGGGCTTCAGTAGTAGTCGCGGCCGGCACCTCAGCGGGGGACTCGACCTTCCCCTGGTTCTTGAGTGCATCCACTAAATCGCCGGCGGTCTGGTACCGATCGTCCGGACTCTTCTCCAGCATCTTGTCGATGACGTCCGAGAGCCAGTCTGGAGTATCGGAGCGGTGGAGTTGGACCGTAGTGTGTGGCTCGTGAGCAGCGGCGTAGAGGATGGCCGCCTCATACCCACCCTCAAACGGCCGACGCGCTGCCAGCATCTCGTACAGCATTATGCCGAGCGCCCAGAGGTCGGTCCGCCCATCGAGGGATTCGTTCTTGGCCTGCTCGGGACTCATGTAAGCCATCGTCCCCATCGACGTCCCATCCGTGGTCATGGTGACGTCTTCCACCTTGGCAAGCCCGAAATCGAGAATCACAGCCCGTCCCTTGGGTGTGACAATGACGTTGCCGGGCTTGATGTCGCGGTGGATGATGCCCTCTTCGTGAGCAGCGTCCAGGCCCTCAGCCACTTGAGAGGCAAAGTCGATCGCATTCTCCAGCGAAAGCTGTCCATCCTCCTTGAGGTAGTCGCGAATTGTCCGGCCCTCGTAGTGGCCCATGACGATGAACAGCTTCCCATCGTCCGTCTTCTTGACGTCGTGGATGGTCGCGATGTTCGGGTGATCTAGGGCCGAGGCCGTCTTGGCCTCGTGGACAAAGCGGCGCTTGGCGTCTTCGTCTGAGTTCGCCCAATCCGGGAGGAATTTGAGGGCAACGCGGCGCCCCAGCGTGGTATCATCCGCGAGGTAGACCACGCCCATACCGCCTTCACCGAGCTGACCGGTGATGGTGTATTGGTCTATGGTCTGGCCGATGCGGCTCCCGGAGGTGCTCATGAGGGAAAGGTAGGAGAAACCGACCAATTCCATCGGTCCTGCCAAGACCGAATTGCAAGAAGCCCGGACCCATTCGCATCGGCGGGGTACGTCACGCTAAACCTAGGTTTGATTCTTCGAGTGGCCACAGAGCCGTTTGCCGCACTCGGAGCCTACTGGGGAGTTGGGCTACTCCTGGTGGTCGCAGCCGCTCTTCAGTGGGCTGGATGCTGCTTTTTCGCTATCCAACTCTGGCCACGGGTTCGAATCAAGTAAGCCATGCCTAGAGTGAGTGTATACCTGATTCGGCTTGCGCTGGTCCACTTGGTGGTCGGGGCCACACTGGGGACCCTGCTGCTGATTCAAAAGGCCACTCCGGTCCATGCTGGCATCTGGATCCTGCCGCGGAACAAGGAGACGGTCCGGCACCATCACTCCTGGGCTGCTGCCTGTTTGCTGAATCTTGGAGTCTGGGTCGCTGCGATTGGGGGGGGGCAGCGCTCGGATGGGGTCTAGCGCTAACCATCGGCCGGGTATTGGAGGCCGCCGCACTCGTGATCTTCAGCCGGGTGGCGTGGCCTCGAATTCGAGCGTTCCGGGGCTGATCTGGCGTCGTACTCGATGCCTTGGATGTGCTGAGGCTTCTCTGTCTGACTTCAAGACAGCCTCTCATATTAGGTCAGATTGGAGACACGTCGCGGATCCTACGTGAGAAGCGTTTTGCTCATGAAATAGACGACAGAGAAAACAGGCCAAAACGCAAGAAGCCTCGGACCCTTTCGGATCCGAGGCTTCTCTTATGCTCCCCGGGAAGGATTCGAACCTACAACCTTGCGGTTACGCTTATCCCAGACTTTCGTAAGGGGACGGACTATCTCATCAACTCGTAAACGAGTTGTCGGGCGCTAGTGGGGTCTTATTGGTTCGGCTCCTCAACCCCTAGTCTCTGCACGTTCCCGCCTACTCAAGAGCGTCTCTCGACACTCCGGCCATTCGGCGGGCTTCGCTCAGGATTACCATTCCCCGAAAGGATTAGGCTTCCCTGAATTCACCCGATTGTTCGACCACAGTCACCTGTGGAAGCTGCAACATTCCCGCATCCAGTTCACGGTGACAAGCACACGACTCCTGCAGGAATCAGAAATTCCAGAGAGGTCGAACACTTGTCAGCCAGTCAAAGAACTGCAGGCGGAGGCTTTACAGCCGCACGCTCTACCGTTGAGCTACCGAGGAGTAGCAAGGCGAAAATACTTTGCCGGATTGAAGGTTCCAACGGTTCACGGAAGCTTTCTATTTCGACGGCGGCCTACTTCTTCTTCGCCGCCCCCGGCGAGAAGTCTGAGATCACGGCCAAGACCATCACCACAATCTGCAGCGTTCCCCACTCACCACCGTAGTAGTTAATGACCACGGAATACCATAGAAGACTGAATGGCGCGAGCACAAACCCGGCCAGCGGCCACAGGAAACCGTCGAAGGCCATGTGCAGCCACGAGGTGAAGAACCATAAGTAGGCAATCAACAGGCGTGGGAAGGCCAGTGCAATGGCGGCAATCAGGCAGGGCATTTGACCGGTGGCTGGTTTGTTCTCACTTACGGGCACCTTGGCCGCAGTTACAGTAGATAATGGTGTATTCTGACAACGATTCCTATGACGAGTACCATGAAGCGGCTCCCTTTTTTCTTTCTGGCCTTGGCGCTCACCACGGCGGCCTGCGATAGCCACGACAGCAACGACAGCAACGAGCCGGGCGATGTACAGGCCATCACGGTCCTCACGAGTTCAAGCCTTGCGCCGGCCGAGGCCGCACCGAAGACTCCCAATGGCACGCTCCGGCAACGGGGCTCCTCATCTGATTTTGAGGTGACCCCCAGCAATGTGACCGGAGAGATCCTGTCGGTTGTCTTCCCCATTGATCCTGCGCCCGACGATGGGATCGTTGTGTTTGGAGACGGCCGTCCCGACATCGCTCCGACATCTGCCCAGCTCTTTCCCTTCGATTTCGCCGATCAACTGAGCGTTGACGCGACAATCCAGATCAAGCCGACCCTATCTGACGGAACCATCGAGCGGGTTCACCCACTCTTCGGCTACGCCGATTTCGCCTACATCCAGCTTGACGGCACTGAACGTGTTGTAAGGATTGCGATGGCCTCCGTGGCTGGGATGACTCGCGGCGATAAGCTTCTGGATATGGGAGGCGGGCAGTTCGAGTGGTACGATCTCGACACGAGCTCCTTCTCGGCCACCCGACCGGCCAATCCGTCGGTCATCGAAGAGATTCGCGATTTCACCGACCCTATTCGCCCCAACTTGGTGTTCTACCCGATGGTGGTGAACCTCACCTCAACCCTGAACGTCGTGGCCGCCGAGTACCTGGCTGCCAGTACCATCGAATCAGAGGTGGATTTCTTCATGGGTGGTGCGCTGACGCTTGTCGGCCAGACCACGTCTGACCTCGCCGATGCTGATCTGATTCAGTCCTTAACCCTGACCCAAATGATCACCGGATTTGGCGGGCAGTCTGGGTTTGAGGCTGATGCCACGCTCAATCCGATTCCCTAGGCCGCCTGGAATTGCTGGACGAATCCGCGGCGGACTTCAGGGTCAGCGTTCTTGAGCACGCTCCGAAGCGCCTCGAGATTGAAGTGACTCAGATGCCCTGCGACAAATCCATCGACGAGTGCCGGTGCGGCCTCTCGGAGCCCGCGTAAGGTCCAACCCACGGCGGTCTTGGCGAAGCGCTCTGGCCTTACGATCAGGTCTGCGCTCGCTTCCAAGGCTCCAGCTGGGAATCCTGCAAACACCATTTCGCCTCGGCTGGCCACGTTCGCAAAGGTGACAAGCGATGCCCGTGCTCGCCAGAGATTGGGCGCAGCGGACCATCCCAATACCTCTTTGCCGCAGGCTGCGCCGTCCCGATCAACCAGACCCGCAAGTGGCTTAACGCAGAACCAGTCGACCACATTCCAATCGGCCAGGAACCCGTCGTCGAAGTAGTCCTGCAAGGCCGACAGCGCATCCTTCCATTCCAGACGACCAGCCGGTAGCACGTGCTCCTTCAAGAAGAGGGCGGCAGCCAGCTTGTCCTCGGTGTATTCCTGCCGCACCATCGACTGCGCCAATCGAAGGAGCTGGTGGTCGGTGAACGAAATAACGCCGTAGTCTTCGCACCACGCGCCAACGGCCGCCCGGACGTCGGCCATGGGCACTCCCCGGAAGGCCGCCTCTCCCTGCAGGTATTGCTCCCACCACCGCCTCTTGGACGGTTGAGCACGCCGCTGGAGTCGGTGTTGGAGATCATTGACGAGTTCGATCATTGGCCTTACTAAGAGGGACGGCAAGCAATGATCCTCTCGGTTCGGGCAGGTCAAACGTTGCTTGTCCCCCGACCGCGCCCGATTCTATACTCATGAAGTATCTCTCGGATCACGGGACCGCGATCCCGCATTGGCGCCCACTTGTGCTGGCGATTCTTGCCGTTGCGGCGTTGTCCTCATGCCAGAGCCCACCCGATCCGCCAAACATTCTGTTCATCCTCGTAGATGACCTGGGATGGGCAGACGTGGGCTTCAACAACCCGGACACCTTCTACGACACGCCCAATCTAGACGCGCTTGCGCGCCGCGCAACGGTGTTCACGAACGCCTACGCAGCCGCGCCGGTCTGTAGCCCTACACGGGCCAGTATCCTCACCGGCAAGTACCCGGCGCGCCTGGCCACCACGGATTACTTCGGGGCACCTCAGCCGGACAACGTCGGAGAACAGTGGACGGCTACCAAACGGCTGCTTCCGGCTAGCTATGTAGACCGGCTACCACACGCTGAGACCACGTTGGCAGAGGCGTTTAAGCAGCAGGGGTATGCTACGTTCTTCGCCGGCAAGTGGCACCTGGGGCCGGAAGAGTTTTGGCCGGAGCATCATGGGTTCGATGTAAACCGAGCTGGCATCACCCGGGGCGGTCCCTATGGCGGAGACAAGTACTTTTCCCCATATGGCAATCCCCGTCTGGAAGATGGCCCGGCGGGTGAGCACCTCCCGGACCGGCTGGCATCGGAAACCATCTCGTTCATCGGCGGCCAAGAAGACCGACCGTTCCTGGCTTACCTCTCTTTCTATTCGGTCCATACCCCGCTGATGGCTCGGGAGGACCTTGAGGAGAAGTATCTGGCGAAACGGGAGACGGCGCCGGCCGAGGCTTGGGGCCGGGATGGCGATCGAGACGTGCGGTTGGTTCAGAACCACGCTGTCTACGCCGGGATGGTCGAGGCTATGGACCAGGCCGTCGGAAGAGTTCTTGATCACCTCGAAGACTCCGGCCTGGCCGAGAATACCATCGTCGTCTTTATGTCTGACAACGGTGGGTTGTCTACCTCTGAGGGGCACCCAACCAGCAACCTGCCCCTTCGTGCGGGCAAGGGCTGGTTGTACGAAGGCGGCATACGCGAGCCCATGCTGGTCAGCTGGCCGGGACAAGTAAGTGTTGGGGCGCAGGTGGACGTTCCGGTTACCAGCACGGACTTCTATCCGACTCTTCTGGCCATGACAGGGATGCCTGCTCTCCCGGACCAGCACGTAGACGGCATCGATCTCTCCCCGCTCCTTCACGGCCAGCAACCGCAGACGGAGGGACGCGCGCTGTTCTGGCATTACCCGCACTATGGGAATCAGGGAGGCAGTCCCGGATCGGCGATTCGGCTGGGACGCTACAAACTGATTCAGTTCTTCGAGGACGATCACGTCGAGCTGTACGATCTCGAGGCGGACGTTTCCGAGGCGAATGATCTCGCGGAGGCTCTACCCCAGAAGGCGGCAGACCTGCTGGCCCGGCTTCAGACCTGGCAAGCGAGCGTTCAGGCCAGATTTCCGACGCCCGTCATTCGGCCGTGATGCGCGCCTCAGAGTTACCCGCGGCCGCTCCCTGCAAGCCGCCAGTCGACCCGCGCGCGCCCTTAGCCTACCGCACGCCCAACACGCTCCGCTGCCACTGCTCCTTCCCGCGTATCCGCAGGAACGGATCCAACGCCCGGCGCCCCATAGAGCCGATGCTCTCCTCGAGATACCGGGTCTCCTCGATCTTGGCCTTCAGCGCATCGTCAGGTTTTGGATCGAAGCCTGCCTCGCGCATCATCAGAATGCCCTTCGCCCGGATGGACAGTTCGGCTTCGAGTCGCACCAGGCACAGCATGTCCACGAGTATCTCGCCGGGGAAGCGGGCCTTCAGTTCACCCAGGTAGTCACCGACCCGGCTGTCTGAGAGCACGCCGGTTTCCATGAGCTGCAAGACCTCCTGATCAGCGTCGAACCCGTCGGTAATCCAGTCGCGCGTGGAGGCCTCACTCTTGGAGAAGACAACGGCAACCATTAAGGGCACAGCCAGTGCGATCACCGCAGTTGAAATCAGCGGCGGGAGCACGAAGTGATTGAACAGGGAATGGAGGGCGAAGGCGGCTGTCAGTCCGGGTAGCATCCCCATGAGCGTCACCTTGTCGCGGCGCTCTTCCCCAAGCTTAGCCAGGATGGCGAAGACCGCGGTGGCTCCACCGTGCATGATGGCTGTTCCAAACCCGCGGACAATCCACGTGGCGAGCCCCAGATCGCGGGTGGTCAGCAGGTAGAGGTTCTCGATGCAGGCGAATCCGGCGCCAATGGCGAAACCGAGGATGGCCGCGTCCACAAGGAATCCCGCTCGATTGCGCCACAAAAGCACAGCCACCACACCGCCTTTCAGCAATTCCTCCACGAGTGGGCCGGCGTAGCGGGAAAGCGCCAGTTCAGAGAGCCCCAGCAAGTCCCTGGTGACACTGTTTAGGCCGAACGCAAACACGGCGGCTACGCAACCACCCAACAAGGCAAGTCCGAGAGAACGGGCATTTACCAACCTGTAGGTATCCACAGACCGCAGAATCGCCAGGAACAGTAGTACCGGGAGAAACGAAGCCGCCGCGTGGAGTCCAACCATCTACTCTATTACGATCGATTCCGAGGCCACTTCAACGTTGTTGGTCCAGAGCGTGGCCGTAAGCGTTCCACTGCCGGTCAAAAGCAGGGTATAAGCTTCTTCTGAGCCTCTGATATCCACCGGCCGGGTTGCATTCAGCGCGAACTGGCCAGAGTCCAAATCGCCCGAAACCGTCAGCTTTAGAATAGAACCAACGGGCACGAGAGCAACGACTTGCTCACCAGATTCGACGGGGCGAATGTTCAGCGCAGCTTCGCCAACCGAGAGGCTGACGGCACCGGACTCCGACGACACAATGGTCCCCGTAGCGGCACCAGGCGCGATTTCAGCGACCTGAAGAATGAATACACCTGCGACGGCGATCATAGCGATTGCCGAGAAGGCATAGGCCAGCCGAACGCGGGGCCCAAAGACGCGCGAAAAAAGACCGGTCTGCCTGGCAGGACTAGCCATGCGGTTGGGAGCACGGCTGGGAGCACTAGTTGCGCTGGCCGGTAAACCGGCCGGAAGGGCAGACATCACCTGGTTCGTGAAGTCTGCGGAAGGTTCTTCCATTTGCAGGCCGCCCATCAGGGTCGATAGCCTCCGATAGTCGTCTAACTGCGCCTGAAGGGCAGGGTCGGAAGAAAGCGCCTCGGAAAGTTCTGTCTTTTCCTTCGTCGACAGCGTGCCATCAATGGCCTGCTGTAACAGGGAATCCCAGCTTCGGCCGGCCTCGGATTTTAGTGCCTGGCTCATGCGATTCCTCCCGTGGGCATCATCCCGCGGCGACGGCAAATCTCGCAGAGGCGGCGCCGCGCGGTGAACAGCCGGGATTTCACCGTCTTGATCGGGATCTCGAATACAAAGCCGAGATCGCGATACGGCATGTCCTCGTAGTGGCGAAGGAGAATCAGCGCTCGATCCTCCGGGACCAGCTCCATGAGCGCCTCGCCCATCCGGTCCTCCAGTTCTGCCTCAGAGACAGCCTTGTCTGGAGTCTCTGGATTCGAGACCAGCATGGACTCGTGAAGCTCGGTGGTGTCGCGGCGACCGCGGATGCGGTTCAGGGATTCGTTGACAGTCATGCGATAGATCCAACTGAAGAACTTGAACTGGGGGTTGTAAGACCCCAGCCGTTCATAGGCTCGAATGAATACGCACTGAGCTGCATCCTCGGCATCGGACCGGTCCTTGAGCATCTGAAAAGCCACATTGAAGATGACCTTTTTGTGCCGGTCAACCAGGACGCCGAAGGCATCTCGGTCACCGGCCAGGCACTCTCGAACAATCTCCGCATCGGTTGCGTCCGCACGTCTTTTCATCAACTACACCGGTTGGTCGCGAGAGTTGGAAAACGAAACATCATCCTTAGGAAATTTTGAAGACGCTGTCGAAGCCGGCAAGCTCGAAGACCATCTTTACGTGCGGAGTCATCCCGATCAGGAGTATCTCTCCTCCGTCCTCCCAGAGCCGCTGCTGGGTGGCGAGCAACACCTTCAGGCCGGCGCTCGAGATGTACTCGAGGCCTGAAAAATCAACGGTCCACGTGCCGTCAATCCCGTCCATGACCTTGTGGGCCGTCTCTGCCTGTGAGGCATCCATGCGGCCTTTTAGGAAGACGGTGGATTGATCGTCACTGGAAATATCAAGCATGCGTTATCGGTACTTCACGATCCGGATATCGGTCACCCGGTCTGTATGGTCATAGTGGAACTCGTCCATCATGCGTTGGACAAGGTGGAGGCCTAGGCCACCCGGCACCCGCTCGTTGAGAGAAGCCTTGGTGTCCACACCGCGGTCTTTGGTGACATCGAAGGGTTCCGAGTCGTTGTCCAGGAGGCGAATTTCGACACGGTCCTGCGCTCCGGTGCAGCGGATTTTGATATTTCCCCCGTCCGCATTGTATTTGACCATGTTGGTGAACAGCTCTTCGACCGCCATGGTCACTGGAAAGGACACATTCGGAGCCAGCGCGTGCTGCCCCGAGAACTCGTCCAGCATGGTGAAAACCCCCGCCAGCATAGCGATGTCCCGTCCAAATATCCGTTCCAACTGACCGCGTTGTGTGTGTCGAAATATCCGGTCAGCCGGGGAGGGACGCAACCAGTTCCAACTTCTGTTTCAGTTGGGTGTAATTAGATCAAACTCCCCAACTACCATGTCCCGAATGCAGCGGCGGCGTCGTCGAATTCTCCTGATCTCAAGTCTTGCGACTGTGGCTGTTCTGCTGGCTGTGGGCGTTTGGCTGGAGCAAGCAGGGCTGCTGGGCTTGGACGCGGCCGGGACAATGGGCTCCGAGTCACGACTGGGCGTGGGTCCAGTTGAAGCGGGCTGGACCGGCGCTGTTCTCGCCGGTGACCGGGATGGGGCCATGGATTTGGCGTTTCAGCTCTCCTTTGAGGTGTTCAACCCCTCGGCCGAGGATCGCGTTGCGGAGTTTGACCTGATATTTTCGCGAGACCAGACTTTCGACGCGTCGGAGGATTGCACCGTGCGCCGGGAGTCCGTCGTTGTCCCCGGTTCGGGACGCACCCGGGTTTCGCTACAGAACAGGGCGCATGTGGTCGATTGCCTTGATGCCGGCCCCTGGTACGTGGCAGCGCATGATCTTGGGGCCGATACCTGGATCGAAGTCCCCGAGCCGTTTCGCATTCAGGGAGGCGAAGGACACTTTTCGCTATCAACCCTCTCAGCCGAGGTCGGCGCGAGTCAGGCTTTGGAGCTTGGCGTCAGCGTCTCCCGAGAGGCGGGCAACCTGGGCGTGGCCGGTCTTTGGGAGCACCCGGTGGATGTCTGGTTGAAGAAGGGGTCTGACCTCTGCTTGGTTGAAGTCGCTACAGTCAGTCTGCCCCGCAACCCTGTCACGAGGGCCGTTGGCTTCTGGGCGAGTGAGGAG
>JBLFXH010000069.1:0-14164 GCA_047611125.1 Rhodothermales bacterium
TCAGACGGCAGGCGGACAGCCGCCACCACGCCCTGATCATTCTTGGCGTCGGAAATGCTCGCAAGATCCTTAGCTGCCCCCACTAGAACGGGACAGCCTGCCCTCGCGACCAGCGCCGTTACACGCGGTTGGTTCTGGGTCTCGGAGAGCACCACCAGATCCACGAGCGCCGCGCCGGCCGCCAAGGCCGACTCGATGGCCCGAACCCCTTCGATGAGGTACTGTCCGAGTTCTCGTCGACCCTTTGAGCGGGACAAGGATCGGTACTCGGCCTTGCGCCGGGCGGTCAGCCTGGGAACGGAAGGACCCGATTCATCGGGATTGCGGTCAAGATTCAAGATGTCTTGGTATTGGCGTATAGTTGCGCGTTGGTAGCTTTCATTCTGTTTCAATCTAGCGCGTTGTCACCTGTTCTTTCTGCAAGCGCTTCCAGCAGGCCGCTGCCAACGATGGCAGCCCTGTCTCTGCGCGACGCAGCACAACGTCCAGCAAACACACCATGCCTCACAAGCGCGACGTCCACGCAAGTTCTGTTTACAAGGAGCCCGCACCCATCCGTGACCATGAGAACCCGTTCGCCGCCATGGTCGATCGGTTCGACGTGGCCGCGCAGATCCTCGAACTGGATCCGGGTTTCTATGAATACCTGATTACGCCGACGCGAATCCACATCACGGCGATTCCCGTGGTGCTGGACACTGGCCGGATCAAGGTATTTACAGGGTACCGGGTCATCCACAACGACATTCTCGGCCCCTCCAAGGGTGGAATTCGGTACGCCCCAGATGTGAATCTGCCCGAGGTCAAGGCACTTGCAGCCTGGATGACGTGGAAGTGCGCCGTGGTGAATGTGCCTTTTGGAGGCGCCAAGGGCGGCATTACCTGTAACCCGCGCGAAATGAGCCGGGGCGAACTGGAGCGACTTACGCGCCGCTACACGTCGAACCTGATTGACGTCTTCGGTCCGGACAAGGACATTCCTGCGCCGGACATGAACACGAATGCGCAGACGATGGCCTGGATTCTCGACACCTACTCGATGCACGCCAAGCGTACCGAGAACGCGGTGGTCACTGGGAAGCCCATCCAGTTGGGCGGCTCGCTAGGTCGTCGCGAGGCCACGGGGCGTGGCGTGATGACCACGGCCCTTGCCGGTATGGATCGCTTGGGTGTGCGCGTCCCTCAGAGCACAGTGGCTGTGCAGGGATTTGGCAACGTCGGCTCGGTGGCCGCACAGCTCATGGCTGAGCAGGGCTGCAAGATCGTCGCTGTGTCTGATGTGTCGGGTGGCTACTACAACGCCAGCGGAATCGACATCACCAGGGCTATGGAATATTCCGAAGCCCACGGCTATTCCCTGGAGGGCTTCGACGGAGCCGAGAGCATCACGAACGATGAGTTGCTCACTCTGGAGGTGGACATCCTTGCGCCTTGCGCCAAGGAAGACCAAATCACCAGTCGGAATGCCGAGGGCATCAAGGCCAAGATCATCGTGGAGGGAGCCAACGGGCCCACCACACCCAAGGCCGATGCCATCCTGAAGGACCGGGGCATCATGGTCATCCCTGATATTCTTGCGAACGCCGGCGGTGTCACCGTGTCCTACTTCGAGTGGGTGCAGGACCGCCAGGGCTACTTCTGGTCTCTGGATCGGGTAAACCGACGCCTGGATCGGATGATGCGAGTCGCATTCGACCAGGTCTTCGACGTGGCTAACAAGCACGATGTCACCCTCCGGATTGGCGCCTACGTGGATTCCATCAAGAAGGTGGCCGACGCGCTCGAGCTCCGCGGCATCTACGCCTAGCTCACGAGCGTCCGTTCCGGCTGGACTTTGCTCCGGCCGTTGGATGGCGCTCCGGGACTTCGGATCTTCGGGCATGGCCAGACTCTGTGTCCTTGTTGTCGTTCTTTCCCTCCCGCACCTTGCCTCCGGGCAGTCTGCGGGGGTAGAGACCAACATGGACGTGCTTTCCAGACTGGCAACATCATGCCTTCCTGAGACCGAGGGGCAGGATGCCTTGACCCTGGCCACTCCATCTAGGTTGCCCTTTCTGGGAAGTGCTCTCGTGTCAGTCCTGGCCTCCCGGGGGTTGCGAGTTTTGGCGGTGACCGCGGAGTTGGCCGAGGCGGAGATGCCTCCGGCCGCCCGCATGGATGTTGACCTTGAGCGGGCCGGCGTGACCTATGAGCGGGCTGGTTCGGGCTGGTTGACCAGGACCGTCAATCTGGGTCTGACAGTCAGGCTAACCGGCGCCGACCGCGAGATTCTCCACGATGCCCTTTGCACGCCCTCGGCAACAGATCGGGTTCGGACAGGCGCCATCCCCGGTCTCGAAGAGTCAGCCTATCCGGAAACGCGAGGCACCGTGCCGTTGTCCCTCTGGCGGCGAGCCGTCCAACCGGCTATGATCACGCTCGCGACCGCCGCCGGTACGGTGCTCTTCTTTTCCCTTCGCAGCCGGAGATCTGATGGGAGCTAAGCTGGTCCTTGGAATCGCACTGCTTGCGGCCGGGTGTGCCGTCCCTATCCCCCCGTCGGGCGGCCCTGCCGACTCGCAGGCGCCGCGCGTGGTCAACACAGAACCCGCCGACGGTGCCGTACGCACACGACCCGATCGCATCCGCATCCAGTTTGACGAATTTATCGACCCGCGCTCTGCGGCTACTGCGGTGTCGGTCACCCCTGAACCCGATCGCCCCCCCGAGATAAGGCCAGGCGGAAAATCGCTGGACATCATCTTTCGCGAGCCTCTTCGGGACAACACCACCTACATCGTCACGGTCGACACCGGACTCAGGGACGCCCACGGAGTCGGGTTGGATGCGCCGATTCGGGTTGCCTTTGCTACGGGCGATCAGATCAACCGTGGCAGGATGGCCGGTATGGTCGCCCGCTCGGTGGACGGTAACGCAGATATCGGACTGGACGTATATGCATGGGTCGTTCCTGACAGCTTGTCCGGGCTCCCGATTCTCGAGCGCCCCCCGGACTACCGCACTCAGACCAACCAGACAGGGCGGTTTGCTTTCAGTTATCTGCAGGAGGCCTCCTACTTCGTGATGGGGCTGCGCGACGGGAATCGGAACCGGACGATTGACCCAGGCGAGGACGTTGCCTGGCCCCCGCTTCCTCTGGTCGATGCCGCGGGCGATTCACTGAGCTCCGGCACCTGGATCTCCACGCGACTGGACACCACCGCAGCGACGCTACGGCGGGTTGCCAGTCTGTCCAGCACCCGGCTAGCGCTCAGTGTCGACGAGCCGGTGTCCCTCGTGGATCGCGACGTGGTTCGATGGGAGCTATTGGATACGCTGTCGCTTCAGACCGTATCGATTCTCGACGTCTTCCAGCCGCACGACGATGCCCGCCGACTCGTGGTCCTGACCGAGCCGCTGACTGGCGATCATTGGGAGATATGGGGGGATCGTGCCGCCGCTGACTCGGCCGGGAATTCGGGCACGCTGGGGCCGATGGCCTTCCTGACCTCCGCTGCTGTGGACACGTTTCGCACCCGGTTTCTTGGCTTTGAGGCGGACACGGTCAACACAGGCGGATTGACGACGCTGCTTCCCGGCACGCTTCCACGACTGCTATTTTCGGCACCCCTGAACGACCGCGAACTGCGAAGAGGGGTTTCGGTGAGCGACTCCTCCGGCGCCCGTAACTGGACGTGGTCTGCTCCGGGTGGAACGCGGGTGACCATCGATTTCGGAGGCGGCGAATCGGCGACGATTGAGGTCGATCTCGCTGCGTTTTCCGGTCCGGACTCGGTCGCGTCCCTCCCCGTAACCAGATCTCCAGACCGGATCCTCGGAGAGATCGGTGGCGTGATTTTGCCGGGTGCCTTCCCCATCGTGGTGGAGGCGCGTTCGGACAGGTTTCCAGCTGTCCTTCGGGCCCGACCCGACTCCGCCGGTTCGTTTGCCTTTACTGGGCTTCCGGACGATGCCATTCTGCGCCTCCGCTTCTTCGAAGACCGGGACGGCGACGAGGCCTGGGACTTCGGCAGTCTAAATCCGTTTCAGGCGCCTGAGAGACTGGGGTGGCTCGAAGCTTCTCCGCCAGTCCGCGCACGCTGGGAGACCGTGATTCCCGATACGCTCCGGCTGATTGAACTCCTGCCTCCGCTACTGCCGGCTTCCGCAGCGGCCGACAGTTCTGGGCTAGGCTCGTGAGGCCGGTCCTCACCTCTGAGGCCATGAGGGCAGCCGATCGGTATGCCATCCACGAGGTCGGTATTCCTGCCTTTGCGTTGATGGAGAGCGCCGGCCGCGCCGCAGCGGCAACCATACTGGACCATCTCCGCGTTTCCGGTCGGCCCCACGGCTCGGTCGGCATCCTCTGCGGCAAAGGAAACAACGGTGGCGACGGACTGGTCGTTGCCCGAGAGCTAGCGGAGGCTGGTTGCCAGGTTCGCGTTCTCATGGCCGCCGGACGAGACGGACTCACCGAGGAAGCAGCACGCAATCTAGCCATCGTCGAGCGCCTGTCCACTGAGTCGCTGCGCTTGGTGGTTGAGGCTGAGGCCCTAGCCGATTGCGATGTGGTGGTCGATGGGCTCCTCGGAACAGGTCAAGAGAAAGCTCCTCGCGAGCCGATGGCGTCGTTGATCGGCCAGGTGAATGGTTGGCGTGCCTATCGAATCGCGCTGGACATCCCCACTGGTCTGGAGACTGACACCGGGCAATCGTTGGGGACTACCTTCCGGGCTGACCTGACGGTGGCCATCGCTGCGCTGAAGATCGGCCACCTTGTGCACGACGGACCTGATTTCTGCGGGAAAGTTGTCACGGTCTCTATCGGCATTCCGAGCGCGGTCCTGGCCCGCCAAGTGACTTCGGACGGTTGCGCGTTTCTCTCGGATGATGAGTTCGTGCAGGGGCGATATCCGACGCGGCGGAGGCGCGCTCACAAGTACGACTCCGGACCGGCTCTGGTGGTCGGAGGCTCGGAGGCCTATCCCGGCGCCCCCATGCTTGCAGCCACGGCAGCCGCCCGCGTCGGGTCCGGCTACGTTATCGCGGCCCTTCCGGCCGGCGTACCCAGTACCGAACCGACGGAAATTCCTTGTATACACTACGGGGACTTTGAGGCGCTCTCGTCCTGGATGGGTCGCGCCAAGGCCGTTCTGGTCGGCCCCGGAATAGGCCGCTCTGATGAGGCCCGAGCCATGACCCGGCTGGTGACTGAATTAGCGACGTGCCCACTGGTGGTCGACGCCGACGGCCTTCGAGCGTTAGCCGACGAGGGACTTCTCGGCGTGTCCACCCAGCCGCAGGTCCTCACCCCGCATGGCGGTGAGTTTTCCTACCTGACCGGACTGGACACCCTTTCGGAGAACCCGGTGGCCGTCGCGAGGACTTGGAGCCGAAAATGGAATGTCGTGCTGGTACTGAAGGGGGCGCCGACCGTCATAGCCGAGCCCTCGGGCCGAGCTGTTGTCTGCAGTACGGGCGGCCCGGCGCTTGCCACCGCCGGCACCGGTGATGTCCTTGCCGGACTCTGCACGGGCTTGCTGGCGATGGGACTCCCGCCATTTGAGGCCGCCGTGGCTGCAACCCATTTAGGGGGTGCCGCGTCTGACGCTTTCGCAGACCACCACGGTAGCCAATCAATGATGGCATCTGATATCGTGCGACAGCTACCCCGACTTTTAGCCAAGAGATTCCTGCTCTGAAAGACACTCCGACCGTCTCGCGCGCCCTCCGGATCCGCTCGACTCTCAAGCGCTGGGCGGTACCAATGGCTGTGCTTTGGACGCTGGGCATTCTGTCGGCGGTGTTTCTCCCTGGCAGTTATATCCCTGAGTATGAGCTGTCGAGCCTCGACAAGGTGGCTCATTTTGTTTTGTTCGGAGGCTTCGCTGGTCTGTGGATGCTGGCCCTTGGGGATAACCTTCCGAGAGCAGCGCTTTACATCATCGTCCTGGGGGTGAGTTATGGCATCCTCACCGAGGTCGGCCAAACGCTTATGGATGGAGGGCGTCACGGTGATCCGCTGGATGCGGTTGCCGACGGCGTGGGCGTACTGGTCGGAGTTGGCGCATTCTTGCTCTGGCGTCGGCTTCATCCGGAGCCCAGTGCGTGACGGTCCGCGCGCTTATTTCATCCATTCCAGATAATTGAGCAACTTGGGACCCCTGTTTGTGTCTATATGGCGAGTGCTGACGCAGTTCTTGGGCCCGGTTTTCGATCCGGAGCTTCGAAATCTCAACAACAATTCTTGCGCCCCTTCCGTTTACTCCTGTAAGCGGATATATTTGACGTCCCGTTGAAGCGGGCGCCAAGCGCTTAGCAAACCTAGACCACCCAATACGTATGGCCCTTCGAAAGACCGATAAGGCTGATCTCAAGAAGCGGTATCCGCTTTTTGTCGAGATTGGGATGATTCTAACTCTGTCCCTTCTGATCGTGGCGTTTCGCCTCGACATGTCCGCCAAATCTGACTTTGATGTCGGATTGACCGAGCAGGAAACGGTTCAGATGGAAGAAATCCAGCAAACTCAACAGATCGAAAAGCCACCTCCGCCGCCGCGCCCACCCGTGCCGGTAGAAGTCCCGAACGATGAGATCCTTGAAGACGACGATCTTGATCTGGACGTTTCCCTTGATATCGACGCGGCAGTAGAGCTTCCGCCACCTCCTCCCCCACCAGCGGACGAGGTAGAGGAAGAGCCCGAGATCTTTGTGATTGTCGAGCAGATGCCGGAGCTGGTTGGAGGCCTGGGCGAACTGCAGAAGAAAATTCGCTATCCCGAGATCGCCAAGAAAGCTGGCGTTGAAGGGCGTGTGATTGTTCAGTTCGTTGTCAACGAGCAGGGGCGTGTCGAGAACCCAGTTGTGGTTCGCGGTATCGGTGCTGGCTGTGACGAGGAAGCCCTCAAGGCTGTCCGGGACGCTCGGTTCACGCCAGGCAAGCAGAGGGGTCAGGCCGTCAAGGTCAAGATGTCCCTACCGATCACGTTCAAGCTGAGATGATCGTCGCCCTGAGGACCGCCTCTGGGCGAGCTACCTCTCGGCGTAGGCAAATGAAAAACGGGCTCTGGCGCTTGGCGCCGGGGCCCGTTTTGCTTTTGCTGCTGGTTGGATGCTCCCCGGCCATGGAGTGGACCGCCGTGCGGACCATGGTCAGCACGGCGTTCCCAGCTGTCGAGCAGGTTTCGACCGACTCCCTCGCCAGCATGTTGGCCGCCGGCCAGAGCATCCACCTGCTCGATGTACGGACGGAGGACGAGTTTCGCGTAAGCCACCTTCCAGGTGCAACGCATATCGATCCGGACGAGACGCAGTTTGGCGCGCTCCCGAAGGGCGCCACGATCGTCGCCTACTGCTCGGTGGGCTATCGCTCTTCGGCGCTGGCCGACCGGCTCCAGGATGCAGGCTTCAAGGTGATCAACCTTGAAGGCTCCATCTTTCAATGGGCCAATGAGGGGCGTCCCTTGGAGGACGCGAACGGCCCAGCGACCAAGGTGCATGCGTTCGACAAGACCTGGGGCAAGCTGCTGAACAAGGAGCTCCGGACCGGGCTGTAGCTGGCTACCAAGCGTGGCTCCTACCAGCGCGCCGAAGGAAACGGCACACCCCAGCGCAGCTGCAAGAATGGCGTTGCCCAGCGGTCCAGTCCGTACTCCGCATCGTCCAGCGATTCGTAGCGGACTGCCGCGTCCACGAAGAGGGTCGGCAATACCTCGTAGCTCGCGAAGGCCTCGCTCAGAATCTGGGTCTGCCGGATGCCCTGCAGAAGCTTGTGGCCGAACTCGCCCAAGCGCCCAGCGGCGTAGTCAACGAGCGGGTCACTGCCGTAGTTGATGGCGCCATCGTTTCTTCCGCGGCGCGTGACTGCGGTGTTGGCTGAAAATCGCAGGCGATCCGTGGCCTGGTAGTCCAGGGCCAGCGTATAGTCCCACGCATTCGGGCCGGCGGGATGACCCAAAAGGTCTCCGAAATGGACGTAGGCGTCTATCTCGTCATCATGGCTGTACATGAAGGGCCGGATGCGAGCGGCTTCAAACCGGGCCGTCACTCCTGACACCGGGAAGTCCGCGAACTGCAGTCCGTAGTTCCAGACCCACTTGTTGGCCCACCACTCTTTTCCTATGAAGTCAGACTTAAACTCGTCCAGCATCAACTCTACGAAGACTCGAAGGCCGTTGACAGGTCGCCAGGCCGCGCTGGCCCCGAGCAGGACGTTGTCCGGGCTTCCGCGATCACGCTCCACCGCTCGCAGGAAGATCACCGGGTTGGCGTAGGACAGGTCGAATCGTTCGCGGACTTCTAGCGAGTCCGTGGCGAATACCACGGTCTCGAAGATGCTCACTTCGAGTCGGCCAGGGAGGTGGACGGCCAGGCGGTGACTGGAGCCGTACTTGCGGCGGCGTACCTGGTCGCCGCGCGCATGGCCCGGCGCGCGGGTAGAGCTGTACCCAGAAAACAGACTCACATACTCCACACGCCAGAACCGCGCCTTCAGTAGGACGTGATCGATGGGCGGGGCATAGTTCGACAGATAGGGACTCCCAAGTCCGTGACCCCACCGATACCGATCGCGTCCGAATCGCGCCTCCAGATACTTGCTGCGCAGGCCCACGACTCCCGTAGCCTCCATCCAACTGTACACGTTTCCCGAGAGGGTGGCGTAGCCCCGGCGCGGAATCGAGCCGTCTCTAGTCACCGGCTCCACCACCCGTTGCGAGTTCTCCGTAAACCGCCCCTCAAAGAACAAGTACGGCCCAATCGCCCCGGCAATATGCGTCCCCCGCGTGTTCTGACTCACCCGCGGAGATTCATCCACCCCTTCGCCGGCTGTCCGCTTCCCGACTCCCATCGCCCCGACAAATATCGGATTCACCGACACGGACCAGTCGTCGGACGACGCCCCGATCAGGTCGTGGCCATTCCTATACACCCTAGGAACTCGATCAGCCACCCACTCGGCGCCTGGTCCCGGGACTTCCCGACGATAGCGTTCCAAGAGACTCTTGTCGGTCCAACTCAACTGAGATCGATACTGAACCAACGAATCCAGGTACGCCTGTGCGTCGCCGGCCGATAGCGGCTGGTGGGTCAGATGGGCCCAATCGAGGCGTCCAGCAAGCTGTTGCCGGACCAGGAAACGGTGCAGACCATCGTCAATCTGGAGCACACCATCCACCTGCGCGGCAGCGGGCACAGACAAGCACAGAAAGAGGATGGCGGCAAGCCCCCTCAAAGTCAATCGACTCAAGGCGTCTCTCCGATATCTGAAATTGCTACTGATCGTCGCGGAACACCTCTCCCGCCTTCATGACCCAGACCACATCCCAGACTGCAGAAATATTCCGGGATGGATCCCCGTCAACAGCGATGATGTCTGCCCGCAGACCCACCGCCAGGCGACCGCGGTCTGAGAGGTGGAAGGTGTCGGCGTTTAGGGACGTGGTCGCCCGCAGCACCGCCATCGGCTCCATGCCGTACTCCACCATGAGTTCCATTTCGAGGGCGTTTTCACCGTGATGGTACACGCCCACGTCGCCGCCCATCCCAATCTCAGTCCCGGCGGCAAGCGCGGCCCGGAATGCGGCCTTCTTTCGGACTACTCGGGCCGGCTCGGGATCCACGCCCTTTTGCCAGCCGCCATACGAGAGAATCGACTCACCCGCGGCCAGGGTCGGGTACCAGACCACGCCTTCTCTGGCCATGAGTGCGAAGATCTCGGGCGTCCCACTGTCGCCGTGTTCGATGGTCTCGACGCCACCGTGGATGGCCCGCATCATGCCTTCTTCCGTGGAGGCGTGGGCCACGACCGGACGACCGCTACTGCCCGCCGTTTCTACGATGGACTTGATCTCGGCGATCGAGAAGGTCGGCGCGGCCTGTCCGTTCGCGCCCCAGCGGTAGTCCGCATAGATCTTGATAAAGTCGGCACCCTTGCCAATCTGGTCTCGGGTAACGCGGATCAGGTCGGGACCGTCGGCCGGCTCGGCGCCCAGAGGGACCCTGACTTCAGGGTGAAACCCCTTTGGGCCATAGCTGCCGGTTGCCACAATGGCGCGTCCGGCTACGATCAAATCCGACCCGGGAATCACACCCTTCCGGATGGCCGTCCTGACGCCGACGTCGGCATAGTCGGCTCCCTCCGATCCCAAGTCCCGCATCGTGGTGAAACCAGCCTGTAGCGAGCGGTCCACGTGCACCACGGCGCGCGCCACGCGTTCTGCGCGGGACTCCTTCAACACCTGGTCATTCCAACCGGTCTCGCTGTACGGATGCAGCAGGACATGCGAATGACCTTCGATTAGTCCAGGCAGTAGGGTACGGTTGCCTAGATCAACCCGGCGGGATCCTCGCGGTGCAGGCGTTGAAGCTTGAGCTCCAGAGGCCGTGATGCGGCCGTCCTCCACGACAACGCGCCAGTTTGCGTGCATTTCCGTGCCATCAAAGGCGCGGGCGGCGTCAATTACCAACGCCTGCCGGGCCGTAGCCGGCGAAAGGAACATGAGGGCGAAAACCAGGCTGAACAAAGCGCGCATTGCATCGGGAGTGGTCGTGATCTCCGAGGATAGGGGGCACGCTTCGCACCGGCAACCAGAACAGGTCTCTGCCGCCCAGGGGCAACCCCGCATCTATCTGGACAATCCCGCGGGCCCCAGGTGCATTTTAATAGATTTATGCAAAGCCTCCTCGATTGCTTAAGATTCCCGCTTTCGCGGTCGATACAGCTAGGGAAGCTGGTATTCCATGCGAGTCGAACAAATACATACCACCGAACGTCGGGTCGAGCCGGTCGACCGCCAGAGTCGCAGCAATCAGCAGCGGAAGGACGACGAACGCTCACAGCGGGAAAATCAGGAAGAAGCGTACATCCTGAACCTGACTCGTGGTGAGGTAGGCGATCGCTCTCCGTTCCTGTCCGCAGCCTACACCAGCATGGGAGCCATCACGCGTGACGAGATCAAAGTCGCTCCCGAAGTTGTTCCAAAGGACAGGTCCACGTATCAGCCGGATTCGTCCAAGTCTGGCGGCCAACTGGATACGTATTCCTGAGACGTGCGTCGCGGTCTTCCGCCCCAGCCTCTCACAGAGCGATTACGCCGTCAATTCGTCCGACCGCATGGTAAATCGCCAACACCTCGTCGCTGGAATGCATGTTCATCACGGCGGTGACCGACTGGTACTTCCCCTTCCGTGACTCACGTACCGACAATTCGACCTGGCCAAAAACTGCCTTCAACTCATCGACCCGCGTAGCCGGCGCGATGAACTTGAAGATGTAGTCGGTCGGCCACTCGTTCTGATCGTCGAGCAGCTTCTGAAACCGATCCCACCAGTCGTCCTTCGGTGTGCGCTCTTCTTCCATCTGCCTGTGTTTTCTGAACTCGAATGAGCCGTGCGACCTTCAAACCGGGCGGGCCAACCGCGGATCCACAGGAGGGTTTCAATTTGGGGCCGGAGTAACTTCCATCAGATTGACGGGTAAACCCCGTGCTTGGCTAACCCTCTGATTCCTTCGATGTCATTCCTTCCCGAATGGGTCCCGAACCTGCACCCGCTGGTGCTGCATTTCCCGATCGCGCTGCTTTTTGTGGCTGCAGCGCTTGACGCGGGAGGTCTGGTCTCCGGGGACCGCGGGAGTTGGAGGAAGTCCGCCAACTGGCTCTACGCGGTTGGCGCCGTGGCCGCGGTGGGTACCTGGTATACGGGAACGCTTGCAGCCGATTCCGTCTTTCTTCCGACGGAGGCCAACGCGCTGCTCACCGAGCACGCTGACCTTGGACTCTGGACAGCGTGGTTCTTCGGTGGCTACGGAGTCATCCGCACCGGCTTGAGCTTCACCAAACTCGCGGCTGGCCTCTTTCCTCGGATCGGATTGATGGTCATCGGCATAGGCGGCCTCGTCCTCATGTCCATAACCGCCACGCACGGAGCCGAACTGGTTTACCGCTACGGCGTGGGCGTGGAAGCAGTGGAGACTCGGCCCTCAGAGCCCCTGATTACAACGGCGGCGGGGGACGACGGCATGGCCACTTCTGCAACAGGATGGATGTGGATGCCCGCACGAGCGGCAGCCTGGAAGAACTCAGCCCTCTGGGTGGAGGGGTCGGCCGAATCGCTCCATTCCAGTCTGGTGGACGGCGGCGAGCGCGGTGACGTGTTCCAGTTCGAAGTAACTGAGCCCACCCTGTTTGTCATGCCGGGCTCGATTGACCGGCTTCAGGTAGACTTGTCCATAGACCTTACTGGGTTTGAAGGCACGGCGCTGATTGCCCATCACGTACAAGAGGATGGCGCCTACGGCTTTACCTCGCTGGGCAATGGCCAGATCAGGCTTGGCAAGACCGAAAACTCGGACTTGCTCGTTCAGGCAACCGAAGCCATGTCAGAAACAGGTTGGCAGGATGTCCGCGTGGTAGTCGATGGCACCCATTACCGCAGTTATGTCAATACCCGCCTGGCCATTCACGGGCACGGTGCAGCCTTCGCCCCAGGCCTTGTTGGACTCAGGCTGAACGGCACAGGGACGGTTAGACTCGCCAGTATGCAGGCGGTTGACCTGGCCGTTGCCGCTGGAGGTGCCATGGAAATGAGCGATGAGGAGGCGGTCCTGGAAGAGGTTGCGCCCGAGGCTGCCGAACATGAGCACGAACCGGAACCGGAAAAGCAGGACCAGTAGGTCTTTCTGACACCTCGTCAGAGGTAGGCGGTTTGGCACGGCGTTGGACCGTGGTCAACTAGGCGAACCCCGCGTGGATTGTCTGACATATTGACCTATCGGTTTTTCGAGCGCCAGCATGAACCTGCAGAAGTTTACGACCAAGGCCCAGGAGGTCATTCAGACCGCCGTGGAGTTGGCTCAGTCCAAGAACCACCAGGGCTTGGAGCCACCCCACATCCTGTATGCATTCCTCCAGGACGAAGGCGGCGTTGTCCCCTCCATTCTAGAAAAACTGGGCGCAAATCTGGAGTTGCTGCGCAATCGGACGCAGCAGGAGATGGACCGGCTGCCGGTAGTCACCGGCTCTAGTGTTTCCGGACAGTACCTCGGGAAGGGTGCAAAGAAGGTGTTTGACCGCGCTTTGGCCGAGGCCGAACTGCTCAAGGACGACTTCGTGGCCAGTGAGCATGTCCTGATCGCCCTCTCGGCCGCAGAGAGCTTGGGCGAGGCCTTCAAGGGGCAGGACATCAACAAGGAACGCATCCTTGCCGTATTGAAAGAGGTCCGCGGAAGCCAGCGGGTGACAGACCAGCATGCGGAGAGTCGGTACCAGTCGCTCGAACGGTACACCCGGGACCTGAACGAACTAGCGCGCAAGGGCAAGATTGACCCCGTAATCGGTCGGGACGATGAGATCCGCCGGGTTCTCCAGATTCTGGCGCGGCGCACCAAGAACAACCCGGTCCTGATCGGTGAGCCCGGCGTCGGCAAGACGGCCATCGCCGAAGGCCTGGCCATTCGCATCGTGCAGGGCGATGTCCCGGAAGGACTCAAGGACCGCCGCATCCTGGCCCTGGACATAGGGGCGCTCATCGCCGGTGCCAAGTATCGCGGTGAGTTCGAGGATCGACTGAAGGCCGTCATCAAGGAAGTCACCGAGGCCGCGGGACAGATCATCCTCTTCATCGACGAAATCCACACGTTGGTGGGAGCAGGCGCTTCGGAAGGCGCCATGGATGCCGCCAATATTCTGAAGCCCGCCCTGGCCCGCGGAGAACTGCGAGCAATCGGTGCGACCACGCTGGACGAGTTCCGGAAGTACCTGGAGAAGGACAAGGCGCTGGAGCGCCGCTTCCAATCCGTAGTTGTGGCCGAGCCCAGTCAGGAGGACACTATCTCCATCCTGCGAGGCATCAAGGAAAAATACGAAGTCCATCACGGCGTCCGGATAACTGACGGCGCCCTGGTTGCCGCCGCGCAGCTCTCCAGCCGGTACATCACCGAGCGGTTTCTTCCCGACAAGGCCATTGACCTCATCGACGAAGCCGCGTCCCGACTCCGCATTGAGATTGACTCGATGCCAGAGGAGCTGGATCAGTTGGAGCGTCAGATACGCCAGCTGGAAATTGAGCGCGAGGCCGTCAAACGGGAGCGGGACGAAACCAAACTGTCCAGCATCGGCGAGGTCCTGGCCAACCTAGAGGAGAAACGCACTGCATTGAGGGCACGCTGGAATCAGGAAAAAGAGCT
>JBLFXH010000070.1:0-13897 GCA_047611125.1 Rhodothermales bacterium
GCGTGAGCCATCGGCAGGTACGAGAGGAGCCGCGTGTCTTCCGTGATCACGTCCGGCAGCAATTCCCGCCCCATGCGGGTGGCTACCGCCAGGTTTCCGTGCGAAAGCATGGACCCCTTGGGCGGCCCCGTGGTGCCTGAGGTATAGATCAGTGTCCCAAGATCCTCCGACTTGATCGCGTCTAGGCGGGCCTCCAGAACAGCATCGTCCACCTCAGCCCCGAGAGCCAGCAGCTCGGACCAGGAGATGGTTCCGGACGGCGCATCGTCCGAATCCATGACCACGATGTGCTCGAGCGCCGGGAGATCGCCTCGCACGCTGAGGACGCGGTCCAGGATCTTCCCGGACTCCACCACCGCAATGCGAGCCTCCGAATGGCCGAGAATGTAGTTGGTCTGCTTGGCTGAGCACGAGGAGTACACACCCACCGGTACCGCGTGAGCGGACATCGCGGCCAGATCGGACATGGTCCACTGCGGGCGATTGAATCCCATGATGCCGACGCACTCACCCTCCTTCAAGCCGAGACTTATGAAGCCTCGAGCGGCCAGACGAACGTCTCCGACATACTCAGCCCATGTCGTTTTCTTCCACTCCCCATCCTGCCTTACCGCATACGCAGTGCCGTGCGGCCGGCGCTTGGACCAGGCCATAAACTGGCGGGGAATGGAATCGATCATGTTTGTATGACGCCCGGATTGAACGCCGGGATAGTTGGGTTGTGGTCGGACATCTCGATTCCGGCCGCCAGCCAGCGGCGAGTCTCTCGCGGATCGATGATCTCATCCACCCACATACGCGCGGCGGCGTAATAGGGGGTTGTCTGGGCATCGTAGCGCGCAGTGATCCGTTCTAGCAATTCCTTCTGTGTCTTTTCATCTGGCTCATCTCCCGTTCGCCTGAGTTTCGCCATCTGGATCTGGAGAAGGGTCTTGGCCGCCTGGGCCCCTCCCATCACCGCGATCCGGGCAGTCGGCCAGGCCAGCATGAGGCGCGGATCGTAGGCCCGACCGCACATTGCATAGTTGCCGGCCCCGTACGAATTGCCAACCACTACGGTAAACTTGGGGACGGTACTGTTCGAAACCGCGTTCACCATCTTGGCGCCGTCCTTAATAATCCCGCCGTGCTCAGCTCGCTTGCCGACCATGAACCCGGTCACATCTTGCAGAAACACCAGCGGAATGCGCTTCTGGTTACAGTTCATGATGAACCGGGCGGCCTTGTCCGCCGAGTCCGAATAGATGACTCCGCCTGCCTGCATTTCGTCCGAGGACGCCCGGGCACCCGTCCGTGCCTTCACCAGTAGGCGCTGGTTTGCTACGATCCCGACGCTCCAGCCGTCGATGCGAGCATACCCGGTAATGATAGTCTGCCCGTAGTCGGCCTTGTACTCGGTCCACGAGTCGGCGTCGATCACGCGCGCCAGCACCTGGCGCATGTCGTAGGGAATATTGCCCACCGTCGGGACCACAGACGTGAGTTCCTCGGCCGCAAAGGCGGGCTCGACAGCCTCTATTCGGTCAAACCCCGCACGATCACGCTTGCCGAGTCGACCAACTAGATCGCGGATGGTCTCAAGACAGGTTTCGTCGTCAGGGACCTGATAATCGGTCACTCCTGAGATTTCCGAGGTGGTTGCCGCTCCACCAAGCGTCTCCTTGTCCACCTCCTCGCCGATGGCCGCCTTCACCAGAAAAGGCCCGGCCAAGAACACCGAGCCCGTCCCGTCCACGATCAGGGCCTCGTCGCTCATAATCGGGAGATAGGCCCCGCCCGCCACGCACGACCCCATGATGGCCGCAATCTGCGGGATGCCTCTGGAAGACAGCATCGCGTTGTTGCGAAACATCCGGCCGAAGTGGTCGCGGTCCGGAAAGATCTCGTCCTGCATCGGGAGAAACACACCGGCCGAATCCACCAGGTAGATGATCGGGAGGTGATTCTCCAGAGCAAAATCCTGCGCCCGAAGGTTCTTCTTGGCCGTGATTGGAAACCAGGCTCCGGCTTTCACCGTGGCGTCGTTGGCCACAATGACACACTGGCGCCCTCGTACATGGCCCAATCCCATCACCGTCCCGGCCGCCGGGCACCCGCCCTCGGCCTCGTACATCCCGTCGCCGGCAAACATGCCGATTTCCAGGAAGTCATCCGGCGAGTCGACCAGTCGTGCTATGCGCTCTCGGGCCGTGAGCTTGCCTCGGGCATGCTCACGGTCGATTCGCTTTTGACCTCCTCCCAGGCTTACCCGGGCGGCGCGGTCCCTCCAATCGGAGAGCAGCGCTTCATAGGCGTCAGCGTGAGAATCCTTCTTGGTGAGTCCCTTTCCCAGTGATGCCATGATCGAGACGTTCGCTTTGGTGGTGCACGCCCTCGGAGTCGGATCAACCGCCCTGGCTTGGACAAAAAGGAAAGGCCCCGCCTGACTGACGGAGCCCTTCAAACAGATTCCCAGCAAGTCCTCTAGAGGAAAGCCGAGATCTTCTGCATAATGCCCGCACGCGGCTCGCCGGTCTTCTCATGAATGAGCTCGACCATCTTCGGCAAGTTGCCGCGGGCTTTCTTCATCTCCTTATCGCCGAACTCGACGTCAGGCCAGACCGTGTCGATCTGTGCGCGGACTCGTGCCCAACTGTCATTCATCGCCGATGTGGCCATGTCTATTTCCTTTCTGCTCTGGGGACTTGCGATCAATTTATTTACAGGCTAACGCAATCGAGGTTTCGGCCGGCGGCCCATTTGTCTTGCCATGTAGCCGAAGTTGATGTAGATACCGCTCTGTTCAGCTCCGTTTAGCAACAGCTCACCCTCGCCATGACCCTCCGCTCCCTGCCCCTCGCCTTGCTTGTGCTTGCCCTCCGGGTCTGGCAGGGCACCCCCGCCACAGCACAGACCACAGCACAGATCGATGCCGTCTTCGCCCACTGGCAGGGCACCGCGAGCCCTGGTTGTACGGTAGCAGTGAGTCAGAACGGGCAGATTCAGCACACGCTGGCCTATGGCATGGCCGACCTGGAGCACGACGTTGTTAACACCCCGGAAACCGTTCTCGAACCGGGTTCGGTATCCAAGCAGTTCACCGCGGCTGCCGCCATTCTCCTGGCCCAGGATGGGCTCATCTCTCTTGATGACGACATTCGAACCCATTTCCCAGAGTTGCCTGACTACGGCGAGACGGTCACCATCAGACACCTCCTAAATCACAACTCCGGGCTAAGGGATTGGGGGGCCGTGGCCAGCATCGGGGGCTGGCCCAGAACCACGCGTATGCACACCCACGTCCAGGCGCTGGATATCACCACCCGGCAACTGAGTCTGAATTATTCGCCCGGCACCTTCTACTCCTACACCAATACCGGTTACAACCTGCTGGCGATGCTGGTCGAGCGCATCAGCGGAATCTCATTCGCTGAGTTCTCGCGCACCCGCCTGTTCGAGCCCTTGGGGATGTCCAAAACCGAGTGGCGCGATGACTTCACCCGCGTGGTAAAGGATCGCGCCATCGCCTATCGGCCGAACGGCACTGGCGGATATGCCATGCAGATGCCATTTGAAAATGTTCACGGCAATGGTGGGCTGCTGACTACGGTCGGCGATCTCCTGGCCTTCACACACGCCCTAGAGTCTGACGAATTGGGGATCAAGGAGGAAATGCACCGACAGGGCGTTCTCAACGACGGCCGGGTCATTGCGTACGCAAGCGGTCTGTTTGTGGACGAGTACCGGGGAGTGCGCCAGGTGGGGCACAGCGGAGCCACGGCTGGCTACCGAGGATACCTGAGTCGGTACCCGGACCATGGACTGGCGGTGGCCGTGATGTGCAATTCGGCCAGTGGTAACGCGGGCAGACTCGCTCATGACGTGGTTGATCTATACCTGGCCGACGCCCTTGAGGATGCTCCCTCCGTGCCTTCTCCGTCCGTCCGGATCCCACGGGACCGCATGCAGATGTTGACGGGACGCTTCCGGAATACCCGAAATCACTCGATGGCTCTCCTGGAGCCCACGACAGACGGCGTTCGCGGTCCCTGGGGACGATTCTCCTCTCGGACAGGTACCCTCTTCGATGGCCCGGGAGGGCGCATCCTGGAGTATGCTGACGACGACGCCTTCAGGCTGATCGGGGCCGACGGAGACTCGCTTCTGTTTGAGCGAGTGCTCTCGTGGGAGCCCGACATCGAAGCATTGAAGTCACTCGAGGGCGGCTACCACAGCGCGGAGGCTGAGGTGACCTATTACCTGACCCTGGATGCTACGGGACTCAAGATCGCTGACCGCTACGGTGCCGCATCCCTGATGACACCGCTGTACGAAGACGCGTTCAGGAGTCGCCTGGGGATTATGCGTGTGGTCCGGGACTCGCGAGGCCGAACAACGGGGCTTCGCCTCACCCAGTCCCGGGTCTGGGACCTCCACTTCGAACGCGTTGATTGACGGCCGGGCAGACGGTCAGCCAGTCTGTCCACCGGTGAACAAGTGCCGCATCAGCTTCCGCTTGGCGATTGGCATCACCGTCGCATCGAAGGGAAAGGCAATGTCCGTGTCGACGTAGTAGGTGGCAGGATTGGGGAGGTCGGGCCGCTCTCTTGTGAGTTCGAGCTTGATGTGCTGAGGAGGCACAGTTCGCCGATCCGGCATGCGTTTTACCAGGGTCGTGCGAAGTCCGCGGTACCGTTCATCAGCACGCGTGACAATTGACATGTGGTACCTGAGCACGCACAATTCGTCGGACTGCTTGTCGGGCACCATCAGGTAGCCCTCCTCGGTGTAGTTGGGGAGGATGCCGACCTCCTCGATCTTGAGGTTGCCATCGACAAACTCGAAGATGGTGCGCCCCTCTTCGATGGTCTCCTTGATCTGCGGCATGGCCCACTCAATGAGCTGGGTCAGCCGACCCATTGGCCCAAAATCTTCCGGAGGCTTGCTGTAGACCACCTCCTTCTGCTCCAGATCTACGGACTCTATCTCCGTAGGCAGAGCATCCCGTATCTCGCCCAACTGCCCCTGTAGCTTGGCCAGAGACGTATGCAACTCGATCAGCTCCCCCAAATGGGGATAGATGGCCGTGCGAGCAAAGTCGTCCTTTATGGCCTGTAGTCCCCCGAGTATGGAGTACTGGGCGGACTCCATATCGGGACCGGCGGTCAGGAATGTTTCGACTGTAAGGCTTGCCATGGCGACGCAGTAATATGTCAAGTTACCGTGAAGCAAAGAACGCGCCCAACAACAAAGGTTCTGCCTTATGCCGCAGGAATCGCCTCTGCGCCGTCTCCGCCAGCAGAATCGTCTATATCAGCGGTCACCAGTGTCCTTTCAGGGTCAAGGGCCGTGGCAAAATATTCTGCCTTCGTGAACGCATCCACCTGGATGGTGTCCTCTCGCAAGATCTCGGCACGCTCCAAGAGTTTGCCGTCTTCGGCGGAGATGAGGCCCGCTGCCACAGCCGCCGAAACCATTGCGCCAGGCGCACCGCGCTCGATTTTGCCCGCCTTGACGGCCTTGCGAAGCTGGCGACTCAAATCGTCAGCTTTGGCACAAGCCTCAAGGGCAGTTTCCAGTCGCCGGACGGGCCGGAGTTCGTCCTTCGGTATGTGAACGCCGGAGAACATGCGTTCACGCTGTTCGCCAGGGGTCTGAATAATCTTAGCGACCTTATGTCCGAGGTCGTCGGACGGTGCAGAAGTCAGTCGATTGAACCTACTCCAGGCCGAGATCGGACCGTGGACCAACCAGGTGAGTCCGGGCACGGTCATGTTGTCAAACAGCCCGTCGAATGCCGTCTGCATTTCATTCAAGGCGTATTCCATGGACCACTGAACCATGGGGAGGTCTTCCTTTCGGCGACCCTCGGCCTCGTAGCGACGCAGGACTGCAGAACCCAGGTACAGCCACGAGAAGATGTCGGCGAAGCGGCCGGTGAGTTTTTCCTTCCGCTTGAGCGTTCCGCCCAGCGTAGCCAGGGCGATATCGGCCCAGAAGGCGAACGTGGCCGAGGCCCAGGCCATCTTGCGATAGTACTTAGCTGTCGGACCCGATACCGGGCTGCCGGCCAGTCTACCACGAGTCAGACTCAGCAGAAGGGCACGAACCATATTCCGACCAACATGCCCCACATGGCCCCAGAAGGCCAGATCAAAGGCAGCCACGTCACGGGTTTCAATGGCGTTGACCTCCTTCAGAACGTATGGATGGCACCGGATGGCGCCCTGCCCAAAGACCATCAGCGTCCTGGTGAGGATGTTGGCGCCTTCGACCGTAATCGAAACGGGTGTATTGATGTAGGGGTGGGCGATGGCGTTACGGGGACCCCTCGAAATGGCGTTGCCCCCCATGATGTCGCACCCGTCGTTGACCGCTTTCCTGAAGAGCTCTGTCGAGGTGTACTTCATCATGGCCGTCACGACGGCCGGCTTCGCTCCTGAATCCAGTGCGCCATTGGTAAAGCGCCTGGCAGCCTCGAGGATGTAGGCAAACCCGCCGATGCGTGCGAGTGGCTCTTCGATACCCTCGAATTTCCCGATGGACATGCCAAACTGCTGGCGAACCACGGCGTGCGCACTCGCTACCCTTCCAATCTGTTTGACACCCGCAGTGGATGTTCCGGGCAGCGAGATGCCCCGGCCGGCGGCCAGGCTCTCCATGAGCATTTTCCATCCCCTTCCGGCGCCGTCCGCTCCGCCGATGATGGACTCTTCAAGCGGCACCACTACATCGTGACCCTCCGTGGGGCCATTGTAGAACGGAATCGCAAGCGGATCGTGGCGCTGGCTGATATCCACGCCTGGTGCGCTGGTTTGAACCAGCGCGCAGGTGATGCCTGGGTTCTTCCCTTTGCCCAGCAGATTGTCGGGATCGATGAGCTTGAATGCCAGGCCCAAAACTGTTGAAATCGGTGCCAGCGTGATGTAGCGCTTCTTCCAGTTGAGTCTCAGATACAGCTTGTCGTCCTCTCCCTTGAAGACGACGCCGCTGGCCGACATGGCTCCGGCGTCAGAGCCAGCACCGGACTCGGTGAGGGCAAAGGCTGGGATTTCCTCGTGCGTGGCCAGGCGGGGCAGGTAGTGCTTCTTCTGCGCTTCGGTCCCGTAGTGCGTGAGCAGTTCGCCCGGGCCGAGCGAGTTCGGCACCATAACAGTGATCCCGAGGACCGCGCTGGACGCGCTGAGCTTGCCCACGACGGCCGAGTTGGCAGAGGGCGAGAAGCCATGACCACCGTACTCCTTGGGAATGACCATCGCGAAGAAGCGCTCCTTGGCCAGATAGTCCCAGGTGGCTTGGGATAGGTCACGGCGCTGGAAGACATCCCAATCGTTGGTCATGTCGCAGACAGTCTGGACGGGCCCGTCCATAAAGGCCTGTTCTTCCTCCGTTAGTCCCGGGTAGCCTGCGGCCAGAATTTTTTTGAAGTCCGGCTTGCCTGAGAACAACTCTCCATCCAACCAGACCGTGCCTGCCTCGATGGCCTCCTGTTCGGTAGACGAGATCACCGGCAGGAACTCCATCTTGATCATCAGGCTCATCAGGGCGCCGGAAAGGATGCGCCGCAGCGGCTTGACCAGCGCGACAACTCCTATCACGCCGAAGACGGCCCACAGCCAAGTCGGTGCGCCGAACCCAAAGAGCGCCACGGCCCCGAGGACGGCCCACGAAAGGGCGCCGGCCCCAACAAAGAGCAGTCCCAGCGCCAGGACAACCGCCCCGGTGATGCTGGCCCACAGCGGCAGCACGTCGTGCAGGAATTGGTAGAATGGGAGATCAGTCATTGCTTCGGTGGCGTGGTTAGCCGTTCTGTTTGGCGCCCGATTGGGGCAAAGTGAGGTCTCAGACGGACAGGTTTTCAATGACGGCCGCCGCGCCCATGCCGCCACCAATGCACATGGTGCAGACCCCGTATCGAATACCGCGTCGACGCATTTCGTGCAGGAGCGTGGCGGTCAACTTGGCGCCCGTGCAACCCAAGGGGTGCCCTAGCGCAATAGCACCACCGTTGACGTTGACCAGATTCGGATCCAGACCCAGCTCACGCATGACGGCCAGAGACTGGGCCGCGAAGGCCTCGTTCAGTTCAAATAACCCAATATCCTTGAGCTCTAGTCCCGTCTGACGAAGGACTTTCGGGATGGCCTCGACCGGGCCGATTCCCATCAACTCTGGGGCAACACCGGCCACAGAGAAGCCAACAATCCGGCCCATCGGGGTGAGACCGAACTCGCTGAGCGCCCGCTCAGATACGACAACGGAAGCGGCAGCGCCGTCCGACATTTGGGATGAATTACCGGCCGTCACAGACCCGCGATTCCGAAAAACCGGACGGAGGCGGGCCAACGCATCGTAGGTACTGCCGACTCGTGGTCCCTCATCGGTGTCGAATCGGGTCTTCGTGGTGACAACCTCACCATTTACGAACAGGGTCTCCTCGAAGTCCACCGGGACGATCTCGCCGGCGAAGCGCCCCTCGGCAATCGCCGAGAGGGCACGTTCGTGGGACTGCAATGCGAAGCGATCCTGATCCTCTCGAGAAATGCCGTACTTGGCGGCCACGTTCTCAGCCGTATTGCCCATCGAGACATACACGTCGGCGTCCTGTGCTACGACCGCCGGATCGGGTGAGAAGTAGTATCCGGACATCGGGACCAGACTCATGGACTCGGTCCCTCCAGCAACCATGACGTCAGCCTGACCGACGGCCACTGCCTGGCTTGCCATCACGATGGTCTGGAGGCCGGACGAGCAGAAGCGGTTGATGGTCGCTCCGGGTACCGAGTCGGGCAGACGGGCCGCCTGTGCGACAATCCGGCCCATGTTCATGCCTTGAGGCCCTTCCGGCATCGCGCATCCGATCAGGACATCGTCAATGCGATCATCGGGGATCCCGGCTGCCCGATCCAGCGCTCCGCGGACGGCCAAGGCGCCCAAGGTCTCGGGGCGCATGTTCTTGAGCGTGCCCTTGTTGGCTTTTCCGACCGCAGTACGGACGGTACTGACGATGTATGCTGCGTTCCTGGCTTCCATTAGTTGCGCAAGGGTTTGTTGGTAGTCAGGATGTGCTGAATGCGGTCCATGGTCTTCTGCTCGCCGAAGAGGCTCATGAACACTTCCCGTTCTAGGTCCAGCATGTATTGCTCGGTCACGTCCTGCGGACCGGTGAGCGTTCCCCCGGTCAGGACGTAGCCAAAGCGTTCGGCCAGGTGGAAGTCGTACTCGCTGATGAATCGACCTTGGAGAAACTGGTAGGCCGCCGTTTGAAGAGCTGCCCCGGCCGGTCGGCCCAGAACCCGAACGAGGCGGTCCGAGGGCGGCGGCATGTAGCCGGCCTCAGAGAGGCGGATAACCTCCTGCTTGGCCACGTGGAACCGGCGTTCGGCGTTCATCACGACCTGGGCATGCGGGGCCATGTAGCTCATGTCCACAGCCTGAGCCGCGCTGGTTGCTACCTGAGCCATCGCCACCTGCTGAAAGTAGACCTGGAGGAATCCCTGGATCTCGCTGTCATGACCATTGGCGCTTCGATGCGCCGCCAGTCGGGCGAGCTCCATGGTCCCTGTTCCTGCCGGAATCAGTCCGACACCAAGCTCTACGAGTCCGATGTAGCTCTCTGCCGCCGCAACTGGCTGCGGGCTGGCCATCAACATTTCGCAGGCTCCGCCGAGGACGCGCTGGTGGACGGCCACCACGACTGGCTTCTCGGCGTAGCGGATACGCTGGATGGTCTGTTGGAAGCCATCGACAAACTTCTCGACGGTGTCCATCTGGCCCATCATCACCGCCATTGCGGCCTCGCCGAGGTTGGCACCTACCGAGAAGTTGGTCCCTTCGTTGGCGATGACCATCCCTCGGATGTCAGGGCTCGCCTCGACATGGTCCAAGGCCTCTTGGATGCCTTCCATCACGAACTGGCCGAGGCTGTTCGCCTTCGAGCGGAATTCCAAGCAGACTACTCCATCGCCCATATCGAGGAGCGAAACGTCAGAATTCTGCCAGACCATCCCATCCGGGTTCGCCTTCAGCGGTGCCAGGCCCGCTTCATCGGCGTGCTGTTCCATTGGGGCGTAGTGGCCTTCGCCCGGCAGGTATACCGAGTCTCCGTCGTAGAATCTGGTGACGCCGGCCGAAGCCATCTGCTCGATCCAATCGGGGATCTCCTCTCCGGCATCACGAAGGTCAGCCAATACACGATCAAACCCGAGGGCATCCCATTTGGCAAATGGGCCCATCGTCCAGCCAAAGCCCCAGCACACGGCGCGGTCTACATCCGCCGGTGAGTCGCTGATTTCCGGGATCCTTCTGGCCGAGTAGGCCATCAGATCCAGCATGGTCTTCCTGAAGAAGGCGCCTGCGCGTCCCTCGTCTTCGTAGAGCGCGTTGAGGCGCGCCTTCAGATTTCCGGCACTCTTTAGAGCACCAATGTCACCTAGGTTGAGTTCTGCTGGCGAAGCGTACTGGCCTGTAGAAGGATCAATCGACTTGATTTCGCCCCCTTCCTTCTTGTAGAAACCGGCTCTGGTCTTGGCGCCCAGCGCGCCGGCGGAGACCAGTTGCGACAGCACAGCCGGGATCTTAAAAGCTGCCCGGCGCTCGTCATCAGGAACTGCTTCGTGTAGGTTCTCGATGACGTGCTTCATCACGTCCAGGCCCACCACGTCTGCCGTCCGGAAGGTGGCTGACTTGGGATGTCCAACCAAAGGACCCGTCAGGGCGTCAATCTCCGCTATGGAGTAGTCCCCGTCCGTGAAGGTTTTCATGGCCCCCATCATCGCGTAGATCCCGATGCGGTTGCCGATGAAGTACGGGCGGTCCTTGGCGACCACGATGCCCTTGCCCAACTGGACACGCCCGAAACGCGAAATGCGCGCCAGTACATCGGGGTCGGTGTCGGGGGTCGGAATCAACTCCAACAGCCGGAGATACCGCGGCGGGTTGAAGAAGTGGGTCCCCAGGAATCGACGGCGGAAGGACTCTGGAAGCCCGCCGACGATGTCTGCAATCGGCAGTCCCGAGGTATTGGTCGTCACAACGGTGTCCGGGCCAACGGCCGCGGCAACCTTCGCCATCACGGACCGCTTGATGTCCATCCGCTCGATGACGGCCTCCACCACCCAGTCCATGTCCGCCAGCTGGTCAAAATCGTCATCGAAATTCCCCAGTCGGATACGCTTGGCATCGGCACTCCGGAAGAACGGAGCCGGCTTCAGCTTGGAGGCCCGCTTGAACGCGGCCTGCACGATGGCATTCTTGGGACCCGCCTTGGGCGCGATGTCCAGCAGGAGCACTTCCATGCCCGCGTTTGCGAAATGCGCCGCAATCTGGGCGCCCATCGTTCCCGCTCCCAGTACCGCAGCACGGCGGAACGGACGATGAACCATTGATGCTTTCTCAGTCTGAGTCACTTCCATGTTCGGCTTCTTTTGGCAGCTCCAGGGCAACCACTGGAGGTTTGCATTCCGTGCCCAAGTACATGCTCTCGATTTCTTCCGAGAAGCGTTCGCGGACGCGGGATCGTTTTATTTTCAGGGTCGGGGTGAGCAGTCCGTTGACAACGCTCACCGTGTCGGGCACCAGGCGGTATCGTTTGATGCAGGTCCAGTGACTCCGGCCGGTGTTGGCAGCCTCTACCGCCTCGGTGAAGGCCTCCAAGACGGCCGGGTCGAGGATGAGGTCGGCCAGAGGCGCGTCGGACCGAGTCGCCAATTTTCGGACGGCGTCCTGATTGGGGAAAATGAGCGCACTCGTATATTTTTTGCCTGCGCCAACCACTACCGCCTGTTCCACGATGGGACTGGTGGCCAGAGCGTTCTCCAGAGGCTGGGGCATGACGTACTTGCCGGTCGACAGCTTGAAGAGATCCTTCTTGCGATCCGTGATCCGGAGGAACCCACTGCTGAATTCACCGATGTCGCCCGTGTAAAACCAGCCGTCTTCGTCCATGACTTCGGCCGTCTTTTCGGGATCCTTGTAGTATCCCTTCATGACGTGCGGGCCTCGGGTGCAGATTTCGCCGTCTTCGGCAATCCGGACCTCGACGTGAGGCAGCGGCACACCCACCCATCCAGGACGGTTGGTCTTGGGTCGATTGAACGTGATAACGGGGCTGGTCTCGGTCAGCCCATACCCCTGGAGCAGGTCAATACCTGCGGCCGCAAATACCCGCACAATTTCGCCGCTGAGTGCTGCCCCGCCGGCTGAGATTGTTCTAACCCGACCTCCCATGGCACCACGCCATTTTGAGTAGACCAACTTGTCAGCAGCACGATGTCGGATAGCTGCCAGCCCGCTGAGTTCGGTCCCGGGCTCCCAGGTCCGAGCGCGCTCAAGGGCCCACTTGGCCAGTTTCCCCTTGACTCCACCCGCGGCCTCGGTCTTCTCGACAATCTTGGCATAGAGCTTTTCGAGGACACGCGGAACCGTCGAGAAAATTGTCGGCTTCACGTGCTGAAAATCCTCTGCCAACCTGTCGGGGTTGGTAAACCAGATCGGAGTGCCAAACGCCAGGGAGGCATAGCACATGGTTCGGGCGAAGACGTGGCTGAGCGGCAGGAACGACAGCGACGTTTCGCCATCAGGTCCGAAGTTATAGGTGCCTGACTCCTGGTACGTGTACAGGGCGTTCATGCTCAGGTTTTCGTGCGAAAGCATCACCCCCTTCGGCGTCCCAGTCGTTCCACTGGTGTAGATGATCGTGGCCAGATCTCCCGGGTAACGTTGGTCAGCCAGGGTTCGAGCCGCGGCGGCGTCCCGGGCCGACTCTTCGGCGCCGCGCGATTCCAGTTGGGCCAGCGGAATGACTGTAACGCCTTTGGCCTCGGCAACCGGCCCGTCTGCCACGACGATAGTCTCCAGATTGGGCAGATTGTGGAGAGCGGGCGTCACTTCACGGAGCCGCTCGGCATTCGATACGAAGAGCATCCGGGCCTCACAATGCTCCAGCACATAGTGGACGGCCTCCGGCGCCTGGGACAGGTAGATGGGCACATCTACGACGCCGGCAATGAGACAGCCCATGTCCACGGTGACAAAGGCCGAATTGGAGTTCATATAGAAGGCAACCCGGTCTCCAGCCTTCATGCCCATGGCTCGCAGGCCTAGCGCGATGTTTCCGGAGCGCTCATAGAGCGAATCACTGCTGGTTGACTCCCATCCAATCCCCAAACGACGGTAGAGCGCGTTATAGTTGCCGTACCGCGATCGGGCCTCGAAAAATATCTGGGGGATGGTCGCTCCCAGACGGGCCACCGGGGGACGCTCGATGGCTCCTTTCATGCTTGTATCCGAATGGGTTTGAGGGTGACGCTGGCAACTACATGGCTGACCAGAGTGAAAATCAACGTATCGGGATCGATCCTGACGTCAACCCGGCGCGAGATCAAGAGCGAGACCACGCCGTGCAGCATGGCCCAGATAGCCGCTGCCGAGACCGAGGCCGAATCAAGGACAAAAAGCCCTGCGGCAGCACCGCGATTGAGGATGTCCTGGATGAATTCGAGGCTGCGACGAGCACGCCGATACATCTCGGCCGGAAACCGCTCCATCCGCTCGGGATGGATGAGGTGCATGATCTCGTAGTACTCGGGATTCTCGAGCCCGAAGCGGACATATTCCAGACAGGCGGTCCGGAGTCGGGTCGCGGGCTGGATCTGCTCCTGGCAGGCTTCCTTCAGCCGCTGAAAGAGATTCTCCATGCCCTCATCGATCAGCGCATGGACCAGCGCGTCCTTTCCTTCGAAGTGCAGGTAGATGGCCGTTGCCGAGTAGCCTATTTCCTTCGCAATCCGGCGCATCGACAGACTGTTATAGCCATGCTTGACTAGCTGATGGCGCGCTTCGTCGAGAATTACGCGACGGAGGTCTTTGGAGTCGGATGAGGCGGACATCAACTATGGAAAAGGTTCTGACAGCCTTT